>JAHDDV010000289.1:5139-7339 GCA_020629205.1 Chitinophagales bacterium | reverse complement strand
ACTAGTGCTACGCAAACTAAGTAATGGATAGTTTGACTGGCACCAGTGGGCAGTATCCCTACTCTTTGTCTGACTTGTCATCAGCCTTGGTAGAGGTCTCTTCTTCAATCACCGCATCTTCAATCTCTTCTACAACAGGCCCATCTGCCAATGCCTCTGCGACTTCCTCAGTGCTTAGCTCACTGGGATCAAGCACGAGATCTTCCGCTGTCGGCTCCGGCTCTTTTGGAAGCTCCGGAAGATCGTACTCCGGCAAATCCTCTCCGTCCATTAGGCCCAAAGAACGATTGATGAAGCTGGTCAGTTCAGCTCCGCTTAGCATGTTCTGAGAAAGCAGAGCCAGATCGTAGAGCTGCTTGGTTTTAGCTCCTCGGTTCGCAGCATCTTCTGCAGCTAGCTTTCCAATCATAGGGTGATTGCTGTTTACAACAATATTGTACATGCCTCCGAAGCCTGGCATTGCTCCTGCATTATTGTAGCGCTGCATCTCTTCAAATCGACGCATAAGCTCCGGCTTGGTAATGATGACTGGCTGGTCATCAGGAGATAGAGCCTTCATCTCTACATGGCTGGTCTTGCTACCTGTCACTCTGGTAAACAGGTTCTTTACTGTTTCTTCCTCCGCACTGGTAAGTAAAGACTCGTAGCTTTCGTCTTTGTCGATCAGCTTGTCTACCGTCTCCGCATCGACGCGCTTGAAGTTTATTTTTTCGAGCTTTTGCTCCAAATGCCCAAGGAAGTGCGTGTCGATAATCGTCGACATATTTAGCACATTGTAGTCCTTCTTCTGAGCAGCTGCGATGAAAGAATCCTGTGCTTTCACATCATTGGAGTAAAGCATCACCAGATTCTCGTTCTTGTCTGTTTGCTGGTCTTTGATGGCTTCCTTGTACTCATCGATAGTATAAAACTTCTCTTTGGTATCTTGCACCAAACAGAAAGGCATGGAGCGCTCGTAAAACTTCTCATCGCTCAACATACCATACTTGATGAAAATGCCCGTGTGCTCCCATTTAGCTTCAAATCCTTCACGGTCTTTCTTGAAGATATCCTTTAGCTTTTCGGCTACTTTCTTAGAGATATAGCCATTGATTTTCTTGACATTCGGATCGCTCTGCAGGTAGCTTCTGGAAACATTCAATGGAATATCCGGTGAATCAATGACACCATGCAGCAAGGTCATGAACTCCGGCACAATCTCCTCAACTGCATCAGTTACAAAGACCTGATTTTGGAAGAGCATGATTTTCTCCTTCTTCACATCAAACTGCTTCATTTTGGGGAAGTACAAGACTCCCGTAAGCTTGAAGGGGTGATCTACATTTAGGTGAATCCAGAACAGTGGATCTTCAGAGAATGGATACAATTCCTTGTAGAAAGCAAGATAATCCTCATCCTTCAAATCACCCGGAGACTTTGTCCAAAGCGGGTTGGGGTTGTTGATTACTTTCCCATCAAAATTGATGGCAACAGGAAGGAACTTGCAGTACTTGTCCAGCAAAGTTTGCACTCTTGCTGTTTCCAAAAACTCCTTTGACTCTTCATTAATGTGAAGAACGATATCTGTTCCTCTCTCCGTTTTCTCAGCGGCATCCATGATGTACTCTGGACTGCCATCACAGCTCCAGCTTACTGCTGGCTCATCGCGGTGGGTCTTCGTGATGATCTCTACCTTGTCGGAGACCATGAAAGAAGAATAGAAACCAAGTCCAAAGTGGCCGATGATGGCATTTTCGTCTTCATAGGTTTCCAGAAACTCCTTTGCGCCGGAGAAGGCAATTTGATTGATGTATTTTTCTACTTCCGCTTCTGACATTCCGATACCCTGATCGCTGATAGTCAGCGTGCCGGCATCAGAATCGAGACTGATGGTAATCTGTGGGTCTCCAATGTCTCCACTGACCTCGCCACGATTGGCCAGTGTTTTCAGTTTCTGCGTGGCATCTACGGCATTGGAAACCAGCTCTCTCAAGAAAATTTCATGGTCGGAGTAGAGGTACTTCTTGATAATCGGAAAGATATTTTCCGTTTGAACATTTATGGTACCTTTTTGCGTGCTCATATGGATTAGTTTATTGTTTTACCTACAAGGTCAAATCTAATGCCATCTGAGGATTGCTGACAATATGTCTTGATTTGGCTGAATTATCAGCAACACCCTGCTAAAAGGGCACTTAATGGGTGCAAAATCGACACTTTT
>JAHDDV010000289.1:0-5039 GCA_020629205.1 Chitinophagales bacterium | reverse complement strand
CAAGGAGGACTTGGGTCAGCAAGTGCATTAATCTGGATAGGCTGGAAATCAAAAAGGATCGTCCTAAGACGATCCTTTTTGTGTATTCGCTCGAAGTCTGGCTCTACCACATTCATGTAAAGCCGTATTGATTAGTTTGCCATTTCTGACAAAAACTTTATTCTCATTAGTCGTACATCTTCTTCTGTAAACTCGTCCTCCTCCATTTCTTTCAAAGCTTCTGCAACGGAGTCAGACTCTGCCTGCATGAAGTAGTCGTAGAGGTCTTCCTGCTGGTATTCATCCAAAACATCATTGATCACATAGTCCAGATTTACCTTTGTGCCAGATTGCACGATGGACTCCAACTCTGTAAGTAATTCGGGAGTCTCCAGACGTACACTTTCCGCAATCACATCTAAGGGAACCCGCTTATCAATATTCTGAATGATCTGCACCTTCGCCTTGCTCTTTGAAGCAACAGACTTAATGACTACCTCATTTGGTCGATCGATGTCATTTGCTTCCACGTACTCAGCGATCATTTGCACAAACTGACGTCCATACTTGATGGCTTTGCCTTTGCTCACACCAGTGATATTAGCCATCTCATCCATAGTGATTGGATACTGTGTAGCCATGTCTTCCAAAGAAGGGTCCTGGAAAATGACAAAAGGTGGAAGTTTCTTCTGCTTAGCCACAGACTTTCTCAAGTCGAGCAGCATTTTGAACAGATTATTGTCGAGTGCTGTAGTCTTTACCGGCTCGCTAAAATCTACATCGTGGTAATCATGATTGAGTGCGATTTCAATCTTGTAGGGCTGGGTCAGGTAATCTTGCCCCTTGTCATTCATTTTCAAGATACCGTAATTCTCGATATCCTTGGTAAGCAAGTCATGCAGTAATGCCTGACGAATGATGGAATTGAGAAAGTTCTTATCCTTTCCTTTGCAGCGACCGAAGGTCGGCAGCTTATCATGCTTAAAGGATTGAACCTGTTGGCTTTCGTCTCCAAGCAGGAAGTTGACTGTATACTTAATGTCGAAGTTTTCCTGCAGTTGTTCAACAGCTTCGATGCAAGTCTTTACATCATTTGTTGCGTCGATTTTTTCTTTTGTATGCTTGCAGTTATCGCAAGCCGCATGGCAATTAGAATCATCATACTGCTCTCCGAAGTAGTGTAACAAGAAACGTCTTCTACATCCTCCTGTTTCTGCATATCCCACGACTTCCATCAGATGCTGAGATCCGATGTCTCTTTCAGAAACCGGCTTGTCTCGCATAAACTTCTCCAGCTTATTGACATCTTGATGATTGAAGAATGCCAGGCAGTGTCCTTCAAGTCCATCTCTACCCGCACGTCCTGTTTCTTGATAGTAGTTTTCCAGACTCTTTGGAATGTCATGGTGTATTACATAGCGGATATCCGGTTTGTCGATTCCCATCCCGAAGGCGATCGTGGCAACGATTACATCCACCTCTTCCATTAGAAACTTATCCTGTGTACTGGAACGGGTGTTCGGATCAAGACCGGCGTGATAAGCCGAAGCTTTGATTCCATTGATTTTTAGAATATTGGCAAGTTCTTCGGTTGATTTTCTGCTCAGGCAGTACACGATACCCGACTTGCCTGATCGCTTCTTTATAAATTGAATTATTTCCTTTTGCACCTGAGCCTTCTTGCCTTTCGGACGAATCTCGTAGTAGAGATTGTGACGGTTAAAGGAAGAAATGAAGACATTAGGTTCTGTAAGTCCCAGCGTCTTGCTAATGTCAGCCTGTACCTTTGGTGTTGCAGTAGCCGTTAATGCGATGATTGGAATGTTCTCATGTACCTCATCAATCATCTTTTTTATCTTCCGGTACTCCGGTCTGAAGTCATGCCCCCATTCAGAGATACAGTGGGCTTCATCGACTGCGATGAAGGAAATCTTGATCTGTCTTAAGAAGGCAGCGGTTTCCGGCTTGTTAAGTGTTTCAGGAGCGACGTATAGTAGCTTCGTCTCTCCACTCAATAAATCCTCTTTTACCTTCCGAGACTGTGATTTAGAAAGAGAGGAGTTTAAAAAGTGGGCAACATTTTCCTTGTTGCTATAACCTCTTATCAGGTCTACCTGATTCTTCATCAGGGCTATCAAAGGCGATATCACGATCGCGGTGCCCTCCAGCATCATTGCTGGTAGCTGGTAGCAAAGTGATTTGCCACCACCTGTTGGCATAATTACAAAAGTATCGTGTTGGTTTAAGATGCTATCAATAATCTCTTCCTGGGTTCCCTTGAACGAATCAAAGCCAAAGTGCTCTGATAAATGTTCTCTCAAATTCGCTGTGCTTATGTCACTCATATTTTCAAATTCCGAATTGATATCTCTTATTTAGTTAATGTGTTTTGGTGAAGCAGTATTGGGACGAGATACTACTTTAAAAGCCACTAATAAAACACTAAAGCAGAGAAAATATTGTTCTTTTTCCGTGAGGCAGGAGAGCAATTGTTTGAGTATCAATATAGTAAAAAAAACATGGGTCAACAAATTGCAGGATCGATAATTTGAGCTATCATTACCGGAAGTGTGGCATTTATTCGTCAAACAAGACTAATTATTGTCTTAATTTTGCTCAAGAAGTTATATCCCAACTTTTGGTAACAGGCTTCTCGGTTTTTTGTTCAAATCTTTAGCCCTTCACGAAGACATTAGATTCCAATTAGAAATGCCTAACATCCTGCAATCCGCTTCAAAGACACTGCAAATCGAGATGGAAACGCTTGCTGGCTTGCAGCATATCATCAACGACAATTTTGAGCAAATAGTAAGAGTTCTTCATGGTTGTGAAGGGAGAATTATTGTGACCGGTGTTGGGAAGAGTGCTTTGATTGCTCAAAAGATGGTTGCTACTTTCAACTCCACTGGAAGTCCGGCAATGTTTTTGCACGCCGCAGATGCTCTACATGGTGATCTGGGTATGATCCAAGAGCAAGATATTGTCCTCGCTGTTTCCAAGAGTGGAGAGACTGCCGAACTAAAATCGATGGCAAAGCTGCTTTCTCGAAGAAGTAGCAAGCTAATAGCACTGACCTCACGCAAGCAATGTTCGCTGGCAGAGGCAGCTGATATCAATTTGCATATTCCCATTGTCAGGGAAGCCTGTCCTTATGATCTTGCTCCCACTTCCAGCACCACCGCTCAGTTGGTGATTGGCGATATGTTGGCTATTGCCCTGATGCACTTGCGAGGCTTTAGCGAGCGCGACTTTGCCCGTAATCACCCTGGGGGTAGTCTGGGAAAAAAGCTACTTATGCAAGTCAAGGATTTGCTAGCCAGGCACAGACCAGCGGTACAACTTAATGCCACTGTTCAACAAGTGATCTCCGAAATAAGCAGCAAACGATTAGGGGCCACGGCCGTTCTGGATGAGCAAGGGTCTCTCTGCGGAATCATAACCGATGGAGATTTGAGGAGAATGCTCCAGTCTACTGTCAATTACCGCCACTTATTGGCTGAAAACATTATGACCCCTCAGCCCAAGAGTGTATCCGCCGATGTACTGGCCACTGAGGTTCTGGAGAATATGCACGAGCTCAAGATCAATCAAATGATTGTGCTTGAAGGTACAGTTTACATCGGGATGGTGCACATTCATGACCTACTTGCCGAAGGACTGTAATTGTAGGATGTTCTAAACATATGGAAATCAGGGCTCAGTGATATTCTGCAATATGGCAGGTTTGTCACTTTACATTTTTTGATGGGTAACACTTGGTGTTTGAATCAGACAATTTCGGCACAGTATTTCGTTATCTTTGTACGAACAACTCAACTAGGAATCTATGACTAAGGATAGCAGATATGTGGCGATCATGGCAGGGGGAATCGGAAGTAGATTTTGGCCGCACAGCCGTGTTAAGAAACCTAAGCAATTTTTGGACATTCTGGGCACAGGCAAATCACTGCTCAGTGCAACCTTCGACAGATTTGCCAAGATAGTCCCTCCTGAAAATATCTACATCGTAACAAGCCGAGTATACGAAGATCTTGTACGTGAGCAAATTCCCGGTATCAAGGATGAACAAATCCTCGGAGAGCCGCTGCGACGCAATACCGCGCCCTGCATTGCCTACGTCACCAACAAGATATACAAGCGTGATCCGAAGGCTAACATTGTTGTTGCTCCTTCAGATCATATCATTCTCAACGAATCCAATTTCATTGAAGTGATCAATAAAGGGCTTGAATTCGTGCAGTACGAGCCAGTATTGTGCACACTTGGCATCAAACCTAGCCGTCCGGATACAGGCTATGGATATATCCAGTATATCAAGGATCATGAAAGAAATGAAGGCATCTTCAAAGTAAAGACCTTCACCGAAAAACCAAATCTAGGCCTGGCAAAGCAGTTCCTGTCTAGCGGGGACTTTATCTGGAACTCCGGCATATTCATCTGGAGCGTCGATGCCATCAACACCGCTTTGCACGAGCATCTGCCAGTTGTCATGGAGCGCTTTGATGAAGGCATGGAATTCTACAATACCCCCAAGGAGCGAGCATTCATTGACAAGGTATACACGCACTGCGAGAATATCTCGATCGACTACGGGGTCATGGAGAAGGCCGAGAATGTCTTTGTAATCCCAGCAGACTTCGGCTGGAGCGATCTCGGTACCTGGACTTCCCTCTGGGAAAATCACGAGCGAGACGAAAATGACAATGCCCTCGGCCACGACAATATCATGACCTACGACTCCAGTGACAATATCGTTTTGAGCAATCCGGATAAACTAGTTGTTGTTCAGGGGCTCGAAGGTTATTGCGTTATTGATACAGATGAGATTCTGATGATCTGTCGCAAGCAGGATGAGCAGTCGCTCAGGGAGATCAATGGTGATGTGCGGTCTTCTAAGGGGGAGAAGTATCTTTAGGGTTTAGTGTCTGGGTTGTTCAAGGATCAAGGATCAAGGATCAACGAGCAAGGTGTTTTTTGATGACTGATGACTGATGACGGGTTCTTCGTACTGCTAGCAGCTTTGCTTTTTCCAGCACGCGAGCTTTTTAGAATTCAGCGTG
>JAHDDV010000288.1 GCA_020629205.1 Chitinophagales bacterium | reverse complement strand
CTCCGCAAACTAAGTTCGCACCACCTTTAAGGGCTTCTATTTCTGTCATACTTCGCTGCTCGTCAGTCGCGTAGCTAAGGCTATGCTCCATCCTCGCGCCTTGTCTGACAGAAAGATAAGCTCCTCAAAGGTGTCACGAACTTTGTTTACGCAGCACTAGCCTGCAAATACAATATTTATTCACTCTTTACAATGTACCATCATGGAAATACTGATGATACTCTTTGTGCTGCTGTGCATGCACCTACTGAACTTGCAGGATATAAAGAAGAGAGCCTAAGGAAGACCGGAATCGAAAAAGCGGAATTTGTGTGCCATGACACCACAAACCCCGCTTCACAATTTTTGAGTACTGAGCTTACTTCCCTACGACGATCTTTCGATTGACTTTCGAGTTTCCATCGTCGATTACTAGAATGTATACTCCTGGGTTCAGCTGATTGCCATCGATTTTTAGATTGAAAACGCCTGCGCTGGCCTGCCCATCATAGATGTCCAATACCATTTTTCCAGAAAGATCTACCAGGCTTACAAGGAGATTTTTGTCGCTGCCCAATACAAAACTAACTTGGTGCAAATCCGAAAATGGGTTAGGATAAGAAGATAGAACCACTGGCTGCGAGGCCACTTGATTCGAAACATTGTCTGAGGGCCATCCGGCCAAAGCAGGTCCTGCAGTCAAGGGTTCGGCAGCTGAGTCTCCGGCTTGCAGGAAATTTTCCCCGTCATCCGTATACCAAGAGTGAAGTTGTGTTTCCCCTTCATTTCGTGTCCGAACATCATCCATCCAATACCAATCTGCCTGAGCTCTTTCCTCTTGCAAATCCAGTATGAAGTAGCCATGATTGGCCAGGTCAGCAAACTTGCCGTGTATATTGAGACCCAAGGCGGCCTGGGCGAGAAATTCTGGATCGGCTGAATTGATTTCATCGATGTTGAAAGAGGTGACGCTAGCAGCAACAAACTCTACGGCTTGAGCGCCTTCTCCTGTTTCAGGGTCATAGTTGTCCTCATCTGGCAGCAATGTAACATCAGCCGCAATCCCTACATGGATATCACCAGTTAGGATAACCACATTATCAATGCCTTCATCGACTAAATGGTTGTAGATTCGAGCCCGTTCAGCCGGATAGCCATCCCATGCGTCATTATTGGCAATGAGACCCAAGGTGTTGAGGGGTGAGAAGACCACTTGATTACCCAAAACCTTCCACTTTGCATTGGAGGCCGATAATTCATCTCTCAGCCAATTCAATTGCTCCTCACCCAGAAGGCTCCTTTCCGGGTCATTGGTTCCGGCAGTGTCTTCAGCAGGAAGTTGTTCATCACGACCTTCTAATCTGGTATCCAGCATCAATAGATCTGCCATCTCCCCATAGGCGATCTTTCGGTAGATCCGCGAGTTGTTTCCTGGTTCGGACTCTCTGATTGGCATCCATTCAAAGTAAGCCTGACTTCCGTATGCTTTTCGCAAATCCCAATCACCTTCACCAGCATCGTGGTTTTCTGCACCGTCCATCCAGGAGTTATTGGCAGTTTCGTGATCGTCCCATATGCAGATGAGTGGATGCTGTTGCTGCATGCGAATCAAATCCGGATCCAGATTGTAGTAAGAATGGCGGAGTCGATAGTCCTCCAGTGTCAGGATCTCCGTGGTCGGTTGATGCCCTCGACCAATCGTATCTTCGTCATAGCCATATTCATAGATATAATCTCCTAGATGAAGTACCGCATTAAGATCGGCACGCTCAGCAATCTTTCCATAAGCATTGAAAAAGCCATGCTGGTAATTACTGCAGCTTACGACGGCAAAGCGAAGTTGATCGACATCCTCTGTAGGGACTGTTCGCGTTCTACCAACCAGTGACTTAGCTCCCTCATAATCAAACTGATAATAGTAGGTAGAATTAGGCTCTAGATTCTCTACATCCACTTTTACGGTAAAGGACTGATCTGCAGTCGTTTCTGCTGTTCCCGATTGAATTACATTGCTCATTTCCGGATCCGTCGCTACTTCCCAATCTACGGAAAAGACTACTGGCTCGTTTTCCGTAGTGAGCCGTGTCCAAATGATCACTCGATCAGTCATCGGGTCTCCTGAAGCCACACCATGATAGAATGGAGCCAGTTCTTCAAGAAAAACGAAGTCATCAGCTATCCGACCGGTCTTTGCTGATGTTTCATTGGCCAGACTGGGTCTACTCGATCCGCTGTATTGCACCTCCTCCCAGGTTTTGAATTGATATGCCTCCAAGTCTTCTACTTCTTGAGCAGATATATGGAGGCCGAAAAGAAATGCTAGGATGCATGTGATAGTTCTCATAACTGAGGTTTTGTGATTGAAATTGGCACCAAAGACAAAATAAAAAAAAGCCCTGTCCATTTTGTACTTTTGAAGCCCTAATTAGGACCAAGAGGTATTTTGTAAGACTTGTTCAAGCTCCTTATATCTGTGGCTTACCTCTTTCTGAAAAAATACGGTACTATGGAAATCCTTCGAAATAAAATCCTGCATGGCTCTAATGGAAAGCCTATCCTATGGGATGCGTTTTGGATTAGCACAGCATTACCCAAAGAGCTTGTAGTATTTGTCCATGGATTCAAAGGCTTCAAAGACTGGGGCTGCTGGGATCTGGTAGCCAAGCGATTTGCAGAAGCAGGATTCGTGTTTGTGAAGTTCAATTTCAGTCACAACGGTACTACGCCCGAAGATCCAATTGCATTTGGAGATCTGGAAGCCTTTGGGCAAAACAACTACAGCAAGGAACAGAAAGATCTTGGACTGGTAATTGATTTCTTGACATCGGCTCAAAGCCTTATTCCATCAGCGGAACTAAATACTCAGCAATTGCATTTAGTAGGGCATAGCAGAGGAGGAGGGGCGGTGCTATTGAAAGCTGCTGCTGACCAGCGGGTGTCAAAAGTTTCTGCCTGGGCCGCAATTAGCAGTACCAATAGATCCTGGACTGAAGAGCAAGTACAAAAGTGGAAAGAGGATGGCGTAGCTTATGTGATGAATGGCCGTACCAAACAAAACATGCCACTGTACTATCAACTGTATGAGGATTTTGTACAAAATCAGCAGCAGCTCAATATTGAGCAGGCAGTCAAGACCATGAAGCAGGATTTGCATATTGTTCATGGAACCGATGATCCTGCAGTTCCCTTCACTGCTGCACTTGAGATTCAAAGCTGGAAGCCTAGCGCTTCTCTGCTCAAGATCGAGGGAGCAAACCACGTTTTTGGAGGCAAACATCCTTGGTTGGCAGAGGAGCTGCCTACAGACCTAAAACGTGTTGTAGACGAAACGGTACGTTTTTTCAAAGCATAACCAGTTGCACGGCTTGTAAGTAATTGCATGCAGAAATACTGGAGATTAGATACTAGAACGATGGCAAAGAAAAAGAAGAAAGGAAAGATCGTGCAGGCTGCTGCCAATGCTAAGGAGAATGAGCGCGTAGTGATCTCTTCCAATGGCAAGGCAGAGTACCTGTATGAGATCGTCAATCGATATGTAGCAGGTATGAAGCTAACCGGAACCGAAGTCAAGGCTATCCGAACAGGGAAGGTGAGTTTGAAGGATTCTTTTTGCTACTTTGTCAAAGGCGAATTATGGGTAAAAAATCTGTACATTGGGGAGTATAAACACGGCAACCTCTTCAATCATGAAGCTAGAAGAGTGAGGAAGTTGCTTTTGCGCAAGAGAGAACTAAGCCGACTGGAGTCCAATGTGAAGGAAAAAGGATTTTCGATTGTTCCAACCGAGCTGTTCGTTTCCAGCAGAAATTTCATGAAACTTGAAATCGCTCTGGTAAAAGGAAAGCGCAAATTCGACAAACGCGAATCGATCAAAACGAAGGACATCAAACGAGAGATGGATCGGGAGATGAGGCAACGATATTGATCCCAAAAAAAGATTTATGCATGTACAGTTTTGTGGCGCAGCGAGAACAGTAACAGGAAGCAGCCATCTGGTAACACTTGATGATGGTTATAAAATACTGTTGGATTGCGGCTTATATCAGGGACACGAAGACCGTCTCGAAAACTTCAATGAACAGTTCTTCTTCGACCCCAAAGACATCAATCTGGTGGTCCTATCTCATGCTCATATCGACCACAGTGGCCGACTTCCCAAACTCGTTAAGGACGGCTTCAGAGGCCAGATCATCTCCACCTTCGCTACACGCGATCTAGCCTCCATCATGTTGATGGATAGTGCCTTCATTCAAGTAAGGGATGCAGACTGGACCAACAAAAAGAAACGACTCAAAGGCAAAGACAAAATAAAGCCCTTGTACGGCCCCAAAGATACCGTCAAGTGCATGCAGCAGTTTGTAGGTATTGGCTACGATCGTTGGCACAAGATTAATGATAGCGTATCATTGCTGTTCAAAGACACTGGGCACATATTGGGTAGCGCAAGCATTACCCTCAAGGTACGAACAGGTAAAGGCAATCGCTTTATCGGCTTCACGGGAGATATAGGACGACCTGATCGCCCGATCTTGCGGAACCCTGATCCCATGCCTCCCTGCGACTACCTGATCTGTGAATCGACCTATGGTGACCGACTTCACGATAAGCCACCAAGAGAAGAAAAGCGCTTCCTAAAGATCCTCAAAGACACTTGCATCAAGAATCGCGGCAAGTTGATTATTCCAGCTTTCAGTGTCGGTAGAACACAGGAGATTGTCTACCTGATGGATCGTATGGAAACCTTCAAGCAGCTGCCCAAAGTTCCTGTCTATGTCGACAGTCCTCTGGCGGTAAACGCCACTGATATCTTCCGATTGCATCCCGAATGTTACGATCAGGAAATTACTAAATACATGTCGGTGGATCCCAATCCATTTGGCTTTGGCGGTCTCAATTACATCAGGCGTGTTGAAGAATCCAAAAAGCTCAACAACAAGGAAGCAGCTGTTATTATCAGTGCATCTGGTATGATCACTGCAGGCAGGATCAAACACCATGTCTACAACAGTATCGGCAGCTCCAAGAATACTATTCTGATTGTTGGCTACTGCGCTCCTGAGACCATCGGTGGACAATTAAGAGCAGGTGCCAAGGAGATATCTCTGTTTGGAGAGCGCTTGAAAGTGAAAGCTAATATCGAACTGATGGACTCTTTCAGCGCACACGGAGATCGAAAAGAAATGGCAGAATTTCTAAATAATCAAGATCGCAAAAAGCTCAAAAAGCTATTTTTGGTCCATGGCGATTTAGATAAAGGAGAGGCATTCAAGGACTACTTGAAGAAGCGACGCTTTAAAAAGATCTACATCCCAAAACTGAAAGAGGTTCATAACCTCGACTAGAGCGAATGCCTGGGTTTACTCTCTGTATCTGGTAAAAAGCCAGGTACCAATGGCGCAAAAGATCAGTGCCAGAACAGCGGTCGCACGGACCCCCGTATCGTCCTCTACGCTCTTGCCAAGAAGCAGCAAGGAAGGGAAGATTAGGTTAGCAATCGAGATACCCATTTTCATCATGAAATTGCGGGCTGCAAAAAACATCCCTGCCTTGTACTCGCCTGTCCGTTGGCCATCCTCATCCGCTATATCCGCTACGATTGCATTCGGCAAGATGCTGAAGATCGTGATGGGAATGACTGTAAAAGCAGCTATCAAGGCAAGCTGAATCATGGGGTCAATAGAGAGCGATGCATCAAGCAGAGTAGTGGTCCCAAAAGTCATCATCAATCCGATGAATGCCGCAATGACCAACTTCTTTTTTCCATACTTTCGAGCTAGAATATTTACGGGCAGATAAAAGAGAAAGCTACCACCGAGAATACCTATCATGACAAGAGAACTCAAGCCAGTATCCAGTTCCAGAAGTACTGATACATAGTAGGCGATGCCCATCTGTATAAAAGTGAGGCTGAGCCAGTACATCAAGTCTGAGAAGGCAAAGAATCGAAAGTTCCGATTAGCAAAAACCGACTTCAGTGCGGTGATGATGTCCTCTTTACTACTCTGCGAAATGCAGTATTTCTTTTCATTGACGAACAATACAGGTAGGGCCATGCAGATGGTGGCAAAGACAGAAAACAGTCCAATTGTTGCCTGAAAAGCTTGCGTTACACCAAGACCAAAAGACTCCTGAATCATCGGGTATACCGCATAGACACTGTTGCCGATTCCAAAGCCCAAAGCAAAGGTGACTGAGATCAATGTGCTGATCGTCAATCGTTCATTCGGCGTATGTCCTAGCTCACTTATCATCGCAGTATAGGGCGTGACATACATCGTAAGAAAGAAGAAAAACAAGAACATCACAGCTGCAAGCCAAATACTATTGACTGCGAGATCCCCTGAGATGGGATAGAACAGCAGAAAGGAAAAGAGTGCAGTGGGAATCAGAGAGATGGCCATGTACTTCGTTCGTCGACCCATCTTGCTTTCACTACGATCAGACCAACTCGCAATCAAGGGATCGGTGATCCCATCAAAGATTCTTCCAGAAAATGCGACGATTCCGAGCAGCGTCAATCCCATTATGGAAGAAGTATAGATGAAATTTGGGAAACCCGGTCCAGTCGTACCTTCAGGGGGCAGGTAGAAAAAATTGAGCAAATTACCCGCGCCAAAAATAGCCAGACTAGATCCTAGCTGGCCAAGTGCATAAAGAATGAGAATATGTAAGGGGGCTTTTTGGGTTTCCATACTGCAGGCTTCTTAGGCTAAGATAGCCCGATTTATGATTAAGCAAAATTTGTGGATCTTATCCTATCGTTTTATTTGGAGCACAGCAGTTTGGGCCGTCGCAGCGACCGACCCGTGCTCCGCTAATATTCGGTACCTGTCTAGCTGCTCATGCGCGGGCCAGTCTGTCTCTCCACTGCGTTTCGAGCCAGCCCGGCTCCGGCATTCGCGACGCTATACAGGCACCTCATTCCGCTGCGCCCGGGGCTATTGTACACCGTCTTTCGGGCGCGGTGATTTGTTTAGTTTCAGTCATCAGTCATCAGTCATCAGTCATCAGCCAGATTGTACTAGGTGTTATCCAGTATGAAATTGAATTTATTTGGTTTAGCTCTTCTTTTTGCTTGATCAAAAAGAAGCAAAAAATCAAGGCTTAAGATAGCTTTGCTAAAATTCGAAATCAAGACGCTAAAACATTTAAACTCGCCGTATATAGTAAGTGAATTTTCGATTTCTTGTTGGCTCAAACAGTAAATGTTTTTTAACGCGCCTTGCTTCCGAATTTCTTTACGCAAAACTATCTTAGGCCGGTCACTGTTTGGGTTTTGAAACTGTTTTCTCAGATTTTAACCCACTTTCTTCATCAGTCATCAGTCATCAGTCATCAGTCATCAGTCATCAGTCATCAGTCATCA
>JAHDDV010000009.1:20583-39425 GCA_020629205.1 Chitinophagales bacterium | reverse complement strand
CAATATACGACACTATCAGAAATTAACAAAGTATAGCCTCTATATGGAGTGTAGATTCTTCTCATGCGACATAGTCGATGGGCTTGCTAAGCCCCAAATGCTGGCTACAGAAAATATCTGTTTTTGATTTTCATTACACTCCCCGCGGTAAGGATAGAAGCGGAACGAGCCGCCGCCAGCCTGCTTGTGAAGCATGGCAGATGGGGGCTCGACGAAAGGAGAGACCACAGCTGCCATAGGCTGAACAGCAGGGTGCAAGGGGAGTATTAGCGGATAGCCTGGTGCCCATCGAAGCTGCTTCTAAACAATCTTGAATTCTCAAAGTCGCTGAGCAGCTTCGATGGGCAACCGCCATAATAGTCGATAGTTAACTGTTGATAATTGATAATGTATGCTTACGCAGGTGCCTCAATGATGATTGAGCCATTGACCCTACACTAAAACTTCACAAAGCGACCACTGTAAATACTTCCTTCTGACGATTTCAGGCTAAACAGATACGTACCGCTTGTGAACTTAGCCACAGAAATGTCAGACCTATCTTTCTCGAGACTTGCAGCATAAACCACCCTGCCAAATGCATCTAAGATTTCTAATTGCAGGGCTTCCTGTGGCAGAGAACTCAAATCAAAATGCAGTCTGTCAGACGCTGGATTTGGATGGCAATGCAGCCCCAGATCCGGATCCACTTCAAGCACTGAAGTAGCGAGGGCATAGATATCTTGCTCGATGGTATGCAGTGTGCGATTCGTGATGATCGGAGGATTGAAGTCGAAATAAATAGCCGCTTCATTTTCAATGACTGTGCCCGGACTCAGGTCCGCTTTCTGATTAATCGTAAAGCTCACAAATCCCTTTGACCCTTCTTCATCCTCAGCTTCGAAAGGCAGATCGATGTTTTCGAATTTGAATATTACAGTGCCAGTATCATCAATGTCCCAGGTGTAGGGATGTGAACTTGCACCGGGACGCAGACTGTACAAATCCAACACCGATTGATCTATTTGATCCTGTAGCTCGACATACAAAGCGGAGGCACTACCTGTATTCTGAAAACGCAGCAAGAACTCCAATGGCTGATTCTGAGGTATGTAATTCTGATCACCTACTCCCCTTGGGAAGCCGGTCTTGTCATTTGGATCGTAGGCATTGGTGGACTCCAAACAGAAGACATCCGTCCAGGTATCTTCATCGCCAAGAGGATACTGATTGATCATACCCAGGTTCAGTTCTCCCATATCTCCACAGCCTTCAATCCAGGTGATCGGGGTGCTGATGCCGGGAAAACCTTCAGACTGCTCAGCCGCCATATGATAAGCATAGCCATTGGCAGGAATGCTTAGTGTAAGACTTTGGCCAGCATCCAGATCAAACATCTGAGGAGCAGAGAACAGCAGCACATTATCTTCGATCACGATGTACTCTGAAGGCTCTTCCATGTCCCCTTCGCCTATATTTTCAATTTGGAAGTGCAGGCTGTCCCCAACACATTCCACACTGAGTCGAATTTCTGAACCATCCCAGGCTTCATCCTCTTCTGCACAGTTTCCTTCGGGACTGGCATTGGCCTCTGTACAGTAGGTGGTGCCAAACAGATCATCACAAGGAGCCATGAAATCAAGTTTAAAGGAGCCACATTCATTGGATAGTAAATTGCCCAGAGAAAAAGTATAGATATTTTCTTCTACCGAATCCCAGGCAAGACTACTGCCGAGCACCTCTAGATTCTGATCGACCTCCAAAGTCAGTTGAGCATCTATCGCCGTCTCCCCTCCGATATTGCAATAGTGCACCGAGTATTGCTCCTCCACACAAGGACGAATCTCATCTGTAAATACAGATACTGACATGATCGGACAGAAAGGCAAAGTATCGCATTGCATACCATTGTTGAACTGCAGGCTGGTACCAGCTATGGGACCTAAACCTGCCGTTTCCTGCCAACATGGAATCCCACAGTTCAACCCTGTTCCTATAGGTGCCTGGAACCATAGATTAATGTCTGCCCCATTGGAATAAGGGCTCAAGTCAGTAAAAGAATAATAACCGTTCTCGTCCGTAAGCTGCGAGAGCTCGGTAAAGTTTCCGTCTTCGTAGAGCATCAGATTCACTATCCATTGATCATAGCCAATGGTCTCAAAGGAATCCCGTAAACAATCGTAATCATGGTCTTCAAACAGGTATCCATAGATGCTGTCCAGTGGCTCATTATTGTAAGCCACCACAAAATCATCTGCAGTGATCGAAACACCTGATTGAAGACTTACATCCATAGAATCCTGACAAGAAGACCAAAGGAAATTAGGCAGTCCCACCATCAACTGATAGTCCTCCGGTAGGGCCTCGATTGTATAGTCGCCAAAGTCATCAACTACTCCAGTAGCTATAGGAAGACCATCTTGAAAGAGACTGACCGGCAGACCTGCACTCAGCAGTGTTTGATCTCCTGTACAATCATCCATGATATCATTGTACACGGATCCTGAAATCCCACTATCAAAAGTATTGCCATTGGCATCTGTTCGGATTAGATAAGGCAGGGTCCAACCTCCATTGGGGTTGAGGGCTTGCATGCTTCTCCTTCCCGTCAATAGTGCTCCACCATCATCCATGCCTACAAGATCATAGCACTCATTCAAATAGTTCTCCTGATATTGCCGCTTCCAAAGTACCTCTCCCGATTGATCTACACTCAGCAAACCAGTATGTAAAAGAAATGTCGGATGCTGTTCTCTAAACAGAATCTTATATCCCTGATCGCTCTCAATCAAATCGACAAACATCAGGAAGCCTGGGAAGTCATATTCCTTGGTCCATAGGATCGAACCTAAGGCATCTACCTTCATCAATATGGGCACATTATAGCTATCGGCTGTTCGAGCTGCTACAAGTGTGCTGCCATCTGAAGTGGTAATCATATTAGCGGCCGTAATTCCGGTGCCATTGTTATCAAATGTAAATTGTTCAACAAAATTGCCTTCGACATCGAAGTCAGTTAAAATCAGCATCCCTGGGTAGGTGTTTTGGAGATTACCATAAGACAAGACCCTTGCCCCTCCATCTGCTTTGACCAGCACGCTTACCGAATGATTGTATTCGAAGCCTTCGTACCTGGGACCTGCGATCAAATCACCTGTTGCCGATAGCTTGGCCACAAAGGAACTAACTGGGTATTCCCCACCTCGACCAGCCAACCAATAGTCTCCATCCACAGTCTCCGATAGACTTACAGGAGACTGATATTGCCCAGCAATATCCAGCGTTTTTTCGACCAGTACATTGTGCGCCTGATCCAATCGAAGAAATACAATTTCAAAACTATCGCTGGCAAGATGTCTCTGAGCCAAGACGATCAAGTCACCATTTTCGGCTAGAATCAAATCCTTGGCACTCTGTCCTTCAACGAAGGATGTCCTCGTTTGCTCCATGCCATTTTCATCCAACTTCAACAGATAAAAGTATGCCTCGCTTGCCAGGGTGCCTTGCATTCCAATCAGCAAATGTTGCCCTCCATCATCACTGGCGACAGTACGCATAGCGACCCATGCGTGCTCATCAGAAAAATCGGGATAAAGCCGCTCCCAGGATTGACTGAAAGCTTGTATCGTGAAGAATGCAATGACAGAAATCAAAAGGACTATTAGCTTCGTTTTCATAAGATCAAATTTAAAGATCATTTGATAATAGGGTTTTTAGGGAGAAGCATTGTAATTTTAAGATCCCTCCACCGAGGTACTTGTCTCCCGCTTCTGTTACAAATCTGCACTTAGAAGCCGCTAAATTCAATTACATTATTGTACATTTATCCTAAAGTAAACG
The DNA here is from genome assembly GCA_020629205.1 of Chitinophagales bacterium. Taxonomy (GTDB): domain Bacteria; phylum Bacteroidota; class Bacteroidia; order Chitinophagales; family UBA2359; genus JAHDDV01. The sequence goes on along the minus strand of JAHDDV010000009.1, from coordinate 35,606 downwards.
ACGAGTCAACAAGGATAAATGACTGACAACAAACTACTTAGACTATTCGACTCTCTCAGTGGAGTCGAGAAACGTGAATGCAGCAAGCTGCTAAAAAGCCCGTATTTCAATCAAAAGCCGGCACTTATCGCCTTGTGGGACTACCTGATCGCCTGGAAAAAGCAGAAAAAAACCAGGCTGCCATCTCCGGAATCCGTTTGGGCCGGGCTGTTCCCGGATGCAAAGTTCTCCGACAAGAAATGGCGACACCTGCAGTCTCTACTCATTGCGCAGATTGAGCAATTACTGGTCCATCGGGACTTGACCCAACATCCCCTACAGTCCGATTTGCTTGTAGCTCCTCTGTATCGAAAGAGGAAACAGAAACAAGCATTGGCACAAGTCTTTAGACGTGCAGATGAGAAGCTCAAAAAACTCCCTAAAGACACTAAGTATTATCATTATGAGTACCTGCTCCAATGGGAAAAATACGCTGCTCTCGAGGCCAGTGATCGCATCGGAAAAAAAAATCTCGCCGCTATCAGCCAATCGCTCGACATCTACATGATCGCTAGCAAGCTTCGTCTGGCCTGCCTCATGGAATCTCATCGCAGTGTTTCCAATGTCGATTATGACAACAGCTTTCTCGAATTGCTCATCAGCTACGCAGACAAGCATGGGCATCTCGACATTCCCATCATCTCCCTCTATTATCATTGTTATCAATCGCTGACGGCTGGAAAAGAAGCCGACTTCCGAGCTTTCCGAAAATCAATTTCAGAGGTTCAGGACGATATCCCCGCGGAGGAAAGAACGACCTTTTTGCTCCTGGCCGTCAACTTTTGCATTAAGCAGCTCAACTTAGGTCAGCAAAGCTATATCCGGGAGGCCCTCGATCTTTACCAAACAGGTTTGGAAACGCAAACCCTGCTTTCCGAAGGACAGCTCAGTAGATTCGCTTTCAAAAATATAGTTGCATTGGGCCTCAAACTTGAAGACTTCAATTGGGTGCGAAACTTCATCGATCAGTATGCCCCGATGCTAGCCAAAGAACATCGCCAGGCGAATCAAGACTATAATCTTGCACGCCTGCATTTCGCGCAAAAGGACTACAAGTCTGCCATGCCTATGCTGGCTCAAATAGACGATCGAGACCTCTTACTCAATCTCGACAGTCGGGTCATGCTACTCAAAATGTACTACGAAATGGGAGAGATTGATGCACTGGAAAATCTGCTAACCAGCTTCCGAATACTGCTGCTGCGAAAGAAAAAAGTAATTGGCTACCATCAACAGTTTTACCTAAACATGCTCAAATACATCAAGAAATTAATGCGATTAAACAGGCACGACAAACAAGCTGTCAAGCTGTTCAAAGAAGAGCTACAATCAACATCCGGAGTGCTGGAAAAAGACTGGCTCCTGGCCGCGATCTAATATCGGAATTATGATCTCCTTTTTTTGGAGCACAGCTGCATAGTCACGTGGCGACACCCCTCCTGCTCTTCGCTATTATTCACCCCACTGCTGCCTGCTACAGCTTCACCTTCAGCGTCTCTCCTATCGTCGAGCCACTGCAGGCGAGCTTCCGCCACGGCAGCAGCGGCGCTCATAGCCGCTGCGATCAGGGCTAGGCATGACCCTCCTTCGGTCGCGCTAACGCACCAAAGTCACATTTCCCTTCGCCTCCACTGTACTTTCATCACTAAGCAAAAGCTCCACCACAAATACGTAAACGCCAAGCGGCTGAGCTTCTCCCTTATAAGTCCCATCCCATTCTGCGGAACCCTCAAGTGAATTGGCTTCAAACAACAAGTCTCCCCAGCGATTGAATATCATCATGTTGTAGCTAATCACACCAGGACCAAATACCCGGAATCGGTCGTTCACTCCATCTTCATTAGGACTAAAGGCGTTGGGGATTTGGTATCCTCTTCCACAGACTTCCACCTGCAAATCCACCACATGCAAGCTATCACAGCCGAGTTGATTGACTAAGGTATCCGTATAGATTCCTGACAGCGTTTGATTGGCTCCTGCAACAAAGTAAGTTTCTCCTTCGCAGATGACTATTTGTTCCTCAGACATCTCTGAGGGTATAACGGTCAGCGTACTGGAGACAATGCTGTCACAACCGCTGATGGCAGGAATGGTATCAAAATAAGCACCCGAGACTTGCTGATATTCACCTGCCAGCAGCAAGCTATCTCCTGCACAAATCTCAAAGAACTGTTCCAGCGTAGTTCCTGCTCCAACCCTCAAGTTGGTAACATAAATACTATCACAGAAAATGCCGGCATCTATGCTATCAATGTATATTCCTGTGGTAAATTGATAGACGCCATGTATGAGCGCGCTATCCCCTTCACAGATATGGATGCTGTCCTCCTGATAGAAGGAATCCATCACAGTTAAGTCTGTCAGGATCAGACTATCACAGCCGGCCGCCGAAGTCAAAGTATCGTAGTAGAGTCCTGTTATGGTTTGTTCCATACCTTGAGCAAAATAAGAGCTGCCAGTGCAAATACTGGTATCCACTTCTGTACTGAGCTCCTCCAGAGACAAGATTTCAATGCTAAAATCTTGCTGATTCATACAGCCCATTGAATTCTCAATGCTCAGCGTATACACTGTTGATGCTGTAACCGTGACAAAGGGATTCGGGCAAGTCGTGCAACTGATACCTGCGCTAGGCGACCAGCTATATGCATAATTCGAAATCGGATTTACATTGGTCAACTGGTACTCCAGCGTATCGCCTGGACATAGACTGGTATCTAAAACTGCTGGAATGAGAACCGGTAAAGGAGATACCCAAACGATCACGCTATCTGAATAGAGACAATCGTTTTGATCAATGATCTCCACATGGTAGACGGTGCTTGTGTCAGGGCTGGCATAGGGCGTAGCACTGCCTGGATCATCGAGACCTGTGGCAGGAGTCCAGGTATAGCTCTCCCCTCCTGTTGCCAATAAATCAACCCCTTCTCCTATGCAGATGCTGTGGTCTTCGCCTACTGCAGAAATTGGGTTTCCCACAGTAACAATGCTATCCGATACCAAGGTGCAATTCCCATTGGAAGTGTATAGATACACATTGTAAGTACCTGCTTCTTCGAACTTGAACTCCGCCATGGCAGTCTCGGCAAAAATGCTGTCATTGATCTGCCAGAAAAAGGCCTCCACATCCGGACAATTGGCCTCAAAGTTGACCGTCTCTCCCACACAGATATCCGAATCTGACTGATCAAAAGTACAAGTGTAATCACATTCCTCCAGCTCGCATTCGATGCAGGGAGTTTCAACGTTTACTATGTACTCCTCCCAGTCATTTGTTAAAGGAATTGGATTAAAATTCACAGCTGATGTGCTTGAGTTTACAGAGAGCTCTTCCCAATTTTCAGAAAAGCTGGTAAAGTCCACATCTGCAAACAAACAAGAAGTGAGAGAATCATCGGTGCGAATAAGAGCAAAATCGGACTCTCCAAAAGCAGCGTTTCCACTGATGTTTATTCCGACCAGCATATCCAGATCTGATTCATCCGGATTGTGGGCTATGAAATTGGCATTTCCCTGAATCAAACCTCCCGAGGTGTTGAGGGTCGTCTTTGACCAAATCAGGTCTCCTACATCATTAAACTTAGCATAGTATGGTCGAAAATAGCCTTCACCCATATCTGCCGCTCCTGTCAGGTATAGGAAGCCGTTGCTATCTTGCATTAGGTCCAGGGGTCTGCAGAGTATATTGCTTCCGCTTGCCCAGGAGGGGTGCAAGGCTGTAGCCCATTCCACTTGCATATCAGCATCAAGCTTAATCAAGCTGCTGTATTGCTGCACTTCTCCACCTCCCCTTCTCCAAACGGTAAATGCAAAACCCCCGTCATTGGTGGCAGTCAATTGAAAAAAGCCGGATTGGTAATAGTCGCTCTGTGGGTGATACAAATACTCCTCAATCACATTCAGGTTCTCGTCATAGTGCAACACATAAATGGTACGGTCGTGTTCGACCTCGCCTGCCAACCAAAGTCCTCCTTGTCCATCGGAAATACAATGATCGGATTGATCATCTCCATCTACATGTGTCGCGATAGCATTGATCACACTACCATCTCCATCGATATGCAATACGCCGACATCATCGCTACTGCCCCCACTGGTGTTGAACCAACCGCTAATGAAAAAACTGTCGTTGTTTCCTTTGCAAATACTGGGTCCTAACTGCCTGCCCGCACTGGCATATCGATTTGCCCAAAGCAGCGCCCCTTCATTATCCGACCGGTAAACATACCAATCAGAGCTGCTGCTCTGTGGGTCGACCGCACACATCAGGAAATCACCATTGTCGGCCCTGACCATAGAGACTCCTTGCTGCTTTCCAGGAAAATCCCGGGCAGCAATCACATTTCCATTTGTTGCATCAATAGCCATCCAATGTGGCCCTAGACCAGATCTATAAAGTATCTCATTGACCGTATCATAGTGATTTCGCGACTGGATGTTATTAGGCTCCGCGTTTCCATAGATTGAACTAAAGCGGCAGATACTGCCGTCGGCAGGAACCAAAACATTGATAATAGCGTCTGATTGCAGAAGACTTTCGCAAGAAGCATTGCTCACACTCTGCAAAGTGTAAATCGTTGTATCATTGGGACTAACATTGATAAAGTATGGTGAGCTGCTAACGTTAGCAATCAAAGAATCGGTGAGGCCATTGTTGAGCACAATATCAATTGGGAAGCTGCCATCATAATTGAGTACCAGACTCACAGTGGTACCAATGATAATATCGGTGCTACCCGTTAAGGTCGCACTTGGAGGGCCAATGGAAATCTCTTGCTCTGCCGTATGGGATCCGTAGGCATTGCCGGTCGTCAAAGATATGGTGTAGTTGCCTGCACTTGTCCAACTTACCGTTGGGTTCTGGTCTGTCGAAGTAGCCGGACTTCCTCCTTCAAACTCCCAGAAATAAGCGTCAATGGCTGGGCCAAAACTGCTCTCGGTAAATAATATTTCTTCCCCTACACAGTAGGTATCAAATTCCAGCTCAAATTGGGAAACGGGTGGCACCTGAAGACAAGTAAATATCTCCTCGACATCGATCAAGCCGGCACCCAACTGACCCTCAAAGCCCGGATTCAGTTCATCGATATCCAAAGCAGTACTTTCAATACAATCTTCGACTGCATCCGGACTGATGCTGGGATCGAAACAAAGCATCATACCTATCACGCCACTTACAAAAGGGCAGGCCATTGATGTTCCATTGAATTCTCCGTATTGATCATCCCCACTTGCCAGACAGCTCATGATATCCTGACCTGGAGCCATGATATCAATCGTTGTTCCATAATTGGAGAAGTAGGTAATCTCATTATCTACATTGCTTGCTCCAACAGAAATAACATGCTCGTATGAAGCAGGATACATAGGAGTTGATACTGCATCATTTCCAGCAGCAGCGACCAGCACAATGCCCAATTCATGCGCGGCATTGAACAGTTCTTGATAAGTCTCGGAATAGGTGGCCCCTCCCCAGGACATGCTAATAACATCTGCTCTTGCAGCGACCGCATAAGCCACTGCCTCGAAGCCATTTGGAACAGCCGGACTACAGTTTCCATTTGGTTTTGACTTGACCGACATGATTCGGGAGCAGAAGCCGACGCTGGCCACTCCCACAGCATTGTTTGTTTCTGCGGCAACGATTCCAGCGACGTGGGTGCCGTGTGTGAAGCAGTCAGCCGAGGCGAGGGCGAGGTCTGGCATCGGATCATTATCCAAATCAGCTGCATCCCAACCTACAATATCATCCACATAGCCGTTGCCATCGTCGTCGATTCCATTTCCGGCTATCTCTCCTGGATTCTGCCAGAGCTGGTTTTCCAAATCCTCGTGAGTCAATAGCACGGCATCATCTACCACTGCAATAACGACCTCCTCAGCACAAGTGACAGCGTCAAAATCGCAGGTCCCCCCGGTTAGCAATTCGTAAGAGGCTTCGAAGTTGGTGTTTTGAGCGCCCCACTGACTCGAGTACAAGGGATCATCAGGCAGGCAGAAATTGCTGTACAAGGGCACTGGCTCTGCATAAGCCACGAAGTCCAGGCGAGCTAATGCTCGACAAAATGCCTTAACGGGTGCCTGTTGATCAAAGGAAATTTGGTAAGTATAACTAAGCTCTGGATGAGCAAAGCGAACGACCTTATGAACATTGAGGGCTTTGTTAGCTTCTAACAGATTCCAAATCTGCGGAAAGTCAGTTTGCAGTACTTCAGTCTGTTCAAGATCATCAGCCTCCCAGCTAAGATCACAGTGACTATTGATTTTCACAAAGAGCTCTCCTTGCTGGATACTTGCGTAGGACATGGCCATTCCATTATCAACACTCACAAGGAATAGAAGTAGCAGGATGAGTATGTTAATGAGTCGGTTCATCGGGAGGAGCATTTCAATTTAAGGAGGACAAGTAATTCTTCTTTCGATAAAGATCGCAAATTAAGTTAATATTAATGTACTTTGCTGCCCTAAACAAGTTGCAGGAGATGCTCCATAAGCTATCAACGACAGTCCTAAGACTTAAGCTCTTTTCTTTGCGAGAAAGTTCGTGCACTTTCGTTACGAGATTTGCAGTGGCCGATGGCCTTCTCGCCACGAGCTACAGAGGGTGCGAAGTAGCCCCGGGTGAAGCGGAACGAAGTGCCCGGATGGCGTGGCGAAAGCCAGCTAATACTGGCTCCGACGAAGGAGGAGACGGTAGTAGCTGAGCTGTAGCAGCCAGCCGGGTGCTGAGTATTAGCGGAACACGGGTAGATAGCTGCCACGGCCTATTCTGTTTGGCTCCAAAAAACACACAAGTGGTGTGCAAAAGAGAATGGCAAATAGACGCGCTAGTGCTAGTGAGATACTTGCAACAGTTTATGCAGCTTTGCACCGACTTTGACTATATACAAGCCTGAAGAGAGCTGGGAAATGTCTCTGATGGTCTTAGTACCAATGAGTGAAAACTCATCCACCAATCGAAGCTGCAAGTCGAATATTTGAGCGCTCACATCTGTCTTTTTATGCTCTATGGTAAGCTTGCCTGCACTGGGATTGGGATAGAGCTTGAAATCCAAATCAGGTCTGTTTTCAAAGCCTGTACTGTAAGTGGTATTCTTATATAGGTACAAGGCCGTGTGATTATTGACCGTCAAAAGTAAATCATCATCACCGTCGTTATCGACATCATGCACATAGGCCTTGCTGATGTTAGCCTCTGCCGTGAAGGTCAAGGTTGCTGCCGGGCCGTCGATCACTTCATTATCTACATAAAACATTTGACTTTGAAAAACGGTTCCGCAGGGACTCCCGAGCATATCCAATTCGGGATCCGGGCCAAACTTGCCAAAAGCCTTAGGGCTCAATTGCAGTTCAGTGGTGGTCGTTTCGTAGCCTTGACCATCTCTCATGGCCAGGGTAAAACTACCACAGTCGTCAATGACCAGGTCTTGAATCTCATCTCCATTCAAGTCACTTAGCCACAACTTACTTGGCTGTGAAGCCTGATGAATAAACACCGAGTCGGTGAATGCCCAATCGACCAAATTGGTCTTTTCGATATAAGTCTCACCACTAGCTGCCCAGTGGTCCATGCCTAGAATCAGTCGTGGTTGCGGATGTGTGGCGATGGCCAGCTGCGTGGGCGCCAACAAGTCTCCATTGCCGTCGAAGATAGTGTCCTGCAGCAAAACGGAATCTGCTGGAGTACCTGAAGAAATGGCGGGATAGACATAAACTTTTCGATTTCGCCCCAGAATGATCAAATCCTCTTGACCATCCTGATCGAGATCTGCAAGGTGTAACTGCTGTGCCAAAGTCGTATTGTCGATAAGCGTTTCCAGGACGGGAGCCCCTGGAATAGTGCTAAGCTTTTGAATTTTTTTGTCCTCAAAATTCAGCAGCCAGACTTCACGTCCTCCTTCCGGCAAAAACTTACCAGCCAATAACTGCTGACTGGATCCGGCATCAATATAGGGTTGAGCATATTCAAAGGAGCCATCCTGGAAGCCGCGAAGACTCAGCAATTGACCATTGTAACGACTACCGATAAGAATATCGGCTATTTGATCGCCGTCCAGATCTGTATGAATCAAACTATAAGCCTCAGCAAGTACAGGCTCCACCAGAGTAAGGGCGGAGGCCTGAGGAGCTGAAAAATAATAAATACCATCGCTCAGAATACTGCCGGCAACAAGTTGTTCGTTTCCATCTCCATGCATATCAGCGAGCAAGAAATCAGACAAGGAAAAAGGGCCGCTTCCATATAGTTCCGGGGCGTCGAATTCCAGGTTCCCATCCCCGGCCAGAAAGTAAATGTTTTCATCTACAAAACTGCTTACCATGATATCCTGATGTCCATCTCCGGTGACATCCCCGATCGCGTAGTGGTAAGTGGGATTTGGCCAAAGTGAAGAAATCTTGTTGTAGCTATTGTCTCCATCAAACTGCAATAAGACCGCGTGTTCTTCCCCTGTTGCCTGAATTCTGTGTGCAATGATTTCGGGAATCTGATCTGCATTAAGATCACCCAGGACAAGATTGTATAGCTGTGGCAATTCGGTATCAAAATCATACTGCTCGAACAGGCCTTCCCTTTGCAACCAGTACCTCAAGGATGGGGACTCATCCATGGTCATAACGTCAAGCAAGCCATTGCCGTCCAGATCCTCGATCTCGATACTGAACAGATTAGCGACCAGATCGCCTGCAATCAATCTTTCCTCCACTTCTTCAAGCCCCTGCATGATGACCCAGGAAAGTTGACTGGGCTGCGATTGAACCAGCAAGTCGATATCGCCATCTCCCTCCATATCACCGAGACCCTGGAAAAATCCATTCATTAGATAGGACAGCTCGAAGTCACGTTGACCCAGATTCTCTTTGAGATAGATGAAGGGATCAAAAGTACCAAAGACCAGATCCATATCTCCATCCTGGTCAAAGTCTGCCACGCTGAGCTTGCTGTAGTCATAGGATGGATCAAAAATCTCAGGCTCCGAGAAGTTACCTCCGCCTTCATTCCAAATAATGCCTGCATCAAAAACCGCATAACTAAAGAGCACATCCTTAAGCCCATCATTATCCAAATCGACAATTGCCTCCACCTTTGGATTTACCAGGTCATTGCGCCAAAGCAGCTTTCCAGCTTCAAACTCAGGTACTTGTGCTTTAGCATTAAGCGTTAAAAAAACCGGCAGCAAGAGCATGGCTAGGCTCTTGCGAGTGGCATTCGGAAAGGAAGACATAGCATTGGGATTTTTTATCGTCTGTAAAGATATAGCAAACTTGACAAATAGTGACCTCTGGCATTTTGATTGCAAGCAGAGTAGAGAGCCCTACCACCGCTCAGAAAAAATCGTTATGAAAGACCTTACAGTAGAGATGAGGATAGAAGGAAACCGCACATATGTCCAGCTTGGCGGGGACCTATGCTCTCTGGATGCCCTGAATATCAAGGACTCGCTTCATTCCTCTGTTGGCGAGAAGGAAACATTGATCATTGATCTTCATGAAGTGGAGCGCATAGACCTTACTGGACTCAACGCCCTCATTATGACACAGGTGCGACTACGCAAAAAAGCTTCCAATATGTTGTTGCTGGCTCCCGACGATCACGCGCTGCATGAGCTGCTTCATCTGACCAAATTTCATGATCAGGTGGAGGTGAAACAGGAAGATGAGCTGGACAAGCGTAGCTTCGCAGACTTCCAAAAGGTGGGTTAATGAAATTCAAAGCAACAGATGCTGGCTTTCTCTTTGCCAGCATGATCTTAGTAAATGCTGGCAACTACCTCATTAACCTAATCTTAGGAAGGGTATTGGGGCCTGAGCTATTTGCGGAGGCCTCGGTAATCGCAACCGGTGTGCTGATGCTGTCCTTTCTTGCAGTTGGTGTACAATTGACGGCAGCGAAGTTTTCCGCCCAATACGCTGCTGAACGCAAGGAAGCTGTCTTGCAGACCTTCGGGGTTTGGCTGCACAAACGTGTCGGCTTGCTAAGTGTGCTGCTGGGAGGATTGCTGATCCTGGCATCTCCGATTTTGCAGGACTTCCTGCACTTTAAGTCCATGATTCCAATAGCCATTATTGGAATTGGATTACCATTCTACTTCACCATGTCTGTGAAGAGAGGTATTGCACAGGGAAGAGAGGAATTCAAGCTTTTGGCATTCACCTATTTGGCCGAAATGCTATTGCGTTTAGGCATAACCTTTATACTGGTGATGCTGGCGGTCAACTATTTTGTGGAGCAAAGCACCGTAGCTGTCAGTTTGGGTTTTCTCGCTTCATTCTGCGCGGCCCTTTGGTTGAAGTCAGGGGGTCAGAATGATGGTACGACGGGCGCAGATTTTCTTGATCAAAAGGCAGTGTTGCAGTTTGTTTGGATCATCCTCTTCTACGAGTTCAGCCAGATTCTCATCAACAACAGCGATGTTTTGTTGACGAAGCATTTCTTCACAGAGCGGGACGCGGGCTTATACGCTGCTGTAGCACTCATCGGGCGTGTGGTCTTCTTTGGCACCTGGACCATAGTAACTTTGCTTTTCCCGAAAGTGATACAAAGAGAGAAGTCGGGGCAGCCGCACCTGGGATTGTTCTGGGGCTCGCTATTGATCACTGCTGGCTTTGGGATCTGCACCGTCCTTGCTTGCTTTGTTATTCCAGAAGTCATCATCGGACTGCTCTTCGGTGAAGCCTATCTAAGTGTAGCGCCCTTGCTCTGGCCCTATGCTCTGGCGACCACGATTTTCGCTTGTGCGAATGTCTTTGCCTACTACTATCTATCACTCAATAAATATCTTCCAGTTGTCCTGACAGTTTTAGCAGGAATAGCCCAGCTGGTGCTGATATCCACCTATCACAGCAGTCTGCTTGAGATCATTCAGGTTCAGATAATACTGATGAGTGGATTACTACTTAGCATGATGACCTATCAGCTCTTTGATCAGTTTCTGCTTAAGTCAAAAAAGGAATCAATACCCACTAAACCAAAACAAGAATGCCATGAAGAAAATAAAGCTGGCCATAGTATCGCCATATCCGCCGAGTAAAGGCACCTTAAACGAGTATGCTTTTCACTTGCTCAAGCATTTCAAAGACAAAGAAGAGGACATCGAGGAAATTGTCGTCCTATCTGACACACTTCCTAAAGGAGAGAAGTATCTAAAGGTCTTTGGTAAGGTTCCAGTCCGCATCGAAAAGAACTGGGAATTCAACTCCTGGGCAAACCCGCTAAAGATTCGTAAGGCATTGAAAAGAATTCAACCGGATGTGGTGCTGTACAATATTCAGTTCCTTTCCTTCGGAGACAGCAAAGTTGCCGCGACGCTGGGACTTCTGGGTCCTGTCTTGAGCCGTCTGTCAGGATTCCCATCGGTAGTGCTATTGCACAATATCATGGAAACCGTTGATTTGGATTCTGCAGGTATCACAAAGAGCAAGCTGATGAATGGCATCTATCGCTTCTTTGGCACAGCAGTCACCAGGTTTCTACTGAGTGCTGATCTGGTGACGGTAACGATCGCCAAATATGTGCGACTTCTTGAAGAGAAATACGGAGTGACAAATGTGGCGCTCGTTCCGCATGGCTCCTTTGAAGTCCCACCAATTCCGGATTTCGATCAGGAAGACGAAGCCCTGAATATCATGACCTTCGGAAAATTTGGCACCTACAAGAAAGTGGAAGGCATGATTGAGGCAGTAGCTGAAGTACGGCAGCGAATCGGGGAGGATATATCGATTGTGATCGCTGGCACAGACAATCCAAATGTGAAAGGATATCTCAAAAACGTTGAAGAGCGGTATGCTCATGTGCCCGACATTACCTACACCGGTTACGTGGAGGAAGAGGATGTTCCTAGGCTCTTTGATGAGGCCACTGCAGTATTGTTTGACTATACCAGCACAACGGGAAGTTCAGGAGTATTACATCAGGCAGGCAGCTATGGTAAGGCAGCCATTATACCGAAGATTGGAGACTTGAAAGAACTGGTTGAAGAGGAAGGGTATTCGGGTGAATTCTTTCAGCCGGGCGATGTGCATGGAATGGCAGATGCCGTGGAGAGACTACTGACGGATAAACAACATCGAAATAAATTGGCGAAGCAGAATTATGTGGCTGCGGCTTCGCTTCCAATGGATGAGATTGCTGATTGGTATATTTTGCACTTTCGGGCTTTGATGGGAACACAAAAGGGCACAAAGATTTAGACACAAAAGAGCACATAAGTGATGAACCGCACAAGGGCACATAGGAAAGCTTAATTACTGTAGAGTATGCGCTTGACAAGCTGTTCTGTTAGTTTTTGGCCGGCAGCTCGTTTTCGGACTTCACTGAAATCAAATCGATAGTCGCAGTTCTCTTTCCAGCGGCTACAGCCGTAGGCCGTTTTTCCTTTCACGATCTTGCCTTGTTTGCATTTTGGGCAGGCGAGTTTTGGACGGGCCTTGGGCTTTGGTTTTGATATCGAAACAGTCTTGGGATTGGGTATCGAGTTTGGCTCAAATCGGATCGTTCCGTCTTGATTGAGCAGCACTTTTCCATCAACTTTGGTATTGCCCTGCTTGAAGCCTTTCAGTTTGACTGTGCTTCCTTTTGCCAAAAGTCGCCTGTATTGATTTTCAGAAATCTTCTTGTCCATAAACTTAAATGGGAGGCGAAAGGAGCAGCCGGATTTATAGTTGCTACAACCATAGGCGGTGGTGCCGGTGAGAAGCGTCCCCTGTCGGCATTTGGGGCAGCTGATCTCATTGATGGACACATTTTTGGAGACTTTCCCAGTGGTTGCTTTGGCTTTTGAACTGGCCCTCTTGCCACTGCTGGCTGGACCAGTAACACTGTTGCGCCTTCTTCGGCTTGTACCTTTGGTCGAGGGGCTACTTGCCATGGCAGTGGCAGTGATCCTCTGCCCCCCGGTCTGTGCCTTCACTTCGGCAATGAGTTCTGTAACCATTTTTCGCATGTCTTCGATGAAAGCCTTTGCATTGAATTCACCTGATTCGATCTGCCGTAGCTTGCGCTCCCAAATCCCCGTCATTTCGGTCGATTTTAGAAGCTCATTTTGAATGAGGTCAATCAATTGAATACCAACTTCTGTTGGATGCAAATTCTTCTTTTGCCTACGAATATACTTTCGTCTGAAGAGCGTCTCAATGATGCCTGCACGAGTGGAGGGCCTTCCGATTCCGTTTTCCTTCATGAGCTGTCGAAGCTCCTCATCATCTACCTGCTTTCCGGCTGTTTCCATTGCCCGTAGAAGCGTCGCTTCAGTATAGGGCTTGGGAGGCTGTGTCATTTTCTCCAGCAGGCTGGGTTCATGTGGTCCCTTCTCCCCTTTCTTGAAAGCCGGCAGAATCTTCTCTTCAGTGGTCTTCCCCGAACTACTTTTTGCCTCAAGGTTTGTTGTGCCTGTTTTTTTCGCCGGCTTTGGAAACAAAACCCGCCAGCCGGGATCCAGAATCTCCTTGCCTTTGGCCTTGAATTGCTCACCCTCCACTTCACCAATTACGGTGGTATGCGCTACCTTGCACTCAGGATAAAAATTGGCTATGAAAGTACGTGAAATGGCATCGTAAACCTTCTGCATATCCCCTGATAAATGTGATTGAATTCCTGTCGGTATGATGGCGTGGTGATCGGTGATTTTTTTGTCGTCAAAGACTCGCTTTGACTTTGGGATCGGTTTGCTCAATACAGATTGCGTGAAGTTTGCATAGGCAGACATTTTTTGCAGAATACCCTTTATTTTTGGGTACATGTCTGTTGGCAAATAGGTGGTATCGACGCGGGGATAAGTGACCAGCTTTTGCTCATAGAGCTTTTGCACGGTCTTGAGCGTATGATCTGCCGAAAAGCCGAAGCGCTTGTTGCAATAAACCTGCAGGCTGGTTAGGTCAAACAGCCTCGGGGCATACTCCTTGCCGTTTTTCTTTGTGGAGGAAACAATCACAAAGTCCTTTCCCCTTACCTTCTCCAGCAGCGCTTGCCCTTCTTCTTTTTTCGTAAATCGCCCTTTGCTGTGATTGAACGCAACTTTACGGTAGATGGTTTGTAATTCCCAAAACGGCTCTGGCTTGAATCGCAGAATCTCGTAATGGCGTTTGACCATCATCGCCAAAGTAGGTGTTTGTACACGACCGATCGAAAGTACTTGCTTGTAGCCACCATACTTCAAAGTGTACAATCGAGTGGCATTCATGCCTAGCAGCCAATCACCTATGGCCCTGGAACTACCTGCATAGTACAACCGATCATAAAGGCGAGCATCTTGCAGTTTTTGAAATCCATCACGAATAGCTTCTGTTGTCAGTGAAGAGATCCAGAGACGCTGTACAGGCCCCTTGTATTTTGCCTCTTTGATGACCCATCTCTGAATCAACTCGCCTTCCTGACCTGCATCACCGCAGTTGATCACCAGCTTAGCTTTTTTGAATAAATTCTTGATCACCGTAAACTGCTTCTTGACGCCCTTGATCTTTTTCAGTTTGGTTTCAAAACGTTCTGGCAACATGGGTAGCATGGAGAGATTCCATTTCTTCCAATCCTCTGTATAATCTTCCGGTGATTTCAACTCACAAAAGTGGCCAAAGGTCCAGGTTACGGCATAACCATTTCCTTCCAGATAGCCATCCATACGAGCACTGGCTCCCAGTACTTTGGCGATTTCTCTGGCAACGCTTGGTTTTTCTGCAATACAAACTTTCATAAGCTTAGCAAGACTCTTTTTCCGGACTAATTCCTCTGGTTATTAAATCGTTCCTTTCGCGCATTAAGTTAGTGGAATACTGGCATAAACTGCCTTATGAGCATAAAAACTGTGAACAAGCAGCAAGAAACCTGCAAGTAAAAACTATCTTTGGAGATTCAAAATGTTGAAGAGAAATCTACTATTCGTAATCAACCCGATTTCTGGCGGAAAAGATAAGACAGGAATAGCCAAATTGATAGACCATCATCTGGATAAAGATCGGTACGACTATGAAATCGCCTGGACCCAACATGCAGG
>JAHDDV010000009.1:18916-20483 GCA_020629205.1 Chitinophagales bacterium | reverse complement strand
AGATGACAAAATTACTAGTAGGCCCCTTTGATCAAGTTTTAACCATGGACCAATTATCGTACAATGGTCCATTGAAAGACGATCAAATGCACATAGTGGAAAACGCAGGTATTCTGGTAGAGGATGAAAAGATCGTAGAAGTTGGCTCTTTCTTAAAACTGATTAGAAAGCACAAAGAGGCCGAGGTCTTTGAATTAGAACTGCCCTCAGTAGCCATGCCGGGTATGATTGATTCACATACCCACATTTGTTTTGGCGGTAGTAGAGCCAGGGACTATGCAATGCGTAACTCAGGTAGCAGCTATCAGGAAATTGCCAAAGCAGGTGGTGGGATTTGGGATACCGTGCAACATACCCGACAGCAGACTGATATTCACATGAATCTGGCTATGCTAGCCAGAGCGGTGCAGCATCGAGATGCTGGAATCACTACCATTGAGGTTAAAAGCGGATATGGGCTATCAGTAGAAGAAGAAATCAGAATGCTGAGTGCGATCAAGCTGGCTGACATGACCTGTAGTGCAGATATTATCGGCACTTGTTTGGCCGCACATATCAAACCTCTTGATTATGATGGTGACCATGCAGCCTATATCAATGAGATCATCGAAAAGCTCTTCCCAAAAATCCTCAGCATGGACCTTTGTTATCGTGTTGATGCATTTGTAGAGGAAGGAGCCTTCTCGCCAAAGATCATCGCCCCGTATTTTGAACGAGCCAAAGCACTTGACTTTGACATTACCGTTCATGCCGATCAATTTAGTCCGGGTGGATCGGCTGTGGCCGTCGAGTTCGGAGCACTCAGTGCAGACCATCTGGAAGCAAGCGGAGAGCGGGAGATTCAAATGCTTGCCGAGAGCGATACCGTAGCCACTGCACTTCCCGGCGCTTCAATAGGACTTGGCTGCGATTACACACCGGCCAGAAAGTTGCTGGACGCAGGCTGCTGCTTAGCTATTGCAAGCGATTGGAATCCGGGTTCAGCACCTATGGGTAACCTTATGACGCAAGCAGCATTGCTTGGCGCATTTGAAAAACTATCCAATACTGAAGTATTGAGTGGCTTAACCTTTCGAGCAGCTAAAGCACTCGGCCTAAGTGATAGAGGCAGACTTAGTCCAGGAATGCTGGCAGATTTCATCATCTTCCCTACCAATGACTATCGAGAAATTCTTTATCACCAAGGGACTATGGTTCCCTATTTGGTATTCAAGAATGGCTACCTCTGCGAAGAGGAAAGCCTTGGTTTTGACGACGAAGAATTTGAGCTAAACCCAGATATCGATGACGATATTCTCTTTTCGGATTTGAGCCTCGACGAGCTCGCCAAAATTCTGGAGGAAAAGACGAAGGGAAATGACGATACTGATTCCAACTAAACTTTCCCTCTCCACCACCAGTTTCCACAGTAAAAAGCGAAAGAATGAAGACCATGCAAGAGCTTACTTTTCAAGAAGAAATACTTCAGGGTATTCCTGATCATTTGCCAGCGGCAAAAGCCTATCCAGCTATGGGTAATCCTGCCCCAAAACGTAAGAACATTCTGACTACAGAGGAAAAGAAACTG
>JAHDDV010000009.1:0-18816 GCA_020629205.1 Chitinophagales bacterium | reverse complement strand
GGGTAATCCTGCCCCAAAACGTAAGAACATTCTGACTACAGAGGAAAAGAAACTGGCGATTAGAAATGCGCTTCGCTACTTCCCAAAAGCATGGCATGCAGAATTGGCTACAGAGTTTGCTCAAGAATTGAAAGAGACCGGCAGGATCTACATGCATCGATTCAAACCCTCTTACGATCTATATGCCAGACCGATATCAGAATATCCGGCTACCTGTACAGAAGCTGCTGCTATCATGCTGATGATCCAAAACAACCTCGATCCAAGAGTTGCACAACACCCCAATGAGCTCATTACTTATGGAGGTAATGGTAGTGTCTTTCAAAACTGGGCTCAGTATCTGCTTACGATGCAATACCTGGCAAAGATGAGTGAAGATCAAACTTTGCATATGTACTCCGGACATCCGATGGGTCTATTCCCTTCTTCCAAAGATGCCCCGCGAGTGATCGTGACCAACGGCATGATGATTCCCAACTACTCAAGTCAGGATGACTGGGAAAAGTACAATGCCTTAGGCGTCACACAATACGGTCAGATGACAGCAGGCTCCTACATGTACATTGGTCCTCAGGGTATCGTGCATGGTACAGCCATTACAGTCATGAATGCATTTCGAAAGACCTTGAAACCAGAGGACACTCCCGCTGGGAAGATCTTCCTGACTGCGGGTCTGGGAGGAATGAGTGGCGCCCAGCCAAAGGCAGGAAACATTGCTGGATGTATTACCGTCTGTGCTGAGGTAAATGCCAAAGCTGCACAAAAACGCCATGAACAAGGATGGGTCGACGTTTTGGTAGCCGATCTGGATGAACTGGTCAAACTGGTCCGTCAAAAGATGGACGAAAAGGCCGTCATTTCCATCGCCTATCAAGGCAATGTAGTGGATGTTTGGGAGCGCTTCTACAAGGAAAATCTGTATATCCAGCTTGGTTCTGATCAGACCTCTCTGCACAATCCCTGGTCTGGTGGCTATTATCCGGTGGATCTGAGTTACGAAGAATCGAATCGCTTGATAGCCGAGGAACCAGAGACCTTTCAGCGCTATGTTCGTCACTCCCTCAAGCGTCACGCAACAGCAATCAACAAACACACAGCCAGAGGGACATACTTCTTTGATTACGGCAATGCCTTTCTGTTAGAAGCCTCTCGTGCCGGTGCTGATGTCATGGCCGAAAACGGCATCGATTTTAAGTATCCCTCCTATGTACAGGACATTCTTGGTCCCATGTGCTTCGATTATGGCTTCGGGCCGTTCCGTTGGGTTTGCTCCTCCGGACTGCCTACTGATCTCCGAAAGACCGATCAAATTGCCATGCGAATTATGCAGGAAATTAAAGCAGAAGCACCAGCCGAGATTCAGCAACAAATGCAAGACAATATCAAATGGATCCAAGACGCTGAACAAAATCAACTGGTCGTCGGGTCACAGGCCAGAATTCTTTATGCCGATGCAGAAGGCCGCGCCAAGATTGCCAGTGCTTTCAATGCAGCCATCAAGAGCGGTGAGATTACGGCTCCCCTAATCCTTGGCCGCGACCATCATGATGTTAGCGGTACGGACTCGCCCTATCGCGAGACCAGCAATATCTACGACGGCAGCAAGTACACCGCAGACATGGCCATCCACAATGTAATTGGCGATAGCTTCCGTGGTGCAAGCTGGGTCTCCATTCATAATGGTGGAGGTGTTGGTTGGGGCGAGGTCATCAATGGTGGTTTTGGCCTTGTCCTGGATGGTAGCGATGAGGCGGAAAAGCGACTTCAAAAGATGCTCTTCTTTGATGTCAACAATGGAATCGCCCGTCGTAGTTGGGCGAGAAATGCGGAAGCCAGATTTGCTATCGAACGGGAGATGAAACGGACTCCGGGGCTTCTGGTGACTTTGGCGAATGAGGTGGAGGATGAGGTTTTGGATGGCTTGGATTGTTAGCCGAACGATTTAGGCACATGGTTCAGACATACGCATTGTGTCTCTACATTTGAAGTTATGCGACATCTCCGAATGTCGCATTGCTACGGGACAAGGTGATGGCCATCGACAAAAGTAACAGCGCGCTAGAAAACAGTTGCACCACAACACCTTGCTCATTGATCTTTGATCCTTGAACAGTTCCGCTGTGGTCTTTCCTTTTTTAGGGGAGCGCAGCAGATAAGGGCGTGGTAGCTATCTACGGGTGCTCCGCTAATACTCAGCACCCGGCTAGCTGCTACTGCTCAGCCACTAGTGTCTCCTCCTTCGTCGGAGCCACTATTGGCTGGCATCCGCGACGCTATCCAGGCACTTCGTTCCGCTGCGCCCCCGGCTCCTTTTCACCGACCGCGGCCCGTGGCGATATTTCATTAGTACACTTAGCAACCATATTCGATAAGTGCGAAGACAAGCGCCAGGACGACTCATGGCTGTGATCCTCCAACGATCGCATGAAAAAGAAAAGGGGTGCTACCTAAGTAACACCCCCATTTCGATAATCATAGCCCATTCAGTGACGCTATTGCTTCACAAACTTCAAGGATTGCATGGCAACTCCATCGTTTAAGCTGATGAGATAAATGCCTGGTGGCAATTGACTCACATGCAGCCGAGAGATTGAGTTTCCAATATTCACCGAAATTTCCTTGTCCTGCACAATTCTTCCGGTCAGATCCTTGATACTAATATGTACTATCTGATCTGCCACAGAATTGTAGTTCACCATCAAATCATTCTCAACAGGGATCGGGAACACTGCAAATTCAGAACTGGTTGCTCTGCTTAGCGAGACTAGGTTTGATTCTTGTATCAATCCATCGAGGCTTCTCGACAATATCTTGTAGTACGAAAGACCTCCGGGAGCATTCTCATCAAAGTAATGATAGTCAGAAACAGAATTGCTGTAACCAGCGCCTTCAACACGGCTCAACAATTCAAACTCGATTCCATCCTGCGAGCGCATCACAAGGAATTCGCTATTTTCAAATTCCATAGCTGTCGACCAATTCAGTTGATTCCCACCCTCGGTCACAAGACCGACCAAACCTAGAAACTCAACGGCCAGAAAGCCTTCGCACTCAAAGATGGATGACGAGAAATCATAGGCACATTGTGGATTATCACTCACACTCACGGTCACATTATAGCCGCTACCCGATGCGTAAGTTCCAAAGTTGATTGACCCTGTTATGCCAGTTGTGATGGCACCACTGTTGTTGTCCAGCACTGTATATCCATTCGGACCAGGATCACCTCCATTGAAGGCAACTACCAATGTGTAGAATTGATCGTTATCGTCAATACAGCTCTCTTCCACTGTTGAAACAAAACCAGCACAATCCAGAACTTCCACAAATGTATCATCTGTCCCGTTGATAATCGGACTTCCATCCATAGGTAGAGCCGTGACTGTGGCTACATTGGTATAAGTTCCTTCCACTTCTGCATCCGAGCAGAGATAGCTAAATTGCTCTCCCACGGCTAAGTCACCAATCACCATATCACATTCACTCAATTGAGGATCTTCGACCACCACATTTGTCAGATCTACATCCCCGGTATTGCTGATCACAAAGGAGAAAATCGCCTCCTCGCCTTGAGCAACAATTTGCGAATCTGATCCATCAAAAGCAGTCTTGCTAATATCAATACCCGGTGTACCAGCCACCTGGACATTACTGTCATCGTTATCAAATACACTATCACCACCACCTACAGGATCGGCCGCAACAGTTGCCAAATTGATAAAGCTGGAACTTACATTTTCAACCGTACAGGTATAAGCAGTGCTTTCTCCCACAGCTAGGTAGTCAATGGTATTTTGACATTCGGGACTGGCATTATCCCCAACAATGATATTCTCTAAATCAACATTCCCCTTGTTTACTACTGTAATTGTAAAGGTAGCACTACCGCCGATCTCAACCGTCTGCATATCGTCTCCGTTGTCCGCATCATCCTTGATCAATAATACAGATGGATTTGATACTGCAACTTCACTGTCATCGGTTGCTATGATTGATGGATCACCGTTGACTGGGTCAGCAACTACGGATATCAAATTGGTGTAACTATCTTGAACATTGGGGTCGACACAAGTAAAGGTCAGTGTCTCTCCCACAGCCAGATAGGCAATCTCATTATCACATGCTGGCAACTGTGCATCGTTAACCACGATGTTCTCCAAATCAACATCTCCCGTATTGGTGATACTGATTTCAAAGCTAGCATCCTGACCAGGATTAATGATTTGCAGATCCGAGCCATCAGTTGCTTGTTTGCTTACAAGCATGGAAGAAGTGCCAACTACCAATACCTCCGAAGGATCGTCGTCAGCAACGGTAGCGCCCCCACCTGTTGGGATCGCAGTGACAGTTGCAATATTGATAAAGCTCTGTACTACATTGTCAATTGTACAGGTATAGCTGTAAACCTCACCTACAGCCAGAAATCCAATATACTGATCACAAGCTGGAGTCGCAGCATCACTAACCACAACATCCTCCAGATCTACATTGCCATTATTCACAACGGTAATGCTGAAGGTAGCTGAACCACCTGGCCCAATGGTCTGTAAATCATCGGTGTTATCTGCGTCTTCCTTTATGATCACAAGTGAAGGATTAGTAAGATCAACTGTAGACGGATCTTCATCAGCTACCGTTTGACCACCATTTACCGGGTCTGCAGTCACCTCCACAATATTTACATATCCTTCTGTCACTTCTGTATCTTCACAGGTGTAAGAGAAGCTTTCCCCAACTGCCAGAAAGCCGATCTCCTGATCACAGGACGGGGCCATCGGGTCACTGACAACTACGTCTTCTAAGTCTACATCACCAGAATTAACAACGGTAATCTCAAAGGAAACACTAGCACCAGGGTTGATTGTCTGATAATCTGCACCATTAAGTGCGTTCTTTTGCACTGTCACTGCAGCCGATCCTACAACAACAACATCTGTTGGGTCTTCATCAAACACAGCATCTCCTCCACCGGAAGGATTTCCAGTCACCACTGCAACATTGGTGAAGCTGGACTCAACATTGTCAACACTACAGGTATAGCTTGAGAAACTTTCCCCAACTTCCAGGTAACCAATGTACAGGTTACAGCCTGGAGAAAGAGGGTCAGATACCGTAACATTTTCCAGATCAATCTCCCCGGTATTGGTTACAGTGATCGAGAAGTTTGCCGTACCACCAGGATTGATAACTTGAACGTCATCACCATTGTCTGCGTCATTCTTATCGATCTGTATAGCAGGAATAGGAACCAAAACATCACTAACGTCTTCATCAAAGACAGAAGGAGCACCCGTTACCGGATCACCAACTACTTGGGCTGTATTCAGATACCCATAGTCGACATCTACGTCGATACAGGTGTACACAACGATCTCGCCAGCAGCAAGGTCGCCTATTGCACGGTCACATTGCTGGGCAAGGAAGTCGGTAACAAAAACATTCTCCAAATCAACATCTCCCGTATTTGAGACGACGATTTCGAAAACAGCATTTTGCCCTGGATTGATGGTTTGAACATCGGTTCCATCCACTGCAGATTTATCAATACTGATCTCCGCAGTACCGATTACCTCCACAAAGGAGTCATCCGAATCTGTGACATCAGGACCTCCTCCAACTGGAGACCCAGATACGGAAGCTGTATTGGTGAAGGAGGCGGAAACTCCAGCTATCGAACAGGTGTACGGCGGATAACTCTCACCAGCTGCCAGGAAGCCGATGATTAGATCACAATCGGGTGCCGAAGGGTCAGAAACAACTACATTTTCCAGATCAACATTACCTGTATTGCTCACTGTGATCGTGAATGTAGCACTTGCTCCAGCATCAATACTCTGTGCATCATCATTGTTGTCAGCATCATCTTTATCTATCGATATCTCGGGACCATTTACCAAGACATCGGAAGAATCTGAATCCGTCACAGATGCAGATCCATCCGAAGGATCTCCAGTAACCTCCGCTATATTTGTGAAGCTTGAACTTACATTTGAACCAGAGCAAGTATAAACAAACTGCTCACCAGAAGCAAGGTCGCCGATTGCTTGATCACAGGCTGGCTCCAAAGGATCGACTACAAGGACATTACTCAGAGGAAGCTGACCAATATTTGTCACCACTATTTCAAAGGCCGGAGCCGTGCCGACATTGATCGTCTGAGAATCCGATTGATCTAGAGCACGTTTATCTATAGAAATCGCAGCCGGCAAGTCAACAAGCACATCGGAAGCATCTTCATCGCTGACAGATTCTCCGCCTCCTGTAGGATCACCGATGACACTTGCTATATTGGTAAAATCAGCAGCCACATTGTCGACCGTACAGGTATAAGACGGATGACTTGCACCTGCAGCCAAGAATCCGATAACGAGATCGCAGTTAGGGGCCAGAGGATCTGTCACTGTCACATTTTCAAGATCAACGTTACCAGTATTTGTGACCGTAATGGTAAAGCTGGCAGTCCCACCAAAGTCCACAATTTGCGTGTCATCCGAATTGTCCGAATCGTCTTTCACAATAAGGATGGATGGCTGATCAACCACAACCTCTGATGGATCGCTATCAGTTACAGTCAGACTCCCATCAGTAGGATCACCTGTAACAATAGCAATATTGGTATATCCTGCATCCACAGCCGCACCGGTACAGGTGTAAGAATATACTTCGCCCACGCCTAGACTTCCAATAAGCTGATTACAGGCAGATTCCATAGGATCGTCCACAAACACATTTGTAAGTGCAATATCTCCAATGTTTTGCACGACTATCTCAAATGCTGCAGCGCTACCAGCGTTAATATTTTGCGAATCCGTCAAATCCAAAGCATGCTTGTCAATACTAATAGCAGCAGTTCCAGAAATCACAACATCCGAAGGATCACTATCTGAAATCGCATTACCTCCTCCGACAGGCGTCGCTATCACCTCCGCTATATTGGTAAAATTCTCACCTACCCCATCAAGTGTACAAGTATAGGGCGGATGACTTTCGCCTGCTGCTAAGGATCCAATTACTAAATCACAATTTGGTGCAAGCGGATCAGAAACTGTTACATTCTCCAGATCCACCAAACCATCATTGGTGACGATGATAGTAAAGGTGGCAGTTCCATTTGGTGCTACTATTTGGAGATCATCCGAATTGTCTGCGTCCTCCTTTACAATCAAGATAGAAGGATCAGCCACCACCACATCTGAAGGGTCGGAAGAGGAGACCTGGGGGTCCCCATTCACCGGATCACCCGTCACTTGGGCAGTGTTTGTATAAGATGCCAAAAGCGCAGCTCCAGTGCAGGTGTAGGTATAGCTCACTCCAGCAGCCAGCGTACCGATAAACTCATCACAATTGGATTCTTGAGGATCGTCTACAAAGACATTCACCAGATCAACATCACCTGTATTTGTGACCACAATCTCAAAGGAAGCCGATGCTCCCGGATTCACAGTCTGCGTATCTGTCTGGTCGACAGCGTGCTTATCGATACTGATTCCTGCTGTCTCCTGAACCAATACTTCTGTTGAATCATCATCAGAAAGGGACGGCCCACCAGCTATGGGTTCAGCGGAAACATCTGCTGTATTGGTGAAGTTGGCGAAAACCCCACCATTAGTGGAGCATACATAGCTAAAGCTCTCACCTGGATCAAAGTCCGTGCTTGCTCCCCCAGCATACAATGCAGCCGTACCAGCAGCATCTCGAATACAATCACTTGAATTTGCCTGATCGTCTCCGATAAGTACATTTGTCAATGCAACATTACCATTGTTCGTTATTGTTATCTCAAAGACAGCCTCAGCTCCTGAATCTACAGTCTGAGTATCATCACCGTTGTCATTATCATCCTTAATAATTGATATGGAAGGAGCATCCAGGTCGCAATCGTACATACCAGTGTCAGTACTTGTGGGCACACAAGCTGTTGAAGGCGAATAGACAATATCGTAAGTAACCTCGCCCGAGGCAGTTGAATTTAAGGGGAAGACTGGTGAACCAGCCTGCGGAGTAACTGTTACATTAGCCGCGCAACCATCTGCAAGGATTACTGTAGGGCCATCACAAGCACCATTCGTAATGGTGTAGAAAGGAGTAATATCAGAAGGGTACACGGTATATGGAAGACTTCCTGCATCTATCAGAGTAGACTCCGAAATGCAAGTAATTTCATAAGAGACAATCACATTAATAGGAGTACAACCATCATTGACAAGTGTGAAGGAGGGCACTGCATCAGTTGAAGTGCTACCATCGGGAGCAGTCCAAAGATAGGCAACATCAGAGCTTCCAGAAGGATCGAAAGTTGCTGCTGCGAAGCCAGGTGAATCTCCATCACAAAGTTCAGTCTCATTTTGTTGTGGGGAGCTTAGAACCAAGGGGCAACTTCCACAATCTATCACTGTAATTGTTTGCATGCTTGTCGCTGAACAGACTCCATTTGTGCTGTATTCAAGTGTATAACTACTTCCAATAACAAAACCGCCTGATGGTGCAGTGATTGCTCCTGTAGTGATATCAAGGGATGCGTCATCGGCAGGTAACGGATTAAATGCAAAACTCCCGGCATCTCCTATAATATTAGCCGCAGGTGAGCTTGATGCGTCATCGCATACTGTCGATGGGATCGAGAATGAAGCATCATCCAGTGGACCAATGCTGACAGCTGCAGAGACCGAATTGCTGCAACCATTTACATCTGTAGCAACTACAGTATAGATACCTGCAGCCGCTGTACTTGCAGTGGAAATGCTGGGATTCTGTAAGGTAGAACTAAAGTTGTCTGGTCCAGACCAGGACCAAATTAATCCACCGGTAGCTGTCAAATTCAATGACGTTCCTTCACAAATCGGACTGTTGCTCCCTGCAGATATAGTGGGAAGTCCATTTACAGTAAGATCCATGCTTGTTTGTGTTTCACAAGAATTTGGAGCAGGTTCCGTGTAGACCACCCAATAGCTACCACTCGCAACTGCTGTACTAATCGGGCCGAATGCTAAGTCGGGTGCCCCAGCCAGATCATTGTACCAAACATAAGTCCCGCCCGCAATTCCAGCTGTCTGTAAAGGGTTGTAATCTGCAAGACTCACTGGTACAGCATCTAAACAAACAGAAAGGGCAGGGATCGGCTGCAATGCAGGCAGATTATTCACCGTAATCGTCACAGCCACTTCATCTGAGCAATCGTCTGAACTATCTCCAGGAGTCTCGTTATCATTTGTAACCAGAATATAATAAGTAGTTGTGCTACTGGGTGTAACTGTGCTTGCAGCTAATTCATTCGCAGTTGTAGCAGGACTCGTGGAGTGATAGGTTGTATTAATAGCAGCGGCGGCTGGATAATTTCCCGCTTCCGCATCCATCACATTGACGCCTGCCAAGTCAAATGAAACTCCAGCGCAAATTGCAGGCCCATCAGATGTCGAAATGCTTGGATTTAGGCAACTTGCGCAGGCATAGCTAGCATTAACAGTGCTTGTCTGGCATAGTGTTGGAGCAGCGCCGTTTGTTATGGTGAAGACCAGAGAGCCATCAATGCTCGTATTACTAAAGTCTGGGTTTGCACCATTGCTGTCGAAGCTGTTTGTGATTGTGTAGCCTGCACAGGCTTGAGTCAGGCTCGGGCCACAGGTTCCATCATTTGCAACGACCGCATTTACCACATCAACTGGATTCGGATATACATCAACGGACACGGGAGATAATGCTGCATCTAGTGTTTGTAAGTCTTGACTGCAAGTTGCTTCCATTAGAGAAGCGGCAACAAATCTAGCCTGATAGCTGATTGTTAGTGGATCGCAACTAGTTGTGTTGCTTTCAGTAAAGGTGAAGCAGAAAGTATTTGGGTCGACTCCAGTATTCAGTGTGCCTACTGACCAGACCGAACCTCCATCATTCGAAAATTCAACTGTCGCTGATGGATCATCAGTCAAATCCACTTCAACACATACGTCAATATTAGTTCCAGAGCATACATCGCTTGCAGCAACTCCAGCTACCGAAGCGGCAAGCGACCCATCTACTATATCTGGGCAAGGAATGCCACAAGCTGGTATCGTGATCGTTTGGGTACAGGTCGCGGTTAGTCCACAGGCATCTGTAACGGTATAGGTTCTATCAACAGTCCCCCCTACTGTAGCATCAAATGGAGTGGGTGTATAGACATCTACAGCTGTACCGATCGTCAACCCAGCCATCGGTCCATTGTCACAAACCGCGTTGTTTACACAAACCTGGTCAATTATTAACGAATTGAGTGTACTGGTGAACTCTGTACTGGTCGTAGTTTCATCTCCATCCAGAACAGTTGCGGCAACATCTTCCAGACAAACCGTAAACAAGAAGCCACCAATTGGGCTAGTTGCAGGCAAGCCTGCATCTGTGCTTGCATTTATGATATTCGAGTCAGCAGGACCTGTTGTTCCACAAAGCGGATCAGCGAGTGTTGCGATATTTGCTGCTTCTTGCGGACATATTCCATTTCCGCTGAACACTACTGTATTTGGATCCTGAGCGATATAGACACCAGTTCCCGAACGTACCCAAGGATTGGCGTTTACCACTGGATTAGCACTACCTCCAGCCGTTCCCATTGTAGGCACCGCCCAATATCCAGCATAATCCGCGCTGCCAAAGGGTATACCAGCCACGTCATAAAATTCAATGGCCATAGACTCCCATGCTTCACCTCTTGTGTTTCCGCTGGTGTATTCCACATTGAAATCAGCAGCTTCAATTTTCAAGTGAGCAGCGATCGTCACATCAATGGTATAACAGCGAGTATCACCCGTGGTGGCATCAGTGGCATTGACATCTCCCATTGGAATTCCTCCTTGTAGCCCCGAATTTGTCTGTTCGATATCAAAATCCTGATGAATCGCATCTTGTAACACTGTTCCACCGTATGGATCAAAGGATTGTATAAATGCAAAACCCAGGGTGATATCATTTAGATCTCCTCCAGGTCCAGCGACGCCATTTGTTTCATCATAGACATCAAAAGAAGTCGAAGTACTTGTCGTTCCGTTTGCCGAAATAATATCACCATTAACATCGGGTGTGAAGGCGAATGATGCAGCTCCCGAGCCGAAGTCAAAAGTTGCTGCTGAACAGACCTGCATTATCGAATCATTGAGTGCTGCAATATCCAAGGCTGGCCCAGGAAGCAAGTCGCAGACCCCTAGCGTATAATTTTCTGGACATGTAATAGCAGGTGGCATATCATCCACAGAGACAATAAAGGGGATTTCATCAGTACATGCGCTGTCGTCTGGGCTTGTAGCAAGGATGTAGTAAGTAGTTGTAGTGGTTGGACTAACGATTGGCAGAGCGGTGATATCATTAGCTCCACCAACGACAGCAGGAGTAGCATCATGAAAAGTTATACTTGCATTGCCCGAGCTGTGCGTGGCTGCATCTATCACAACAATGGTAGACAGGTCAAAAGAATTTGGTGAGGTTGCACCGTCACCAGGGCAAATTTCAGCAACAGTACTTGTT
The DNA here is from genome assembly GCA_020629205.1 of Chitinophagales bacterium. GTDB lineage: Bacteria > Bacteroidota > Bacteroidia > Chitinophagales > UBA2359 > JAHDDV01. Next base: position 7,326 of record JAHDDV010000009.1, on the reverse strand, counting down.
GAAATGTCTGGATCAGTGCAGGTCACGCAATTGGGTTCGGCCTCGGATTTCAGCGTAGACATGCAATCAAAACATGCTGGGGAGGCTCCATTTGCCCCATTTCCATCAGCAATTACCGTTACATCCACAGATTGTCCGGCAGGTACCGACAAGGCACTAATCGGCGTACCAAAAGTATAGGTACTAACGCCAAAATTTGTTGTCAGGGTATAAGTTCCTGCACCAGCTTCAAGCGGATAACCGCCAGAAATTACAATGTCTGTCAAGTAGTCAGTACCCACAGGCGAACATGTGTTCGTAATGTTAATCACTACAGGCTCCAAGATGGTGAACGGGGCCGAAGTTCCAACGACACCACATCCAACAGGGTCTGTTGGAGGGTTGGTCAAATAGCCCTGTATTGTGGCCAGAGTTTGCCCAACAAAAGGCGTTTGGATCGGACTTGGTGCATCTGCTGTCAGGTAATGAAAACCTACCAGGGTGTAATCACCTGTACTCAATCCATTGCAACTACTTGTCTGGCTGACTGCAGGGTCCATGGCATCTGGGATACCGTCTGCCGGACCCGCGATTGTGGCAAATCCAGCAGCTGGATCCTGTGTTGTTGCATCTGTCGCAGGAAATTCACAGACAATGTTACCCGCAGCGTCAACAGCCAGGAATACATAAGAATAATCTAATGGATCAGTACAAGCAGGCGGAATAAAATCGCTCATATTTATCGACAGGTCAGCATCTCCCGTATTTGGTACACCTTCTGAAGAACAGAAGTAGGGGCAACTTAGGGACAAAACTGAGGCAGAGGCATCACAGCCTGCTGGAGCAACTGTCCTACAAGCGGGACATGCGGTAATGCCCGGGTCACTTAAAGTTGAAGAACCTCCATTGTCGGTAAAGGTTCCACTCACATCATCAGGGGAGTTTCCTGAGAACGTAGTTCCAGAAACAGTAAAGCTGGCACCATCTACCCAAACCGCTCCACCTGCTCCAAGTGCGGTAGTACTGTTGTTAAGAAACAGACAGTTTGTACAGGTAGTCGTTGTTCCACCTTCAAGGTACATCGCTCCTCCTCTTTCTGCAGTATTACCAACAAACACCGTGTTAGAAATAGTCAATGGGCCAGTTGGACCAACTGTCCCAAAATTGATAGCTCCACCATATCCTCCAAGTCCTCCTACAGAGTTACCGTAAAACACAGCGTTGTCGATAGTTGTTGTCGGTCCATCATAAATGCGTATGGCTCCACCTCCGGCGTTACCAACTGAACCTTCAGAGTCATTGCACGAAAATACCGTACCATCGATGTTAAGGATGGTCCCTTCTCCTTCCACATAGATGGCACCTCCATCTCCAGCATTAGCATCACCGTGATTTCCTTCAAAGGAACCTCCGGTGATGGTCACATTGGCACCCAATGTATTTCCAGGAGTTGTTTTTGTAATTGCAAGAGCTCCTCCATAGCCTTGTCGGGCATTGCAGGAAAAGTCGGTATCTATGATATCAACATCAAGTGTTACAGCGGTACTGGTAGAGGTATAATTGATCTCCATAGCCCCAGTCGAGACCGTTTCTGATACAGGCGGATTGTTTGAAAACACGCAATTGCTAACCGTGACAGAAGTATTTGCAAAACCACAAGTGAAGTTGTCCCCAACGTCAATGACCAAAGGAGCAGTAGTGGGGTTACTGTCAAAGATTACATTGTCTATCAGTATGTTTGTGGAAGCATAAATTCCCAATGCCCCTCCATTGGTGGAATTAAATCCAGTGAAAGTAAAGTTTTTGATAGTCCAATTGTCCCTTTCACAAAGCCGGAGAAAAGCAGACCCAGCAGACAAATTTTCCATAAGTGCACCCCGACCATCAAGGATTACATTGTCAATACTTGCGGCAGTCAGTTGATCAGTGAAGTTAATATCACCGAATTCAATGTCTGTATTGTAATAACAACTCAAGAAAATCATCTCGACATTTCCACCACAGTCGCTGATTGCATCCATTCCTCCACTACTGGAATTCCAATCGGTAATGGGATTGGTGGCAGAGCCAAGGTTGCCGGTAGGATTTGGGAAATCACTTGATGCCCCAAAATAGAGAATCTTGTAACCAAGAGCGTTTGTTGTGCCATCACCAGGAGGGCATGCTGCCTGTCCTACGCTTGAAAACAGCATTAGGAGAATTGTCAAAAATAAGACTGGGAGCAATTTGGCTTCGAAGGCCAAACCCCAGCAATAGGAAAAATTTGTTTTCATCAGTGCATTTTTTTTCAATAATTAAATTTGGAGTTGTAAAACGTCGTCCGGCATTTCCCGCTGGGACGAACCTGATGTTGAGACAGCTTGTAGTTGGCAATATGAAATTAGATCGGAAGAGTTTCACTTGCGGTAAATTAAGTATTGGCGCCAAAGAAATGGGGTATATCAATGGTCTTCATGTCTCGATTCACGGAATCAGTACTAAATATTCACATAAATCACATAATCACAGGAGTACAGCTTACACTTTCTATATTTATACATATTCTACTTTCCAACAAATTAACAACCAATAAATTGTTGGTATACAGCTTAGAGCAGTTGGATATTGCACCATTGGCCAAACGAAAAGCTAAAGAACTGGGCATCGGAGTTTCGCACTCGATGAGACTAGCAGTGCAAAAATTATTATCGGACTCAATTGCTGCATGGCAGTCTTCTAGCGTAGTAGGGTCACATTCCCCTGAGTTTCCAACACCTCCCCTGACTGCATCTCAAACCTGGCCCAGTACACGTATACTCCTAAGGCACATTGCTCTCCCTTATGGCTTCCATCCCAGGATTGATTAATGTCATCCCCGAAGAATATTGCTTTTCCCCATCTGTCGTAGACATAGTACTCACCCGAAACTGCATTTGTATGCAAAATGCGAAAGACGTCGTTGACACCATCCCCATTTGGGGAAAAAGCACTGGGAACCAACAATCCTTCTATCACTGGAACGAAGCAGTCAATCACTGTGACCGGTACCTGGAAACTGTTCGAACATCCAGATTGGATCTCATCGAGGCTGAAAATCAGATCAAAAGAGCCGGGGTTTGCGAGGTCAAATTGCAGCCATTGTCCATCAATGCTCCATGAAGAAGGAATCTCTGAGGAAGACCATTGCCCAATATTACCCAGACTAATTGATGAAAGATCGAAGCTGTTTTCTGTGTTGCAGATAGCACTTGGAGAAACAAGTTCCAACTGTGGACATGCACAATCCTCCACCACAATGGCTAGTTGAAATTGTGTACCAGAGCATAATCCAATGTCAGGGAGCTGATAAGCAAAAGAATATATGCCAGCTGCTACACCATTGAAATCCAGGTTTGGCATCACTCCGATTGCTCCAGAGTCATCCAAGTCAATCCATTGGCCTGGACTACTACTACCAAGAACAAAGTCATTGAAGTTTAGTATTGAGCCTTCTTCGGTTGTATTGCAGATGCTGCCTTGTTCTACCAGCTCCGCGGTTGGTGGTGCGTCAATCTCTACCGAGACGGTTGATGTTGTCACAGGGCAGGCACCATTAGCAGCAAGTACATATTCAAAAACGAAGTTTCCAGAGCTATGGCCGTTGGTGCTAAACGTAGCATTGATGGCATCGAAAGCCTCAGGATCTGCGATTCCGGAGATTACATCCCAACTACCTCCTTCATCGGCACCTGGTAAGGCTGCTTGCAGGTCTATCAATTCACCGTTGAAAGAGCAGCTTTGCACGAGCACATCAGCGCCTACACTGTTGGCATCACTCACTTCAAGCGAAACGCTCGCTTGATCAGGACATCCGGCAGGACTTTCATCAAGCGTGTATAACAAGTCGTAAATGCCAGCATCGGAGGAATTGGCATTGAATTGATTGCCAATTATCTGCGCAGGGTTGGATCCGGAAGGAGAAGTAGCTATCGACCAAACACCCGATTCTGCAGTGATCTGTAAGGTACCAAGATCAAGATTACCATCGAGACTACAGATCGGCTCAGGGTTCGCCAAAGCCAGGCTTGGACAAGCACAATCCTCTACAAGTATTTCAGTGTCATAGGCCTGCGCCCCGCAGGGACCATTGGCTGGAAGGCTGTATTGAAAAGTGTAGCTTCCTGGAGCAATTCCATCAAAATTGAGAATTGGAATGGCACCAGAAGCGCCTGATCCATCCAAATCGGTCCAAGTGCCTGACAAGTCACCTGACTGCAGAAGATCGTCAAGATTGACTATGGAACCATCTGCAACTGAATTACAAGTATTTGCATTCGGATTCACTTCCGTCAAAGGAAGAGCAGTTATGTTAACCGTGACTTCACTTTGGCTTACCGGACATGGTCCTTGGGCAGATTGCGTGTATTGAAATACAAATGTTCCACCTGAATGGGCATCTGTGTTGAAAGTGTTCAAACTGGTATTGAATGCTCCTACATCCGGTGTGCCTTGAACGACTGCCCAGGATCCTCCTGGATCCGCATCGAGCAGCAAAGCAGCTAGATCAATGACCTCACCTGCATCATGACAAACAGATACCTCCGTTCCAGTACCCGCTACTGAACTGCTGAAAAGTTCGAATGTGGCAATCGATTCCGAAGGACAATCAGGCTGTGGACTCAAAAGGCTGTAGGTCAACTCGTAAGTTCCACTATCCGCATCTATGATATCCAGCATGTTTCCATTGATAGTGGCAGGATTTGTCCCTACAGGCGCATCGGATATCGTCCATAATCCCTGCTCCTCTGTTACTTGAAAATCGCTTAGCACAATATTTTGCTCATCAGTGCAAAGATTTGGTGGACTCGTTATGGCTATACTCGGACAAGTACAGTCTTCCACCAGAACTGTTGTGCTGTATGACTGCGTTCCACACGGACCAGTGCTGGGAAGATCATAGACAAAAGTATAAGAACCAGGCAGTACTGCATCGAAGTCCAACAATGGAAATACTCCCGAAGCTCCGGAACCATCGAGGTCGGACCACTGTCCCGAAAGGTCACCGGAAAGTAAGAGACCCGAAAAGTCTAACTGGCTTGCTGCAGCTCCTCCGGCATCACAGACATTTGCATTCGGGGAGACAACTGTCAGGGGTGTTGCAACAATTTCCACCACCACCTCTACACTCGCCGGTGAGCAGGGTGCATCTGCCTCAAGGCTATAAGTAAACACCAGTTCACCTTCAGTATGTCCGGTTGGATTGAATGATCCTAGGCCTGCATTAAATGCTCCTTGATCAGCCGTTCCGGAGCTAAGTGTCCAGGTCCCTCCCAATTCTGCTCCTGCAATCTGATTGGACAAATCCAACATGACCGTAGACTCGTTACACAGGCTAAGCGAGGTACCTTGTCCAGCAATGGGAGCGGCATTCAACTCAAGTTCGATTGAGTTCGACTCCGGGCAGCCTTCCGATGGTGTATCGGCAAGCGTAAAAGTCAATTCATATAGACCCGGAACAGCGCCAGAACCATCAAAGTTATTAGCCAAAATACTTGCCGTAGGGCCTCCGCTTGGCGCCTCTGTAATCTGCCAGTCACCCTCTTCGGTTGTCAGTTGCAGCTCTGTCAAATCTAGTTGAGCATTATCATTACAGAGCGGGGCGGGATTATCCAGTTGCAAGGAGGGGCAAGCACAATCTTCGACTAATACCTGAGTGATATACGAGGAACCAATACAAGTTCCATTGTCAGGCAGCGAATAGCTAAAGTTGTAAGTTCCTGAAGCCACTCCATCAAAGTCCAAATTTGGGAATGAACCACCAGCACCGGAAGCATTATCATCTATCCAGCTCCCGTCTACGGCACCGTCAAGCAGCAGGTCGTCAAAGTTGACAATTGATCCTTCGATAGCGCTATTACAAACACTTGTACTGGACGCAACTGTGCTTACATTAGATTCAAAAATTTCGACACTTACTTCTGTTGATGAATTGGGACATGCCCCCATTCCAGCTTGATAATATTCGAAGACAAATACACCTCCAGGATGATTAGTCGTCGTAAACATTCCGCTACTGCTATCAAAGGAATCTGGCTCAAGGGCACCAGAATCGTGAATCCAGATCCCATTTGGATCTGCATCAGTCACATAATCCTCAAGATTCAGAGTAAATATTTCAGCGTTACAAATCTGCGTACTAGTCCCAATGCCAGCGTTCAGTGACTGAGCAAGCTCTATAGTAGTCGAGTTTGATTCAGGACAGCCCTCAGGTATAGCTCCATTAAGCGAAAAGCCAAGTTCATAATTACCAGCTGCGGTACCCTGGTAGCTAAAGGTGTTGCCAATAACTGTTGCGGTAGAAGATACTGGTGCATTTACAATTGCCCAATCCCCTGAAGCGCTTCCCAATTGTAAAGAAGACAGATCGTAGCTCTCTCCATCATTGCACAAGGGCTCCGCAGCCCCTAGCGCAACACTTGGGCAAGTACAATCTTCAACCAGAATGCTCACATTGTATGACTGTGCCCCACAAGGACCGTTATCTGGTAAAGCATATGAAAAGCTGTAGATCCCTGGTGTGACCCCATCAAAATTTAACGTTGGGAATGTTCCGAAAGCACCGGAAGCATCTTCATCGGACCATGTTCCACTGATGTCGCCACTTATGATCAGAGAATCAAAGTCAAAATCTCCATTTGCCTGATCATTGCAAATATTGCCAGTGGGTTGTAGTTCAGTCAATGGCAGAGCCGTGAGGTCAATGCTTACAGTAGCTTGAGATTCCTCACAAGGGCTGGCTTCTTCCTGCAGATACATAAACTCAAACAAGCCACCAGTATGGTTTTCGATGCTGAATGTAGCAGCGATCGGATCAAATGCGCCAGGCTCCGGCTGTCCAGCAGAGCTGATCCAAATTCCACCAGCATCAAAGTCCGTCAACAGTGAATAGAGGTCGATCTCCATTACTTCATCAGTGCAATATGCTCCATTGGAGCCTGTACCACTAGACAGTTGCCCTGCAAGAACCAGTTCTTGAATGGAGATGGAGGGACAACCGACTGGCGGTTGAAGATCAAGTGAAAAAGTCAATTCATACAGCCCTGCATCTGCACCAGTTCCCTCAAAAATTGCTCCGGATATTTCAGCTGGATTAGCACCTGCAGGAGCACTGCTGATAGTCCAGGTACCTGCTTCATTTCCCAGCTGCAGCTCCGCGAGATCAATGTTGGCATCAGTATTACAAAGCGAAGGAGGGATTGCAGTCGCAACACTAGGACAGTCACAATCTTCGACCGTCACTGTCATTGCGTAATCTGTGTCAGTGCAGGGCGCTGTCGCACTTTGCGTTGTATAGCTGAAGTTGTAGGTTCCTGGAGCGATTCCATCAAA
>JAHDDV010000287.1 GCA_020629205.1 Chitinophagales bacterium | reverse complement strand
GATAAATAGCCTCGATCGAAACGGAAATGCAAGTGCCAGAAAGGGGACTGAGTGCCCGGCAGGGCTGGCTGCCAAAAGCAGACAGACATGCCGGTGCAACGAAGCCCCTGGCTGGTGCTTGCATTGGAGAGTAGAGCGAGACGGGTATCGCCACGTGTCCATCTGTTGTGCTCCAAAGAAAAAAAAGTATCTTCGGAAATTGCTGAAGCAAGTATCGTAAATGGCGAAGAAGAAAAAGAAGAAATTTTATGTGGTCTGGGAAGGTCGGGATACCGGCATCTTTGATAATTGGCCGGAATGCCAGAAGGCAATTCAGGGGCATCCTGGGGCCAAGTATAAATCCTTTGAAAGCAAATCGGAGGCGGAGGCGGCCTTTGGGGATAGCTACCATAAGCACTATGACTATGGGGGCAAGAAGAAAAAAGTGCTGACTTCGGAAATGCGAAAGAAGTATGGGACGCCGAACTGGGAGACGATTGCTGTGGATGCGGCATGTGAGGGGAATCCGGGTGTGCTGGAGTATCAGGGGGTGGAGACGAAGACGGGAAAGTTGCTTTTTCATCAGGGACCTTTTCCTCAAGGGACGGTAAATATTGGTGAGTTTTTGGCCATTGTGCATGGCCTGGCTTATCTGCAGAAAAAGGGTTTGGGAGATGTGCCGATCTACTCTGATTCGCGAACGGCGATTGCCTGGGTAAGGCGGAAAAAGGCCAATACGCAATTGAGACCTAGTGCTCGGAATCAGAATTTGATGCAGATCATGAGAAGGGCCGAGCTCTGGCTACGCAATAATGAATATGCCAATCCCATACTAAAATGGGAGACAAAGGCCTGGGGAGAGATACCAGCGGACTTTGGCCGTAAGTAGCTGAAAATGGCACTGATCGGACATTGTGGCACGTTAATTTGCATTTTTTGCAGTTATTTTGCCATTATGGCAGTATTTTGGATTGAAAAATGGCTTGGCACTGGGCTTGCAATAGGTTAAGCGAAAATTGATTGAAAATTCTTTTAACCTAAATTTATAAGCCATGACTTTTGTAAAGTGGAATAACCGAAACATCGTTCCTGCATTTGCAGACCTAATTGATGATCTTGTAACTGAAGTAAGCGCGCCCTTTACCGGACGAGTTCATCAGGGAAGCATGACCATTCCAAAGATCAATATTTTGGAGTCGGATGCAGATTTTAAACTAGAAGTAGCCGCCCCGGGCTTGAGCAAAGATCAATTTGCTTTGAGTGTGGAGGAAGAGGTACTGACAATCGAAGCGAACACAACAAGTGAAGAGACTAGCGAGACAACAGAGAGCACAGAGAACAGTGATGAGAATACGGTGACAGATACTAATGCGCCGAGATACACCAGAAGAGAATTCAATTACAGCTCCTTCAAGCGTACCTTTAGCTTGCCGGAGAATGTGAATGCAGATGCAATCTCAGCAGCTTATGAGAATGGCATCCTTGTACTGACTTTGCCTAAGTTGGCGAAAGTTGAACCAAAGGCAATCGAGATAGCGATAAGCTAATCGATCCCGGATACTAAACCTTATGAAGGGCTGCCTGGAATCTCCACGCAGCCCTTTTTTGTTTGCTTAGTGAAGAAGTAGGAGAGGGCTGGTAGATTGACTTCTATCTGTCCGGAGCTGCAAATAGTAAACGCCATCAGATAGATTATCTAGTTCGAGAGCCAACTCGTTTTTGCCTTTGCTGGCTTGATCAAAGTGCCATTGTTTTACTTGTCTGCCTTGCGGATCGATGAGTGTCAAATCGAGGGCGGAGGACTGTGCCAGATCAAAAGTCAGCTGTACATAATCCTTGCTGGGGTTTGGGTAGAGCTTTAGCTCGAGACCGTAATTGCTTCGCTCCTCCAGATTGGTGACACTGAAGTTTGGAAGCTCGGTTTGATCGCTGCTACAATTGCTAAAGGAAGTCGATCGAAAACCGCCTCGACCATGAGTGCCTGCATAGACGACCGGGCATTCCAAGCCTTGTACCGGGTCAGTTACACCCATGGGTTCTACCCGCACTGACAATACGGGAACGGCGTTCATTGGGCCGCTTTCATTTGACCAGTTTCCATCGTCTGGGCCTTCTGGGATTTCATAGGCCCAAAGTCCCATTTCTGTACCTGCCAGCAGTGTCACCTGATCGTCTTGTGTTACCGTAGCCAGATCGTAGACCGGCATGGAAGGTAGATCATTTTGCAGGCTGTTTAATTCGAGATCTCCGTATGCATCATCGCAGTACCAGACATTGGCATTTTGTTCGTAGTTGCCGGCGCTGACGAAGATTTGATTTGGGTTATTGGGATTGATGGCAATCCCGCTGATGTATCTTTTGGTTTGAATTAGGGTCGTTTGTATGTTTATCCAGGCAGTGTTTACATCCGGCATGGTTCCAATGATATTGCCATCGCTGTCTGCTTCTGGTATATAGTCATCCAGGCCATCGTACCGAGCGATTGTGCCACCGCCATTAAATTCCGGGTTGTAGGGATTGGTGCCTACAAAGAGACTCTTGCCATCCTCTGAGGCACAGAGGGTAGAGACTTCCTGATTTGCTCCGGGAATACGACCTAGTGAGTACCAGTGATTGTGGATCAGGTCCAGGGGTGTAGTGTTGATCCAAACTTCTCCGATAGAGGTGCCGGTAAAGTACTTGGCTCTGATGATCCGTTGATCAGCAATTACACCCGTGGATGGGTCTGCGCGGAGATAGACGGTTTCTCCTGATTCATAGGTTTCGAGGTTTTCGTCTTCGATGAGGCTTTGATCCTCTGTAATGATAAATTTCAGATCCCAATAGCTGAAGGGATAGTTGGGGTCGTTAGGATCGAATACGTCGCCGGTCTGTGCCTGATACAGATAGTAGTAAAGTTCCAAATCTTCCCACAGCGTGTAGGGCATCACATACTGTTCTGCATCATCGAAATGACCATCAATAAAGCATTCGGGCCATTGTGCAGGCTCCATATCGACAGTGCAATCGAGGATGCTGATACCTAGAAATTCTCCGTAGTTGCTGCCCCTACGGATACCGCCGTAGGGTTGTGCACCAAAGATGATATTGGGTTTGATATGGGAGATTTCTGTCTTCCCTCCGGTGCTTGGTAGAACCTGTGTAGCAGCCAGATAGGAATTCGTTGGTGCATAGAAATTGCTTAGGAGGTTTCCATGAAACTCAGTGCCTTGCAGCACCTGTCCATCCATTGCCGCTCCGATTCCATAGACTTGTGAAGTGTTTAGATCCTTGTGCCGTGATTGGAAAGTAGCATAGAGCTCTTCTGCATTTAGAGAGCGGTGGATGCCGGCATTGCTTAGTATGTACATACGACCTTCATTGGCAGGGTCAAAGACGATTTCTTGCTTGCCTTGTGGCAGGAAATGTTCGTTGAAGCCACCGTCCTGCTGATTCCAGGAGTACTGTGGAGAGAAGCTCCAAAGGGTGGATCCGCCGAGGTAGACTTTTTCCTTTTCAAATGGAGAGACCGCAAGGGCTGCCGATTGATTGCCTACACAGTATCCTTCATGGTGACTCATGGGAGCGAAGAATTCACCGGGATACTCGGTCAAGCCAATCCAGCTATTTCCAGAGTCACTCGTTTGATAAAGCCCTGCGAAGCAGCCGTTTAGATCAAGAACAAGTGCATAGGCATAATTTTCATCGGCTGCAGTTGTTGCCAATCGCTTGCGACTGTGATTCAGTTCTGCTGGGAAGTTTTCGGTCTCATTGCTGAAATCGGTGCCATTTTCAGAGCGCCAAAACTCATCTCCTATGAAGCAGTACACGGTACCATTGGATGCAACTTTTACATCGTAGGCAATCATATCAGAAGGGATGGCTTTGGTGTAGCTGCTGAAGCCATTGGATGAGTAATAGAGTCCGGTATTGGTCGCTGCATAGACGAGATTTCCCTGCTCCCGAGCAGCGAGACTATTGATGCTTAGCCATTCTTCTTCTTGTAAAATGGAGTTTGGATTATTGGGCTTGGCATTTGTTTGCTGGAAGCTTTGTCCTCCGTCGTTGGAGATGTAGATACCATCTCCCGGGTAGCCCAGTAGGCCAACTCCACTGTATCCTTGAAAGCCCTCTCCTGTACCGACGTAGATGCTTCCGTTATGGTCTTGCACAAGGCTGGAGATACTCAGGGATCCCAGGTCGCTGTTGCCGGGAGATTCGCTCCAGCTTCCACCGCCTGTTTCCGAGATCCAGATGCCACCAGAGACAGATCCGGCGATCAGCTTGTCAGGCTGATCCTTGTCGATGATCATAGCTCTCGTTCTGCCTGCAAAATTATTGGGGCCTAGTTCATCCCACTCCATTGAAGTTGCTGTTTTGGCATGTGCAGCCTGACGGCATTGTTTACGTGCTTCATCTACAGCTCCAGCCGAGATGAGTCCGGTTGCGGGGTTCGCTTTTCTATTGCGTAACCAGTCAGTTGCGTTTTCTTTTACTCGTCGAGTGGAGGTATCTTCTTCAGTGCTTTGTGCATGCAGTGCCAATGGCTGCAAGCTGAGCAAAGCATAGGCCAGTAAATTAATGGAGGCTAAAGCGAAAGCGGCTGCCAGTAGTTTAAGGTCGAGCTTATTCATAGGGACATATTTAGAGAGACAAGCGATCATTAGCTTGCTCTACTAAGATATTGATAATCTTGTCCTCAGCCTAAGTGGCGAGACTTTCAGAATGGCTTGTGGCAGAATTATGACAATAGGGGAGGGGCTATAAAATAGCAGGCCGGAAAGTGAATTACTTTCCGGCCCAGGCCAAACACAAAGTGTACATTTTTAGTTGGTGACTATAAGGGAACTGCTGGAGTTTCCTTTGGCTGTTTGTAGTACTACAAAGTACTGCCCTTCAGCAAGGGAAGATACATCAATGCTTTCTGCATAGCTTCCTGCCTGGAGCAGGCCTAGATTCTTCTCAAGGAGACATTGAGCATTGGCCGAGTAGATCTTGATGCAGGCATGTGTCGCCTCTGTGATTTCAAATACCAGAGAAGAGCTAGCTGATGCAGGATTTGGGTACACGTTTAATTCTGGGACTATTGCAGTGTAAGAACCTACATTTGTTGCAATAGGAAGTTGTACATTTTCTTCGCATCCGCTATTGGTCAACGTAGTGCTACGGAAGATACCTCGCGCATGGGTGGCCGCATAAAGTACTTCGCAGTCTATACCGGCTACTGGATCTGCAGCTCCCATAGGCTCGATATCTACATCGAAGACAGGAACATTGTAGAGCTGGCCTGATACATTTTCCCAGCTGCTTGCAGTAACATTTGCTGTCAAAGGATAAGCCCACACGCCCATTTCGGTTGCAGCAATGATCGAATTTTCTTGCTCGTGTTCAGCTATCACGAGATCATACACGGGCATTGGCGGTAAGTCTGCCTGAATGGAAACGAAGTCCATGTCGGACAGTGCATTGTCGGAATAGTAGACATAATTCTCTGCTCCATAGCCTGTTGCAGACACAAAGAGCAGTTGTGGACTCTGTGGGTGGATGGCTATACCTCTGAGGTTTCGGTTGGTCATAAGGGTGCTCTGCTCTGCTCCAGCTATGAGAGCCTCCGTGTCCGGTCCGTAGCCTATTGTGTTTCCTGATTCGTCATATTGTTCAATCCAGTTGTTGAGGTTAGTGATCCGTAGTACATCTCCTCTATGGGAGCCCACAAAAAGCCTGGAACCGTCTTCAGTACTTGCCATGCAGTTTACGGTATGAAATGCTGAGAAATGTCCGATTGTTTTCCAGTTGCTGTTGAGCAAATCGAGTGGAGTGCTGTTCATCCAGACTTTAGCATGTTCATCTGAGTTGAAAGCTCCACTGGTTCCTGTATAGAATCTTGCACGCACAATTCTGTTGTCGATAACGACTCCTGATTCTTCATCGGCCAACAGGTACACTTCTTCTCCATCCTCATACATTTCGATCGGTTTATCGGAGGCAAACAATTCATTGCTTGTAATGATAAACTTGAGGTCGTGATGCTCAAAGGGATAATCGTGATCTTCTGGATCAAACACATCACCCACCTGGGCATCGTATAGGTGGTAGTAGAGCTCCAAATCTTCCCAAAGGAGAAATGGATTTATGAATTGCCCGGCCTCATCAAAGGCTCCATCTCCTCCGCAGTCTTGCCCATTAGGGGGATTATAGTCGACGGTGCAGTCCAAAAAGTTACCAAAAGTTTGGCCGAAGTTGCCAGATCGTAAAAGACGTCCATTTGGTTTTGCTGCAAACATGATGTTGGGTTTGATATGAGATATTTCCGCATTGCCTCCGTTTCCCTGTGTTGCTGCATGCCAGTCTGGGAGGTCGATTACATTGTACAGTTTGGAAAGGTTGCCATCGCTTGGTGTGCCGACTAGTAGCTCACCATAGTGCCCTGCAGCCATGCCATAGCACTGGGTAAGATTTAGGTTTTTGTTTTTGGTGGCAAAGCTTGGGTATTCCTCTTCAGCAGTACTGCTCTTACTGAGCCCTCCGTCGCTCAACACGTAGAGCGTTCCGGGATTGTCACTATCGAATATTATCTCGTGCATGTTCCTGGGGACAAGGTAGGGGGGACTGCCTGCACTGATCTGATACCATGATGAACTTTCTGTCCAGGTCCACAAAGTTTGGCCGCCTAAAAAGAGTTTTTCCGGGTCCCAGTCCGCGACCCCGAATGCCATCGCATAGTCGGCATTGCATTGTACATTATCGGAAAAGGGAGCGAAGTAGGGACTTCCTCCCTCTGTAATCAGTGTATAGCTGTGCCCGGCATCTTTAGATTGGTAGATTCCCTTGAGACAGCCACCCTGGGTGGTCACCACATAAACGATGTTTGGATCAGAGGGAGCAGCTTTTATTATTGCCCTACCAGTAAAGGCAGGAAGATCAAGACTGGCAGTGTTTTCAGTCCAATTGTCACCATTATCATCCGAAAAGTAATAAGCAGAGCCGATAAAAGTGTGCACTCGTCCATTGGCCGCATAGTGAACATCGTAGCAAGCGCTGTTGCTGTTCTCATCAATCATCTTGTGGAAAGTGCTGAAGTTGTCGGTACTTCTAAAGAGTCCTCTTGAAGTAGCAGCAAAGACAATGTTATCACTGGGGTGAGCTGTCAGTCGGTTTACTGTAGTCCAATCGCCAGATCCCAGGTTAGAGCTGGCTGGTCGGGCATTTGTCTGAGTAAATGTTTCTCCTCCATCTTCCGAGACGAAGATTCCTTCTCCTGAAAAACCACCAGAGCCATCACCACTGAGGAAATAGAACCATTCTCCAGTACCGACATAGATATTGCCGTCGGCAGCTTGTGTCATGGCAGCGATGGACAGTGATTCCATAGTCGCATTGGCTGCTGATTGTCTCCAATTTTCTCCTGCATCATCAGAGAGCCAAATACCCCCGGC
>JAHDDV010000286.1 GCA_020629205.1 Chitinophagales bacterium | reverse complement strand
AACAATCAACAATCAACAATCAACAATCAACTAGCAATTACCCATAATCCGTCCCATCCACCACCATCTTAGCAATGATCTCACACATGATCTCAGAAGTGCCACCGCCGATGGTCCCAAGACGTGCATCGCGAAACATCCGGGCCATAGGGTAGTCCTCCATAAAACCGTAGCCTCCAAATAGCTGAAGGCATTCATAGCTTACCCGGTCGCAGAGTTGTGTGGCAAGTAGCTTGGCCATAGAAGCCTCCTTCACTATGTACTCCCCATCCTGAAAGCGTTGACAAAGATGGTAAATAAACTGACGATTCATCTCGATCTCTGAGGCCAATTGGGCGATCTTATGTCGAAGTACCTGAAACCTATTGATCTTGCGACCAAAGGCTTCCCGCTCGGACATGTACTGCAGGGTGACCTCTAGCGCATAGGCACTGGCAGCCATGCCACCCAGAGCCAATGTAAGACGCTCCGATACAAAATGCTGCATGATGTACAGAAAGCCCTGACCTTCCACTCCAAGCAGATTATCTACCGGAACCCGCACATCCTGAAAGGCAATCTCCCCCGTATCCGAAGCCCGCCAACCCAGCTTGTTCAACTTGCTGGCACTGAGCCCTTCACTGTCCCGATCGATAATCAGCATGGTGATGGCTTTCTTCTTTGGATCCAGCTTTACTGCTGTGACGATATAGTCGCTGTTGACCCCATTGGTGATAAAGGTCTTGGATCCATTGACCACAAAGTGATCTCCATCGCGGATGGCTGTAGTACGCAATGCCTGCACATCAGAACCGCCAAAGGGTTCAGTGATGGCCAGTGCTCCAATAGACTTGCCAAGGATTCCAGGTACCAAATACTTTTGCTTTTGCGCTTCTGTTCCCTCATGCTCCAGATGCGTTAAGGCCAGATAGGAATGCGCGCCCAATGCTGCGCCTAATCCACCACTATTCATACGAGCCATCTCCTCGTGGTAGATTACATTGTAGAATATGTCTAGATCGAGCCCTCCGTATTGTTCCGGAAACATCAGACCAAAATACCCCATCTCGCCAAAGCGCTCAAAGATGCTACGTGGTATCTCTCCAGCCTTCTCCCATTCTTCAATATGTGGACGAATCTCCTTCTCCAGAAAGTCGCGGAGGGATTGACGGAATGTATGATGCGTTTCAGTGAAGTACATGTTTGTGTGCTTTGCTTGATCAGCTAAGAAAAGA
Organism: Chitinophagales bacterium; assembly: GCA_020629205.1. Classification (GTDB taxonomy): domain Bacteria; phylum Bacteroidota; class Bacteroidia; order Chitinophagales; family UBA2359; genus JAHDDV01. Next base: position 6,192 of record JAHDDV010000286.1, on the reverse strand, counting down.
AAAATTCAAGTCCCAACAGAATTAACAAGCTTTAATGCATCACAACAAAGCGAGCCGTACTTTGTCCAAGTCTATGACTGCTCACTAGGGAATACAATCCATCGGGCCAGGAAGCCACCTCAATAGCTTGTCTCAGCCCCTGGCAATCGACTTCATAAATCAACTGCCCTGCTGCATTATAAACAGCAATCTTACCATTGTTCAGCTCCCCTTCAACCCACAAAATTTCAGAAACCGGATTGGGATACAGTATTGACACAGGCATAAAATCTTCCAGCCCTGTTATTGCAGGAGCCTCATATCCGTACTCCCAATGGCTGAGTCGATCATCCGTACTGAGCAGGACTAATTCAAGTTTGCCATCTCCATCAAAATCGGCAGTTACAACTTCCTCGAAAGTGTACTCCTGTGTATAGTAGACTTCTTGCTGGAAGCCATCTGCCGTCTGAAGAAAGGCATCATCACTACTCACAATATCCGGCAATCCATCATGGTTGATATCTACGACTGACACTGGGTTAATAGCATTGAAATTATTGCTGCTAACAAAATTCAGCGTATCTGAAGTGGCAATATTGCCTTCTTCATCCGCTGACATCAGCAAACCAAAAGTCCCCGCGCGAAAAACCAAATCTACCTGTCCGTCATTAGACCAATCACCAGCGCTCAAGTAAGCGAATATAGTACCCGGAAGTGCTATCTGATACAACAATTTTTCTGCCCCCTCTACAAAGCCCGTTTCATCTCCTGGGAAAAGCCGAATACGGTAGTAGTCCTGAGTCGAAGAGGCAATCAAATAATCCAAAAAACCATCGTCATTCCAATCGCAAATGACCAACTGACTCAATACGGTATCGTAAAGCTCAAGGGAGTCATAGAGCGAGATTCCCAGCTCACTCCCGGTTTCATATACGTTCACATTATGGTCGGCTACAACAATATCGTGCCGCCCATCACTGTTCATATCTTCAACAAAGATGGAACTGTTTTCTACCCCTTCCAGTAGCAGCTGGGTATCTTGCGCTTCCAGGGCTTCATCAAACCTAACCGCATACAAAGAAGCCAGTGGCCCTTGCGATCCAACCTGCTGCGCATAGATCAGTTCCATCCTCCCGTCATTATCGAAGTCGATGGCATCACTATAATATGGATCAAGTAAATTTTCGACAAGTATCTGCAATTCAAATTCAGCATCTCCAGTATTTCGCATCAAGACTATGCTTGAATTTCTTCTGCTCTTAACCAGGATATCCAGTAGACCATCTCCATCAAAGTCGACATCACGATACCAATCTGCCCCTACAATATCATTCTTGTAAAGTAAGATGCTTTCGAGACCAGTTTCGCTCGCCTCATGAAGTAGAATCCGATCTGAATTGTTGTCTATGCTGACGATATCATCCCGATCATCGCCATTGTAATCCAGAGCGTAAAAGTCCACAAAGTAATTGGTCCAACTTATCGGCCAAAAATCCGGATCCTCTTCAAATCCGCCATTGCCATCGACATATACCCATCGCGCTTTAAAATCTGCATCCCTCACCAACATATCTTCCATACCATCCCCATTGGCGTCATGAACAAATTGCAGTCTACATGCAGAGTCATAGTCCAAGTCCGTGAAAGTATAGCTACCATCAGTATTACTGACAGCAAAAGACGGATTACACAATTCATCACCAAGCACATAGTCAGGAATCCCATCATCATTCAATTTTAAAGGCTCAAGCTTAGCCTTAAATCCTCCAATCTCCCAAGTAGCCAATTCTTGCAATTCAAAGGTTCCAGGGCCAGTGCATAAAGCTCTTTGAAGTCGATAACCGGTAGCAAAAGTAAAGTCTTTGTCTCCATCACTATCCACATCCTCATAGTTCGCGGACCGAGGCAAATCAATCGCCAGAATCTCAGGAAGCAAAATGCTGTACGACCACTCATCAGTCCCTTCATCAAACTCATACAGGAGTAATTGAAATGGCGCATAACCAGTCAAAGAAGCCATCTGAAGAATATCAATAGAACCATCCCCATTTACATCTTCGACCGCTACAATGTAGCCGGTATCCGTCCCGACGGAAGAGATAGAAAACTCCCCTGTGCCATCATTAGAAAACGCAAGCAAAGAGAAAGCCTGTGCGCTAAGAAAATCCAAATCTCCGTCGCCATCTATATCCGCAGGAAAAGCATTCGACAACAGATAACTACTATCCCATGCCTTGCTTTCAAACTCCCCATCAAAATAGTCAATCACACACTCGGAATTGCGGAGCGCATCCTGCCTCCCATCTCCATCAAAATCTCCAAAAGCCAAAACATCTTTGACTTGTTCCCCCTTTTCATAGATGACTTGACGAAAATTCATCTGCCCAAAGGAAGGTAGAGCAAGTAGAAGTAGACAAAAGCACAGGTTCAAATATTTCATGGCTTGGGGTTTTAGGATTGCACAATCGTACCCACAAAAATACTCGGTACTGTGCTTCAATGCAAAGGCTGAATATCAATCCGATTGACGTTCAGGAATCAATCATTGTTCAAGGATTAAGGATCAAGGAGCAAAGTGTTTTCGACTTGAGTCCACTTGCATGACTTCGTAATGCAGCAATATGGTAGAGGCGCATTGCATAGGGCTCAAAACGGGGAGCAAGTTTCCATGATCAAAATTACAAAGTAAAAACACCTTGCTCTTTGATCCTTGAACATCTGTTTTTTTGGAGCGCAACAGTTCCTCACGTGGCGATACCCGTCCTGCTCTACGCTATTATTCACCCCACTGCTGCCTGCTACAGCATTGCCTGTAGCGTCTCTCCGCATTCGCTCCGAGCCACTACAGGCAAGCTTTCGCCACGGCATCAGCGGGGCTCATAGCCGCTGCGATCAGGGCTATTTTTCACAGTCTTTCACTCGCTCCACCATCCAAAGTGGCTCAATCCCCGAACCATGGGAAGCGCGAGGTCAGACTGAGCAAAAACTATTTGGCTTAGTCGTTTCATGAAAAGGGTTAATCATTTGCACGAAGCTCCCGTTCCTGAGCGTAGTCGAAGCTGCTCTTGTATCCAAACCCCGGCAATACTTCGATCCAGATCAAAGGCATAAAGGAAAAGGCGGTCAATACCATATACGATTTGCTAGGTAGGGAACAGGCAACCGGGATACTTGATCCTAGACAGCCCAGCCTTGACACAAGCCTCTTACCTGGCGGAATTTATCGTCTACAAACAGAGCAGCAAGGCAAAGTTGTAAGCTTGTCATTTTTGATTGCCGCTAAACGGTGAAACTCAAATAGACCATACACAAACACCAAACTCCTTGCAGTAAACCGTATCTTGAAAGAAAACAAGCCCATCCCCATGGCCAAGTCGAAAACACAGAGCTATTTGTCATTGCTGCTCTTGCTCAGTTTGCTGAATATAGGAGCAGCGGTAGCCGTGTTTGGTTTTTATCGGGTAACGGAGCAGGGCATGCGGATCATGATCCGTTCCACTGCCTTGATTGCAGCAGTTCTGTTTTGTATTAGCTTCTCTGCCTCGGCCATTTACTACTTCCTTCCTGGTAAGTTCAGTGCCTTATTGCTGAGATTGCGACCGCAGATCGGCTTGGGCTTTAGCGTTTTCCACAGCTTTCATCTGTTGTTTTTGCTCTGGCTACAGCAGAGCATTCATCCTGTTTTTACATTGGCCAAGACCAGTTCTTTGGCAGCAGGAGTTGTGGCATATTTCTTTCTATGGGCGATGATGTTGACGAGTTTTCCGGAGATCCGTTCGCGCTTCTCATCCCGAAACTGGAAGCTGCTGCACACTTTCGGAGGCTATTGGATTTGGGGCGTTTTCTTCTCACAGTACAGCAAGAAAATAATGAATCACGATAGCAGGTATGTTCTGTTTGGCTTGGTTCTTTCCGTTTTGCTGCTTCGTATTGCAAAGTTGATTGCGCAGCGCATAAAGTTACCGCGATCGACAGACGGTGATGTATAGCCCTGATAGAAGCGGAAATGAAAGTGCAGGGAGCGCCTGCCTGTGCCGCTGATGGAGGCTCGAAGCGAAGGCGTAGAGACTCCAGCAGTGGATACAGGCAGCAGCGAAGGGTGCTTTCATTGCAGCGGATAGCAGGCAGGTCCTTGCTACGGGACAAAAATGCTGGGCTCCAAAAAAGAGTAAGAATCAAAGAGCAAGGAGTTTTTAAATTTGTATTGCAGGTAGTTTTGCTTATCATGAAATTGAATACTGTTCAATGTTCAATGTTCAATGTTCAATGTTCAATGTTCAATGTTCAATGTTCAATGCTCAAGGAGCAAGGTGTGTGTTCGGATCTCGGACACCTTGCTCATTGATCCTTGATCTTTGAACAGTTTTTGCCTTTGCGAGTCGTTTGGAATCGGCAGAGCAGATAAAGGCGAAGATGGTCGAAATGGCAAAGCAGGCGCGCATAATTCTTGACTTATCGAGCAGGTTGCGGTCTTAGAGAATTTTTGTCTGGTATGCATTTTGACTTTATGGTCTGAGTATGGCCAGGAGTTTTGATCGATTTTCCCGATACAGTAGAGGATTGTTAGTCCTTTCCTTGGTGACGCTATCTCTCGTAATGGCTGTCATGCTCAGTCATTTCTATCAACAGTCTATTCATAAACTCGAGAAGTCTGAGCTCAAACGGCTCTCTGCCGTTGCCAAAACCTTGAGCTTGCAGATATCGGCCGATGAACACTGGGAATTGTCCTGTTCTGCCCAGTCGGTGGATAGCCTAAAGGACAGTCCTACATATGAGTCGATGCACGAACTGCTGAAGTTTGTGCAAGAGGTGAATGAACTGTCAACCCCAATTTATACCCTGTATCGGGAAGGTATTTGCGAGGGAAATCCCTCTGATGGGCTAATTTTCGGTGTTAGTTCAGGGGATCAGTTGCTGGGTCAGAAGTGGGAGTCAGCTACTAATATCCATTATCAGCAATTCGAGACTGGAACTCAAGTTCCTGAATACTACGATGAGCACGGCCACTGGCTATCAGCATTCGAACCCATTCTGAATGAGGATGGAGAACCAATTGCGGTTGTTCAAGTAGACGAGATGTTTTGCAGCTTTGTTCAAGAAACAAGAGCAGAACTGGTCAAGGGTAGCTTGTTGTCTCTGTTTATCTTGTTTGTAGTTTGTGCTGTATTCCTGCTTTTGAATCGCCTGATACTGCGCGCGATGAATCAAATCAACACCGAATTGGATGATCAGGTGGCAGAAAGGACCGAAGCCCTAGATGAGAGCAATCAAGCTTTGGCCAAATTAAATCGGGACTTGGAAAATCGCGTGCGGGAGCGCACAAGCGAGCTCAAAGAACTCAATCTACAACTCAGCAAATCCAATAAGCAATTACAGTCTTTTGCGCATGTGGTATCACATGATCTTAAAGCTCCTCTGAAAACTATTAATGCCTTCGGTCAACTCTTGACTGAAAGCCTGGGAAAAGACCTCAAGACAAATGATGCACAATTTCTCAGCTACATCAATGAGAGTTCGAGACAAATGTCGGTGCTGATATCCGACATTTTACAACACTCACTACCAACCGGTGAAACGGACAAAAGAGAGGAGATTGTTAGATTGGCAGAAGTTGTGGAGCAAGTTAAGCAGAGCCTTTCCTATGCCATCACGCAATCTGGTGCTGTGATTAGCCACAATCAACTGCCTTGCATGTCAGGATACAAAAGCGACTTTATCCAGCTATTTCAAAATCTGATTTCCAATAGTATTAACTATCGAAAGGCGACTGTGACTCCAGTGATCAACATATCTTACGAGGCCCTGGGTGATCGGCACCAGATCTCTTTCAGCGATAATGGGGTAGGTATCTCCGAGTCAGCACTTGCCTCTATTTTCGATCTGTTTGATCGAGCGGGACGAGAGGACTCGGAAGGGCATGGTATTGGACTTACTACCTGTTGTCAAATCATGGAAAGGTACAATGGAAGCATCGCCGTAAGCTCAGAACAACATGTGGGAACCACCTTTACCTGTACATTTGTTGCCACACCTTGCCCCATGATTGGTGGTGCTCTCGTAGCAGCCGATAAGCACGCAGTTTAAGACTGAAACACACTCTTGATATCTATTGTTAGGTAACAAATTGCTTTTGGGCTTATAGAATAATAGCAACACCTGGATTTTCCTATCTTCATGGAAGGCTGTACTCTTAAACCCTGAAAGCGTGAAATA
>JAHDDV010000285.1 GCA_020629205.1 Chitinophagales bacterium | reverse complement strand
CGACGAGCCATGTTGCTGTGCTCCAAAAAAATCTGAACCACAAAAGGGCACAAAGTTTTTACCACAAAAGGACACAAAGTTCTGCCATAGGGGGACAGATGGAGCTTCGGATTTCTGTTTAATCAATGCGGTCAAACTTTAAACAAGGCTGTGTCAAAAGTTAATTTTGTTTAAGCGATAAATTTATTTTATTACCATGCTTGTCAATCGGTAAAAGCTCAAGTCGTTGATTATCAATGTATTCATGTACTTTCAGTGATTATTGAAAGTACGAACACTTGTCAGGTGTTTAACGAAAAAATGAAAAAGTTAAACAAGCGGACTTGTTTTTTTGGCATTTGGGTCTTAGCTTTGTATCGCATCCTATATTGGAAAGACCAAATTGTCAAGTATGTCAACGGCCGAGTTTAATTATAGTGTTTATGCGCACTCCAGTAATCTGAAGCCTTATGCTATCAATCTCACAAAGGACATTGTGAACGCCAATGATCTTTTGCAAGAGACTTTTCTCAGAGCGATTGCGAATCGGGAGAAATTCAATGAGGGCACGAATCTGAAGGCATGGTTGTTTACCATCATGCGCAACATTTTCATCAATGATTATCGTCGACGAACGAAGCGAAAGACGATTCTTGATCAGACGGAGAATCAGTTCTTGTTGAATTCCAGAGAGCATACGGTGCCGAATCGAGCGACGGCTACTTTTGTATTGGAAGATATTCAGCGGGCCTTGAAGAAGTTGAGCGACGATTATAAGATTCCATTCATGATGCACTTCAATGGATATAAGTATCAGGAAATAGCGGACGATCTCCAATTGCCACTAGGCACTGTGAAGAGTCGAATATTTTTTGCGAGAAAAGAACTGAAAGAACGACTATCGATTTATGCGCCTGGCCGCGCTTAGGGATTGATTCTCTATCCCTTAGCCAAATTAGAGGAATTGGCCCGAAAAAGCACCTATACAGAGCATGTACAGGTGCTTTGTTTTTTTGGTCCCTTGCGAAAATTTTCTCCCATTATTATACCATCGATACGCGATAAAGCATGGTCAATCCAAAGGCAAGCAGAATCCACCCGATGGACTTGTGAATAATGCGAAATACTTTTGGTGTGAGGAATCGTTTGATATGATTGGCAAATAGCGCCTTCAGGCTGTCGGTGGTCAAAATGCCAAGCAATGCTGCCGTTAAGAAAGCCGCCAATTGACGGCTGAAGCCATATTTTCCTGAGGCCATTCCGATAATGCTTAGCCAAACCAGAAAGACAAATGGGTTGACAAAATTGACTAGAAATCCCTTGGTGAAATGGCTGGCATAATTGCTCGCTTTCAAGGCGTAGGGTTGCTCAATGGAAGGCGTGGGACGCAAGATATAGCCAAAGCCAAAGCTGATCAGCAAGGCAGCTCCGACCAATCCGATATAATACTGATTGCTGGTGTTTTGAAAGAAGGCCGACCAGCCAAAGCTACAGAGCAAAACGCAGATGATATCGGAGACAAAAATGCCCAAGGCAACAGCGAGACCGGCATTTTGACCCTGTTGAAGTGTAGCCGAAAGCAGTGTGAAAAACACTGGTCCGATCAAAACCACCAATCCCAGCCCTACCAGATATCCCTCTAAAAATGCCATCGGGGGGAAAGATGCAGGTTTTTGCCTTGAGATTCAAAGAATTGAGAGATTAATGCTGTCCGCTGCTGCTTTGCTACGTCAGAAAATCCATATCTTATCGGCTATGTACAAGAAGCCACTTTGGATCCTGCTCTTTGCCTTGTTCTTTATCCTGGCCATGGACTTCTGGCGCTGGGAGCGACCCCTGCAAACTACCGCGCTTGGATTGCCCGATTGGCTGCCCTATTTCATCGTATTACAATTGGGACTGACTACAGCAATTGCCATTTTTTGCTGGACTTTTTGGCTGCGCAAGGGACCCAAATCGGATAAAGAAGCCAAGGACTAGCTCATGGTATATGCAATCATCATTGGCTATTTGCTGCTAACCTTCGGTGCTTCTCTACTGGGGAGAGATAAGCAAATGGATACGGCAGAAGGCTACTTCCTTGCAGGTCGAAATTTAGGGCCGATTGTGCTATTCTTTACCTTCATTGCCACCAATTTCAGTGCTTTCTTTTTTCTGGGTTTTGCGGGACAGGGATATAAGATCGGCTATGCCTATTATGTTATGATGGCCTTTGGAACGGCCTTCGCGGCCTTGTCCTTTTACTTCATTGGATTTAGGGTTTGGCTGTTGGGGAAAGCACATGGGTACATCACACCGCCAGAGCTGATTGGAGGAGAAATGCAAAGCGACAAACTGCGTCTGCTTTACCTGTCCGTAATGGTCTTTTTTACCTTGCCTTATCTCGCCTTGCAGCCCATTGGAGCGGGTTATCTACTCAATAGCCTGACGGATGGGGCAGTGCCTTACTTTGCAGGAGCGGTCTTGCTGACCCTTGTAATCGTGGCCTACATCTTCATTGGAGGTATGAAATCCGTGGCTTTGACGGACGTCAAGCAAGGTATCCTGATGTTTGTATTGATGTTCGCGGCACTCATAGTCATTGCGTCGAATTACGGTGGCATTCAAGCTGCCAATGAAGCCGTCTTTCAACTCAAACCTGAACTCTTCAGCCGTGGAGGTGGAGGCGGGTATTTTAGTAAGCCAAAGTGGTTTAGCATGATGCTGCTGTGGATCTGTTGTGTGCCGATGCTTCCCCAACTCTTTATGCGCTTTTATATTTCCCGTGATCTTGCTTCGCTTAAAACCTCTACGATTTTATACTCTTTAGTTCCCACTATTCTCTTCATCTGCCCGGTCGCTATTGGTGTGATAGGGCATTTGAGCTACCCAGATCTGGTCGGTAAACAGATCGATCAGATATTGCCCTTGATGCTTTCCAGTCATGCCCCGGAATGGCTAGCTGCATTGATCATGACAGGAGCTCTGGCGGCTTTTATGTCTACACTGGATTCGCAATTGCTGGCCTTGGGTACTATGCTTACCCGCGATGTCTATGCTCGCTACTTTGATCGTGAATTGAGCTTGCAAAAGGAAGTGAAAGTGGGTAAAGCCTTTATCGCAGCCGCAGCAGTGCTGGGCTTGCTAATTGCCTACCATCCGCCAGATACCATCTTTGCCATCGCCAAGCAAGCCTTTACTGGTTTGGCGGTGCTCTTTCCCACTACCGTTGCCGTTTTGCACTGGAAGAAAACCAGTGCTGCAGCATGTATAGCCAGCATCCTGATCGGGGAGGTTATGCTATTGGCTTCCATCTTAGGAATCTTGCCCAAGGGCTTTTTCTTTGGATGCGATCTCATTGTGCTCTTGATGCTGACCTGCGCCTTGGTGATCATAATTGGGAGCTTTTCTTCCCCAAAAGCAAAGCCAGTATAATACAGGGGATCCAAATCCAAAAGAACTCCGACTGTATCACTTTCCAGCCCCATTCAGAGATGAAGTTGCTGATGCCAATAGGCGATACTTTCACGACCCGAAACTCCCTGGGAGGAAAGAATCGCTCATCGGTAAATGGAGCCAACAAAGCTATACCCTTGCCTCCAGTGGTGAAGCAATCCATCAAGCCATGAGAGGCAGTGGCTAAAGCAAAAAACAGCCAATACTTGATCAGGGATCCCTTGCCTTTGGTATAGATAAAGGCAATCAATAGCCCAAACAAAAGGGCAAAGAACAGGCTATGCGTAAAGCCCCGATGTCCCCACATACTTCCATAGGGAATGCCAAATCGAAAACCCAGCACATCGGCATCCGGAATGGAGGCACAAATGGCCGCCCAGATTGCCAAAGAAGGCTTGTAGGGTATTCCAGGATAGACTTTGGATAATGCCCATCCCGCTATCGAATGAGAAAAGACTGTAGGCATTTTATTCGGGCTTTGTAATTGTTGAGTCCTTATAAAACCAGGACAAAAGCACGGGCAAGATAAATAAATCCGAAAGCAGAGCCACTAAGAGTGTAAAGCTGATGAGCAGTCCAACATAATAGGTCGCTTGAAAGGAGGAGAAGGCCAGGACCAGAAAGCCAAAGAAGAGCACCAGCGTTGTGATGCACAAGGCCTTCCCGGTTTCCAGCAAGGTCGTATGAATCGCATCATCGACAGACATACCCTTAGCCAATTGTAGGCGAAATTTACTTAAAAAGTGAATGGTATCATCCACCGCAATGCCAAAGGAAATAGTAAAGATAATCGAACTACTCGCCATCAGCGTAATGCCAAAGTAACCCATCAAAGCTGCTGAGCATAGCAAGGGGATGATATTGGGAATCATAGAGATCAGGGCCATCTTCATAGAGCGAAACAGGAAGGCCATAAACAAGCTTACCACTAGCAATGCCGCCGTCAATCCGAAGATCAGGTTCTGTCGCAGATAGCCGTGGTTCTTGTCTACTATCAGGCCTGTGCCGGTCAATCTAAACTCGGCAAGAGATGGGTCTGTGTTCTCTTGTATCCAGTTCATGATCCGCGCATTCATCATGCCCAGTGTATCCGAGCCCATATCTCTGACATTGCTGCTGAGTCGACCGTACTGCTTGTCTGCACTGATAAACAGATTTACCTCTTCGCGCTTCGATCGATGAATCTGTCTTTCATATTTTGCCAACTCCTTTTCTGTTGTTGGCAGCGCATAAGATCCTGGCTTATTGGCAAAGTGGGCCTTGCGAATGCTCTTGTATAGAGTGGTCGGTGATACCACCGTACCCATGCCATCCTCTTGCTTGATATACTGTTCTACCTTCTCGATTTCCTGCAATACTTCAAACTCATTCAGACGACGATCCTGACCAGCTTCGATGGCCAGTTCAAAGGGACGAATACCGCTAAGCATATCCTCGAAAAACAGGAAATCTGTGTAGAGCTTAGTATTCCGTGGTATGTCACTCAGTATATAAGTATTGGTCGATACCTTGCTCATCCCGATGCCACAAACCAAGAGTAGCAGGGCAAAAACAGCCATCATCAGTTTCTTATTCCGGCTGGTAAACTGGTAGACCCATTCCATCCATTTATCCCAAAAATTATGGTGATTTTTGATGTTGGCAATCTGATCTGGACCAAACCTGACCAGCATGGCCGAAGAAAAAACAATCACGGAAATGTAGGCAATGAACACCCCTGCAGCGGCCAGCATTCCAAACTGTCGGATCACACTGATATTGGAAGAATAGAGAGACATGAATCCAATCGCAGTGGTCAGTGAAGTCATCAATGTAGCCAGTCCGATCTCACGTATAGTAATCTTGATCGCTTCCTCCCTACTCTTGCCCTTGTGCAATTCATCCAGGTATTTTGAAGTGATGTGAATCACATCAGACATACCTACCACGAGTGACAAAATGGGGAACAAACTACTCAGCAAAGTCAAGGGCTGCCCCGTGAATCCGATAAATCCCATAAAGAGAATCAAGCCGATGACTACCGCTGTAAAAGACAGGACGACCCCCCAGAATCGCTGCAAAAGCAAGATCAAAACGAAGAAGACGAAGGCAGCCGACACAATGGTGTAGAATTTCATTTCCTGGACAATACCATCGATCATCACCGCCGTAGTATGGATTCTTCCGGCAATCGGCATTTCGCTAAAGCCAAAGCCGCTCATCAGCTTTTCGACATCGGCATTGATCTTCTTATTGTTGCCTTCAGGCAGGTCTCCCACATTTTTCAAGACAATAGCCAGACAAGTCCCATCACGACTTATATAGCGATTCAACAGCCGCTCGTCAGAGAAGATGCGTATGCTGTCAGTCCTATAAGTCAAAGGATCATCATAGTGAAGCACAGGAAACTGCACAGGCCCCATCGGACTCATGACCACATCCTTGATGGTACACAGCGAGGAGGCCGATTCAATGTTCTTCACCTGGGAACAACTATCCGTAAAAGCCCGGACACTTGCCAGAAAAGTAGAGTCGAAGACACTCGGCTCATTACTGAGTCCAATGTATACAAAGTTGTCATCGGATTCGAAGCGCATCCGATGCTCCTCATAAAAATCGAGATCCGGATCATTGTCCGGGAAAAAGGCCTTCAGGTCATGAAAGAAATGCAATTTCGTGGCATAGTACAAAGCTCCCAGCATCACAAGAAAGAGCAGGAAGAGGGTGGCGTTACTACGGGTTCTGTTGGGCATGGATTCAGTGCTTAGAGAGCGCAAAGATGCATACATTGCTCAGCATATCAAGAAGGAAAGCGGATAAATGTTTAGGAAAGACATATCTTGCGCTTCCCGGCTTCGGCCCTTCTTTTGGCACAAAACATCTTCGGCATTTTTCACTTCAAACAGTTCTCGCTCTATCAACACTACAGCCCACTTAAAGTTGGGACTGATGGTGTTTTATTAGGTGCCTGGATAGGGCTGTCTCAAGCCAGAAGAATTCTGGATGTCGGCACAGGCACCGGTCTGATTGCACTGATGCTCGCTCAGCGAAATCCCGAGGCCATTGTGGAGGCGATCGAGCTAAATGCCTCCGCCTGCATGCAGGCCCGGCAAAATTTTGAGCACAGTCCCTATCGAGACCACCTCCTGCTTCACTATGGTAGCGTACAGGAATTTGCCCTGCATCACAAGCAAGAATTCGATACCCTGGTTTGCAATCCACCCTTTTTCGAGAAACACTATCTTTCCAAAGATGAAGACCGCAATCAGGCTCGTCATATGGGTAGCCTGAGTCTATCCGATTTGTTGTCGGCAGCAAGTTTATTACTGCAGGACAAGGGCGCGCTCAGTCTCATCTTGCCTGCTGATCAGTGTCCTGATCAGGAGTACTTTGCAAAGTCGGGTTTCTATCCCTCTCGATGCACCGAAGTCCGCTCACTCCATACCAAGCCCGTTTTCCGGATTCTGCTAGAATTGAAGCGGCACCCGGTCGCATGCAAGCAGGACTCTCTGGTCATCCAAAACTCAACCCGCCGACACGATTATACCGCTGAATTTGAAGATTTGGTGCGCGACTTTTATCTCTTCATTTGAGGGCTTTCGAAGTTCTAAATCCTGTCTCTTTTTTTGGAGCCCAGCAGGCTTCGGCCGTGGCAACGATCGTCCAGCTATCCATTCCAATGGAGGCACCCTTCGCTGCTGTATGCATCCACTGCTGGCGTCTCTCCGCAAAGCTACGAGCCACCATCAGTGGCGCATACAGGCGCTCAGTGCACCACCATTTCCATTTCTATCTGGGCTATTTTGCACCGACCGTGGCTCGCGCTAAGGAACAAAGTACTTCAGGCAGGTAGAGAAAGTTCACGAACTTTCTACCGAATGTCCTTCCTCGAAGTGCAAAGGCCTTGTCAGCCAGCATCCCAAGGGATCAAATCGTTTTAGGGAAATGCCAAAGCCTCTCCAAATTGGGGTGATTGAAGTTAAATATCTATTAAAATCAACAATCAACAATCAACA
>JAHDDV010000284.1 GCA_020629205.1 Chitinophagales bacterium | reverse complement strand
AAACCAAAAAAGTGCAAGCCAATCAGAAACCTGACTGCACTTGCACTTTCTATCTTGCAGAAGATCCAGCTATTAAGCCTTACCTCCGTCTAGTTCATCTTGCCATTTCTTGAGTGCTTCCCACTTACCTTCATGGGCCATCTGAGCTTGCTTCGGCCAAGTAGATGGGTCGTGCATCTGGTACCTTGGACCACCTGAGTTCAGGATTTCCTGTAGACGGCCTATTTTAGCCTGTGAGAGCTGATCCCAAGTGTGGATTCCACCTTTGTTGAGTAACTGCTCAATCTTTGGCCCGATGCCTTCTACCTTTTTCAGGTCATCTTTAGTGCTCTTAGGCTTCAGGAAACCTTTGCACTGACCTACCCAGTCGTCCCGGAGGATTCTGCCTGGGAAGAATTCAATGGCATCATTGACCATGTCGATATCTTTTCGACGGAAGTTGGCAATTTGCTTGTAGGTGTAGATGCCTAGTGCATTACACTTCTTCTCGAGGAAAGGACCAACTCCTTTGATCTTTTTGAGATCATCTTTCTTGTTGGCATCAGCTTTACCGATGTGCGCAAAGTCAATCTTAGAGGCTTTGGCCTTTACTCTTGCAAGGGCTTCATTCTCTTTTTCGACATCAGATTTGGGAGCGATCACAGGCTTTGCAATTGGCGCTGCAAGGGGCTTGGCGGCTTGCTTACGAAGCTGTGCTAGTTCTGCCTTTAGCTCATCATAGTCAACACCCAATTTCTTGTGATTCTGTTCCAGTTTCACCAGAATGGCTTGCAGCTCTCTGGCTCGCTTATCGCTATCGTTGTATCTCCCTTGAAGGGCATCGAAGTCGGCTTTGGCGATGCTGCGCTTGCTAGATTCCTTGAGCTGAGCCAATTCGCTTTTCATTCGATTGGTGTCGGATTCCCACTTATCCTGAAGGGATTTGAACTTGTTGTTCAGGTCATTTCGCTCCTTCTCCAGTTGCTGGTAGTTGGACCAACGCTGGTCCCAGTTCTTCTTGTCTTGCTTGCTTTGCTCGCTCAGTTTGTGGTATTTGTCCTTCCACTCGTTTGCCGCTTGGTTGTTGGACTTTTCTACTTGGGCGAACTTAATTTTCCACTCAGAGCTGCTACTTTCTGAGGCTACGCGAAGGGATTCGTATTTCTTGCTCCACTCTGCTTTGTCTCTCTCAAGGTTTTGCGAAAGCACTTTGACACGATCATTCAGCTGATCTCTTTCTGCCTGTAGCTTCTTCAATTGCTCAGCGTGCGTACCAGAAGCGGCTTTGTCTTTTTCCGCTTGATTGCGCAGTGCATTGTACTTCATGGTCCACTCTCCTACCACCTTATCATTGGCAGCCTTGAGGGTGTTGTACTTGGTCTCCCATTCCGTGCGTGTCTGGCTTGCCGCATTCTTGAGATTGCTCATCTCAGTTGCACGCTGATCGATTGTCAGCTTGAGGCTATTGTAGCGGCTCTCCCATTCTTTGCTACGTCCATCAGCATCGCTCTTGATGCTGTTAAGACGGGCTGTCAAATCAGCACGTTCCTTGTCGGAGGCTGACTTGAGGTTATTGTAGCGAGCTTCCCAATCACCTTTGGCCTTGTTGGCCTCGTTTGTAGCAGCGTTGATCTTGATATTCCACTCTGCTTTCTCTTTCTCGGCCTCGGTCTTGAAGGTATTGTACTTCAATTCCCAATCAGATCGTAGTTTGCCTAGTTCCGCAGTAGCACCATTGAACTTGGCTGTGAGATCTGCTTTATCCTTGTCTGAATCCGCTTTCAGCTTGTTGTATCGGGACTCCCAGTCGGCTTTGATCTTATTTAGCTCTGCTTGATGTCCTGAGGCTGTAGAGGCCAGCTGCGTTTTTTCCTTCTCTGCATCGGCCTTGAGGCTAGTAAACTTCAGCTCCCAATTGGCTTTTTCTTTACCCAAATCTGCTTCCATGCCTTTCAGTCTGGCTAGCAAATCTGCTTTTTCTTTATCTGCTGCCGCTCCTTGTTTTGCAGCATCTGCCTGAGCGCCATTCAAACGTGCGTTTAAGTCGGCTTTTTCTTTATCGGAAGCAGCTTTTAGGCTATTCCACCGAGCCTCCCAGTCCGCTGCGGCTTTCTTATTAGTGCCTTCCAGATTGACCAATTTGTTGCTCAGTTCACTCTTCTCTTTGTCCAGCTTTAGTTTCCAGCCTTCCCAGTTGGCAATTTCTCCTTGGAATTGCTTCACAGAGTTTTGCAAGCCTGACTTCGAAGCCTTCTCTTTTTCCAGATCCAGAATCAGATCTCCATTCTTCTTTTCGAGAGCGGCCAATCGTGCTTTCAAATCGGCAATACTATTATCGCAGCCGCTATGCTTGGCAATGGCATCTGCCACATCCTTTTCCAATTTGGCAATCTTTGTATCTCTGGCTTGTACTTCAGCTTCGATCTTAGCTTTCTCTCCTGTCACTCGATCTACATCGGCAGTCAAGCCCTGTACTTGCTTCTTTTTGGCTTCCAGATCAGGCTGAATAGCTGTGAACTTGGCTTTGTAAGGCTCAAATTCACCAAACTTCGCTTTCCAATCTGCCGCAGACTTGTTGGCCGTATTGAAGTCCGCTTGATACTTGTCGCGCTCCTTTTGCATGGCGGCCAATTTGGCTTGCAGATCAGCTGACTTTTTTGTGGCGGCTTCATATTGTGTCGAAACACTGCTGTACTTGCTTTTCCAAGGCTCTAGATCTGCGACTTTACCACGCAAGCCAGAGATGTCAGAAAGCAATCCTTGCTTCTCACCTTGCAGTGAAGTCAAATTGCTGTTCAAGCCCTTAATCGTGCCTTCCTGTTGGTCACGCACTTTCAGTACACCATTGTATTTGGATTCCCAATCACCAACGGCAGTTCTCAGTCCATTAGCTTCTCCACGTAGGGCAGCCATGATACGTCCCCAAAAGAGCCATCCTAAAAGCAGACCGAGAAGGAAAGACAATAAGAGGAAGGCTAGCAACCATGGTAAGGTGGCTGAGAATAAATCCCAGCAGCTTGCGCCCAATATTAATCCTATATTCATTTGTAAGTGTTTTTAAATTTCGCTGTTACTTAATCAAGATTTCTACACGACGGTTTTCCGCTCTGCCCTTTGCTGTTTTGTTGTCAGCAATGGGGCTTGTCTCCCCTTTGGAGCTACTGCTCATTTGGCCTACTTTTACCCCTTGAGCACCAAGGTAATCCTTGATGAATTTGGCTCGCTTGCGACCTAGCTCCATATTGGCTCCAGCATCTCCCTGATTATCCGTATGTCCAGTCAGGATGGCTTTCTTGCCTGGATTCTTGGCTAGATATGCTTTTGCATTTTCCAGGAATTGTTTTAGCTCCAAATCCATACGCATCGTGTAGCTATTGGTTTCGAAGTAGACATTTCTTGGCTTAAAGATGTCTGCACCGGTATCACTGGCTTTGACTTTGATGATCTTGCCTAATACACCACCCAAGAGCTTATTGTCTGCATTGAATTTGCCCGCGTCAATCATCTTGCTCTTCAGGATTACCTGATCTTGAGGTACTCCCTTCTTCACCAGATTTTCGCGGATCTTGGCCGCTCTTGCAATTCCAAGGTTTTCATACTTGGTTTTGTTTTTCTCTGTTCTTGCATACTGACCGGTTAGCTCCACTACATTTCCGGCATCAGTTTTTTGATAAGCTGCCAATTTGCCCAGCTCCTTCTCTGTGGTGGCCGGTATCACAGGCACATCACTGCCCATCGGAAACAGGAAGTTTTCTTTTGTACCGAATCGTTGGCCTTCACCTGACACGCTAAATCCTACAGCAGGAGCGACAGCCGGCGGTGCTTTGACGGCAGCCAAGGCAGCTCCAGGAGCCACAATACCACCGTATACACGGTCAGAAATGAAAATATCATCTGCCTGACTGGCATCTTCCTTTATCAGTTTTTCTGCTACCCGTACCTGTTCCGCTTTACAACCATGACCCAGCAGGACATTCTTGATCGCTTCTGCTCTGGCAAGTCCAAGATTCTTAAACTTCGAAGAGTTCTTTTCCTGACCACTGTAGAAGCCGGTCACGTTGACCGTAGCTTTATCATTGGATTTTAGATACTTACCCAATTCAGTGAGTCGACTCTTGGTCTCTCCTGGAATCGTGGGCGTTGTGCCTGAACGAGCAAAAGAGAAGGTCTCCGGTGCTTTTAGGGAGAGGTCTTTTGCCACATAGCTAAAGGATGGCAAGGATCTACAAAATGCGCCACCTGTAGCCTGCGAGTAGTAAAACCAGCTCGCAAAAGCCCATAGCAATAGGGTGAGAATAATTACGAGTACTTTATTCATGTTGATCAATTGTGTTCTGCTTATTGTGTCATATTCACGTCATGTAGACTTGTCTGGCCTATGACGTCACAGCTTGAGAATCTGGCACTTGGCCTCCAAAATAGATCGAAATGAGACATCTCTGAGACCGCCGCAAAATTACGCATATGAAAGTTTTAAACAAAGGAACATCGGCACTCTAATTTCCCTTCATTTGTAGGCTCTGGAAGCTGCAAAAATGGTCATTCCAAAAACAAAGAATCACCAGAATTCACAGCCTTTGCTAGTTCTTCCTTTACATTTGTAGACGGTCAATTGGCCTTTGCGCAGTTTCCGAAGCTTCTGACACAAAACTTGCTGGCGATGTCAACTTTGAGATATTACATGATTTATAAGCCCTACGGTGTGCTTTCACAATTTAGCGGAGAGGATAGATATGAGACGCTGGCAGGTCTCTGGGATTTCCCCAAAGATGTGTATCCAATCGGCCGATTGGACAAGGATAGTGAAGGTCTCCTGCTGATAAGCAATGACAAGCGACTCAATCACAAACTCTTAGACCCAAAGTTTGAACATGAACGAGAGTATTGGGTACAGGTGGAAGGCAAGCTTGAAGAGGCACATTTGATCGCTCTGCAAAGCAGACCCATCATCCGAATCAACAAGAAGGAGCATCGCTGTAAAGTGGCAAAAGCAAGCCCTCTGATTACAGATTTACTGCCGGAAAGAGATCCTCCGGTTAGATTTAGAAGGCATATCCCGACAAGCTGGCTAAGTCTTTGCCTTACAGAAGGGAAAAATAGGCAGGTAAGAAGGATGACTGCTAAAGTTGGTATTCCTACCTTGCGGCTGTTTAGGTATCGGATACAAGATTTGGTACTCAAAGCAAGAAACCCAGGATATGTAGAGGAACTCGAACAAGAGACCTTAAGCAAATTGCTCAGAATTCGACTCTAAGCCAAGAAAACTAGTAAGATATGAATCGTCTATCAGCCCACAAGTTATTACGCAATATGGAGGTGGTTTTTCAGGATGAGCACATGATTCTGGTCAACAAGCCTGCTCCAATGCTCAGTATACCTGATCGCTTTGACGATAGTCTACCCAATGTAAAACAGGGACTTGAAAAGTACTTTGACGAGGTATACACGGTGCATCGATTGGACAAGGAAACAACAGGTCTGCTGGTCTTTGCCAGAACTCCGGAGGCGCATAAGCACCTAAATACGCAGTTTGAAAAGCGTCAAACGGAAAAGACCTATTGGGCATTGGTGCGTGGCATTCCCACTGAAGAATCCGGTACCATAAATGAGCCTATTGCTGAGCACTCCTTCGTTAAAGGTAAGATGGTGGTACATGGTCGCGGCAAGGCCTCTATCAGCCACTATCATACCATCAAAAGACTTGGCCCTTATACTTTGTTAGAAGTTAGCATCGAAACGGGACGTACCCACCAAATCAGGGTGCATCTTCAATACATAGGATGCCCTTTGGCAGTCGATAGTATGTATGGCAGTTCCAATGCCATCTATTTGAGCAAAATCAAGCGAAAGTACAAACGAAAGGAGGATCAGCCGGAGCGACCCTTGATGAGTCGATTGACCTTGCATGCTCAAAAATTGGTACTGCATCATCCACATACCAATGAGAAGATGATGTTTACAGCACCAGCCCCGAAGGACTTTAATGCACTGATCACCCAGCTGGAAAAAAACCTGGTTCATCATTGAGATCCGATAGCCTACTCCCAACCAAACCTAGATGCAAAAGCTAAAACAAGCCTTGATTTCCGTATCCGAAATACATAGAACCAATTTACTCCTCAAACCAGTGGTGGTGCGAACACCCTTAGTGCACAATCCGATTCTATCGGAGCGCTACGAAGCGGATATCTATCTAAAGCGAGAGGATCTTCAGGTTGTCAGATCTTACAAGATAAGAGGTGCCTACAACAAGATGCACTCACTTACGGAAAGCCAAAAGAACGCAGGCATTGTCTGTGCCAGTGCAGGAAACCACGCTCAAGGAGTAGCTTTGTCTTGTTTCAAACTCGGGATCCATGGCAAGATCTATATGCCGGTAACTACGCCAAAGCAGAAAATCTCACAAGTCAATCTACATGGAAAGGATTTCGTCCAAATTGTATTGACGGGAGATACTTTTGACGATGCCTTTGCCGAGGCAATGAAAGATTGCAAATCTTCAGGTAAAGCCTTCATACACCCTTTCGATGATGAAAAGATCATCGCTGGACAAGGAACGGTGGCAGTCGAGATACTGGAAGATGCGGATGATCCGATAGATTTTCTATTCTGTCCTATCGGAGGAGGTGGCCTCATCGCGGGAATGATCTCCTATATGAGCGAGATTTCAGCGGAAACCAAGATCATTGGCGTAGAGCCTGAAGGAGCTCCTGCCATGAAAGCTTCTATAAAGGCACAAAAGGTTATCACACTGGAGGAGATCGACAAATTTGTGGATGGCGCTGCGGTCAGACGTGTTGGGGAGATCAACTTTGCCATAGTAAAAGATAGGGTAAAAGAGATTTGTCTGGTACCGGAAGGTCAGATTTGCACCGATATTCTGGATCTTTACAATGAGCAGGCATTGGTCGTGGAACCCGCGGGAGCTTTATCTGTTAGTGCTCTGGATCAGTATAGAGAGCAGATCAAGGGCAAGACAGTAGTCTGTATCATCAGCGGTGGGAACAACGATATTACAAGGACAGAGGAAATAAGAGAACGCTCGCTGCTTCACAAAGGTCTAAAGCATTACTTTCTCATTCGTTTTCCTCAGCGACCTGGAGCATTGGCCATGTTCTGTAACCAGATTCTAGGGGAGCGGGACGATATCTGCCACTTCGAATACACCAAACGACACAATCGAGCCATGGGCCCCGCTCTGGTGGGGGTAGAACTACAATGCAAGGATGATCTGGAGGGTCTGCTGGAACGTTTGGACGAACACAAATTCATCTTTCAGCAGCTCAACGATAAGCCGGATCTCTTCACCTTTCTTGGCAGTATGCAATAGCTCTTCTTTTGATATTGCTGCGCGCAAAAACAAAAAAGGGCCCTGCGTGAGCAGCACCCTTTTTCGTGGAATTATGATACAGAATAGTGGTACAAATACAACACTAGT
>JAHDDV010000283.1 GCA_020629205.1 Chitinophagales bacterium | reverse complement strand
TATTGTGTATTGTGTATTGTGTATTGTGTATTGTGTATTGTGTATTGTGTATTATGACAAAAACAGCAAGAATAAAGGAGAACAACAAAAATTAGCAAATGGAGAATACAAACGCACATTCCTTAATGGATCAACCTCAGGTAGATTTCCTGCCTTTATTGGGGACAGACCATGTGGAATTTTATGTGGGTAATGCCAAGCAGGCTGCCTATTACTATCAGGTGGCTTTTGGCTTTGAATTGATTGCCTATGCAGGACCAGAGACTGGACTAAAAGATCAGTGCAGCTATGTGCTGAAGCAAGACAAGATTCGCTTTGTACTGACTTCCGGCCTACAGCCGGATAGCCCGATCAGTCAGCATGTCTTGAAGCATGGCGATGGCGTGAAAGTACTGGCCCTATGGGTCGAAGATGCTGCAAAGGCATACGAAGAAACCACCAAACGTGGTGGAGTAAGCTTTATGGAGCCACAAAAGATGACAGATGAGCATGGAGAGATCGTTGTGTCAGCCATCCATACTTATGGGGAAACGATTCACAAGTTTGTGGAGCGTAAAAACTACAAGGGTGCCTTTTTGCCAGGCTTTAAAGCTGCGAAGTCCCCTATGGAAATCAAGCCGGTGGGATTGAAGTATGTGGATCACTGTGTAGGCAATGTAGGCTGGGGAGAGATGAACAAGTGGGTTGAATTCTATGAAAAAGTAATGGGCTTTAACCTATTGATCACCTTCGACGATCAGGACATTTCGACTGAGTATACAGCATTAATGTCCAAGGTTGTATCTAATGGAAACGGTTACGTGAAGTTTCCGATTAACGAGCCAGCTGAAGGTAAAAAGCGCTCACAAATTGAAGAGTATTTGGACTTCTATCATGACGCTGGTGTACAACATATTGCCATTGCTACGGATGATATAATTGAGACGGTGTCGGAGTTGCGAAGAAGAGGTATTGACTTCTTGTACGTACCGGATAATTACTATGATGATTTGCTGGATCGCGTAGGCGATATAAAGGAAGATCTGGAATTGTTGAAAGAACAAAACATACTGGTGGATCGCGATGAGGAAGGATACCTCTTGCAGATATTCACCAAGCCAGTGCAAGACCGTCCAACGGTCTTTTACGAGATCATTCAGCGTAGAGGAGCCAAGTCCTTTGGTAAGGGCAACTTTAAGGCTTTGTTTGAGGCTATAGAACGGGAGCAGGAGTTGCGAGGCACTTTGTAGTGCTTAGGATACGCCCATTTCCCAGAGAATCTTCTCGTAATGTTGGTAGCGAAAGTCGGTAATTTTACCGCTTTCGACTGCCAGCTTCACAGCGCAGTCCGGTTCATTGATATGCAAGCAATTATTGAACCGGCATTCAGAAATCAGCTCACGCATTTCTGGATAGTAGTGCGATACCTCCGCCGCATCGAGATCCACCAAAGCCAGTTCTTTTATGCCGGGTGTGTCAATGATTTGTCCACCAGACTCCAGATCGTACATGGTGGCGAAGGTGGTGGTGTGCAAACCCTTTTCATTGTATCGAGAGACCTCCTTGGTTTTGATTTGCAGATCAGCCTGCAATCCATTGATAAGTGAGGACTTACCGACGCCTGACTGGCCGGAAAACAGCGTGACTTTCCCATCCAGAAGCTCCCTGATTGTTTCAATATCTTCCGGATCCATTGCCGAGACGAGCATGCATGGATAGCCAATAGCTTCATAACTTTCTTTGAGTTGCTCGAAAGCCTTCATTTGTTTGGCCTTGTAGATATCCTTCTTGTTGAAAATCAACTGCACTGGGATATGATACATTTCTGCCGTGATGGTAAAGCGATCTATGAACCCGCTAGGGGTGCGAGGGCTCTTGCAGGAGCAAATCAATAGTGCCTGATCAACATTGGCCGAGATAATGTGGCGAAGATGAACATTGCGGGGAGACTGGCGAATGATGTAGTTCTTGCGATCTTCAATCTCTACGATCATGGCCGTATTCATGCCTTCTTCCATCTCGATATGTACGATGTCTCCCACGGCGACGGGGTTGGTGGTACGCATTCCATCTAATCTGAACTTGCCTTTGATTCGGGTTTCAATAAATTGGCCTTGCTCTGTCTTGACGGTGTACCAACTTCCGGTGGATTTGTATACGACTGCTTTCATGCTTTGTTTGGGAGGAGCTGGCTACAGGCGTGAACCGCCTCGCTCATTTCGAAAACTAAGTTAGGGTCTCTTTCAAAAGCATTTCCCACCACAATTAGTTCCGCACCCGCCCGGGAAATTTTCGCGGCCTCTTCCGGGCTTCTAATTCCACCACCGATGACCAATGGGACAGAGATGTTATCGCTAACTGCCTTTACCATTTCCTGCGAGATGGAGTATTTGGCTCCGCTGCCTGAATCCATGTAGATAACACGATGGCCTAGCATCTCCCCTGCCATAGCTGTGCACACCGCAATTGGTGGCTTATCCCGCGGAATAGGCTGACTGTTGCTGATGTAGGAGACCGTGGTCGGTGCCCCCCCATCTACCAGCATATAGCCGGTGGGCATCACTTCGATTTTCATTGATCTCAATAAAGGGGCTGCCAAAACATGCTGTCCGATCAATAGATCTGCATTACGACCAGAGATCAAGGAGAGGAAGAAGATGGCATCGGCTTTCGGACTCATTTGAAAAATGGAGCCAGGAAAGATGATGAGTGGAATGTCGCATGAAGACTTGATGTACTCGACGCAGGAACTGAAGGAATCATCAACGAGTAAGCTTCCTCCAATGAAAAGATAATCAACCTGAGCATTGACAGCATTATCAACCAGTAGGGACACCGCTCCCGAATCTATCTTATCTGGATCGATCAAGACGGCTAGTTTCTTTTGCTTATGGTCTTTGCAAAATTGTAAATCCTGATTGACGGAATCTTTCATACAGGGCAGCTGCGGTTGAGGCCAAATTTACCCTTTTTCCTTCAGATGAGATTACAATTGGCATGATTATACGGGACCAGAGGGGGTAAAAAAAGAAAAAGGCAGGAAACCCTACCTTTTTCTAAGTTAGCCAAATTAGACTTAAAAAGGTCCCAAGCTTTAAAAGTCCAATACTCAAATTTGGGCACCCCGAAAGGTGTGCATTTCCATTGTTCGAAAAAAACGACATTAGCGCACTAGTCAATGTCTTTCATTAGTGTTCCCATACACCTTCAAACAACAACCCTTAAAATACATTTGATATTCTGAAGTCCGCATGCTGCTTCCTTCATGTCGAATTCTTTGTTGATACGTTCTATTTGATTTATGTCATCATTTGAAACACTATTT
This sequence comes from Chitinophagales bacterium, assembly GCA_020629205.1. Lineage (GTDB taxonomy): Bacteria > Bacteroidota > Bacteroidia > Chitinophagales > UBA2359 > JAHDDV01. The sequence goes on along the minus strand of JAHDDV010000283.1, from coordinate 4,135 downwards.
TGCCAAATTTTGAACACAAAACTCAAAATGGTGCCACTTTTTCTCCTATCAATTCTAAAATAGCCAAAATTTTACAAACCTGCTTAGCTAATTCAAATTTTAGCTTTTTCCGCTAGACCAAAGTGGTCCCAATGTATACAAGGTTAAGACTTTGAATCCAGAATACAATGCCAAAAGCCACCAAAGTAAATGCAAAAATGTCGGTTTTAGTGCTTATGATTGGAAAGAAGCTAAACAATTGAAATACTGCACATTACAGTAGAAATTCATATAGACATTAAAGAAAGAAATTGATCAGAATCAGCCCTTCGGGCAAAGTTACTAGTGTAGAATCAGTGTTTTTTTCCTAAGAATCCCATCTGCAAGGTAGATTGTTATCACTACCATAGCCTCATGAGCCTGTTCTAAGTGAATTCTTGCTTGCTCAGGCCTGAGATGCCCTTTTTGCAGCAATTTTCCGCTCAAATCATGAATTTCGAACCTTGTTAGTTGATTCTCCAGCGTAATTCCCTGTATCATCAAGTAATCGCTCGCAGGATTGGGGAACACCTGAAAGTCCTTGCCTTGCTCCACTTGTTCGCTCTCCAGCGGGTTGAGCCAATCGGCGTCATATATCTTGATATCATCAAAGAAGAATCCATCACTTTGTACCAGATTGTCTGCCAATAATGTGAATCGCAGCTTGATCGAAGTGCCAATAAAGGAACTCAGATCGTATCGTAGCTGCTGCCAATGGCGGTGACCCGTGAAATCATTACTGGATAGCTCACTTATCACCTGATCGGTATACAGGCCGAGGTTACTAATTGATCCGTTCTCATGCACTAGTTCAAGCATAACCCGATCGCTGAGGTATTCAAGAGCCCATTTCGCCTGAAATTCAAGAATTGGTCGCGAGGTACCCGAAAGATCCACAAATTCCAGCATTTCAATACTGTTATTCTCCCCTTGCTGGTAATTGCCATATCGACTATCAGCAAAACAATGATTACCACTAACGGCATCTACGAAGGTGGTGTCCCAGGGCTGTTGTCCATTGCTCATCCAATTGATCATACCCGACTCTGCATCGTCTGCAAAAAGTACCTGACTATTGGGAGCCTCAACAAAATAAGAGAAGCGAAGGCTGTCTGTGATAATTTGCTCCTGACTAGCCCTCAGTGTAAACTGTATCTCGTCGCCAGGCTCTACTGATTCCTCCAAACTAAATGAAAAATACAAAGGCGCATCGGTGCTCGACCTGGCAGGCAAAGTATCCAGAAAAAAACTCTCCTCCACAATAGTGACATGCGGATTATCTGAAGACAGCCGAAGCTCCACAGCCTTCGCAGGACCACCAACACCTCTGTTTTTCAATCTGGCTGCAATAGTATGGACCGATTCCGGCTCTAGAAAATCCTGGTCAAGCAGCTCTTGATCCAGAATATTCACATAGGCTCCACCAATCCAGGTGGTATAGCGAAGCGCCTTTAGAAATTTCTGAGCAGTTGGACAGATGTCCTCTTGCTCCGGCCAAAAGCTGGTGCCAATCTCCGGTGTCCAGGCATATATTCCTTGTGAATGCAAATAGTCTCTGGTGGTCCCCGAACTATAGTAATTGAGCATTTCACTCACCAGTCCATAGCCGAGATACTCATAAGGGATAAATGCTGAAGAAAACTCCGAATAGCTTTCATAGTCGACCAGTGAATCTACCGGTGAAAGTGGATTCATAAATTTGTTGCCATAAGAATGATTACTAAAAGCCACAGTTGGTTGAATGCTCTCAACAAAATCTCGTACATTTTGTGATTCGATTTCAGAGAAAGGCTCCTCTCCTCTAAAGGTCGGCGAACATGGGTCACTGCTCGAACCAATATCAAAGCCCCACAAGTGTGAATAGTTGCGATTGAGGTCTACCCCCCAGCAACTCTCATCCAGCTGGCTGGATCTTCGGGTCTTTCGCCAGAGTCCTCCCCCATTTGGAGCTATCGCCTGATTATACAGGTATCCATCAGGATTAACAATGGGAACAAAATAGATCTCCCGGTTATTGAGCAAATAGGCAATCTCAGGAACCTCTTCATGATTTTCCAGCATCCACCACATGTAAAATATCAGCACCATCATGGAGTTGGGTTCTCTCGCATGCGTCAATGCCTCATAATAGACCGCTGGCTCTATTTCGGATTCATCTACTTGCGGGTTATCAGAGAATTTAATCATCGGCACTGCTATGCCATCAAAACTCTGACCTATACTGTCGGGAGGACTGACAAATTGAGGAAATTGCTCGTGCATACTGCTGAGATGCTGCATTACCTCTTCGTAAGTTAGATATCCACCCATACTGCCCAGGCTAAAATTGCTCAGCCCACAAGCCATCTTATTATCACTGGATTGAGCTAGCCGCTTTGCGTAGAATTCCTGAAGGTCTTCTTGCACTACTGTATAGGCTATATTATGCTCATTCAGCATGACCATATCGAAATGATTGGCCACCAAATGTATATTCCCTTCTTGAGTCTTATGGTAATGATCTACATCGAGACCAGCTGCTTGTATTGTATACCAATCATCGATTGAGTCGATGGCTATCTCAATCTCAGTATAGTCCAGCTGTTGAGCTATTACATCATGTAGAGACAAACAAAGTAACAAGATTATGGCAAATCGAGGACAGGAATGGAGATTCATCAAGCAGGCATTTTCGTCACCATAAAGTACATAAATGCATGTTCAAAATCCACCCCTTGGTGCATTCTGTGAAGACAAATGAAAGAGAGCAGACAGAATCCGATAGAAATGTCCTGTCAGACACAGTTATCCAAGCGACCAGACCGAAAAATCACTTTTTTAATTAAGTTGGCATTCGCGGCTCAGCAGCAGGCCTCCGTCATCAAAGGTCAGCAAATGCACCCCTTTGGTATCATGTACACCAATCAAAAAGACAAAGGCTTCATCATCCCAGATCATCTGAGCAAAGAAATCCTCTTCGGTCTTATGGTGATTGGCCAGGTATTCTAGAATGTTAGCCGGAAGCTGTTTCTTCTGCAGAATGCTAATGGTATTGACCATCAATTCCGGATCAATGAGGTAGCTTGTACTGTTTGCTATGCCTGCATTAAGCTCAGGACTACTTACAAGGGTACTTTTCTCCTGACCAGCCTGCACATCCTTTGGCAGGACATTCTGCGCTTCAGCTTGGTACAGGTGTAAGCTGAGGGTAAAAATCAATATAGAGGATCGGGTGAAGTTCATATCATTCTTATAACCCACTTAAGAGGGTAAAAAGTTGCCTGGTCACATAACAATGGCCACATAAAATATTGGCTAATGTATATCTACCACGATTGGGCTTCTTTTGTGTTATAAAGGTAGACGACACCGCCATGTTCACCAAGAACAATATGCTCGATTTTCCGGTGAAAAAAGCAAAAAAAAACCCTTCCTGATAGGCAGGAAGGGAATTATGAAAAGAATTAAACCCGTATTTTGTTTTGGTCCGATTTGGCGGACTGAGAGGGGGGATGACTGCCCCTCCCGAGCCGGTGGGAGGGGCAATCTAAATCACTCCTTCTGCTTTTGATTGCTTTGAAATCACCATTGTTTCCCGGTGACGATACTAAGGTAAATAAGTCACAACAGTTTTCCAAGTTTATTTGAGATTATTCCAAATAGAATCCATAAAACAGTGGAAATCAAACCAAAAAGACAGAAAAAAAAGTACGAAAAAAAATGTCGTTTTTGAGAAAATGGGGCAAATCCCGTATTGCAATAGCTTCGAATCCGCTCAATGCAGGTTTACTTCTGTCTTTTCCAGTTTACTGCTTCAACTTTTGAGCAGACTAAACAAGAAAGGCTCTGTAGATAATCCTACAGAGCCCTGGTAGCCCCACCAAGAATCGAACTTGGATCTACGGTTTAGGAAACCGCTATTCTATCCATTGAACTATGAGGCCGCTTTTGGATTACTGATGACTGGTGACGGATTACTGATCTTGATGACGGATTACTGGTGACTGGTGACGTATAAAATCAGAAAAGCAGCTACCCTATAAAGATAGCTGCTTTTGGTGGAGGATAGCGGATTCGAACCGCTGGCCTCTTGACTGCCAGTCAAACGCTCTAGCCAACTGAGCTAATCCCCCTTTTT
>JAHDDV010000282.1 GCA_020629205.1 Chitinophagales bacterium | reverse complement strand
ACCTTTTATTTTGGGCCTTCTTTTCATTCTTTGAGCACTAAGCACTAGAAACTAATCTTAAACACCGTCCCTTCCCCTAGATTGGACTCAACAGAAATCATACCCCCGTGCTTCCGCACAATTTGCGAGACAATCGTGAGCCCGATGCCAGAGCCATTGTCTTTGGTTGTGTAGAAGGGAATGAAGATGTTGCTGAGATTTTCTTCGTCAATACCCTTGCCATTGTCAGCGATCTCGATGGTGGTTAAGCCATCGGCATCTTGGTAAGCGGTGATTTGAACCTTTCCGTCCTGCTGAATGGCCTCCCCGGCATTTTTGATGAGGTTGGTGATGACCTGAATCATTTGACTTTCGTCCAGCTGCAGGCTTAGATCATTTGGTGTCTTGTTGACGAAGTTAATGTCGCAATGGTCCAAAGTCTCCATTTTCATTAGTAGCTGTACTTTCTTGAGTAAGGACTGTAATAGCACAGGCTTAAGTTTGGGCTCCGGCAGCCTGCTCAATTCTCGATAACTCTGCACGAAGGCGATGAGTCCCTTTCCTTGTTCCGTGATTACCTCAAGCCCTGTTTGAGTATCATCTAGTAGTTCTTCACCTATGGTATCATTGGCTTGGATGGGTTCGTAAAGCTGATGCAAGGAATCGGAAAGAGAGGTGATGGGGGCAATGGAATTCATGATTTCATGATTCAATACTCGAATCAGTTTCTGCCAGGAATCCAGCTCCTTCGAGACCAATTGATTTTGAATGTCTGTGAAGGAGACGATGCGGAGTTTGTCTAGCCCTTGCTCGATGATGGCGCTGTGAAAAACCAAATGGGCGTGCTTGCCTTTCAGGCGTAGCTTGTAGACTTGCTGTTCATCGGAAACCAGCTCATTGATAATGTCGACTAGTTTTTCGTCGATCTTTAGCAGGGCCTTGAGATGGCTGAGGTGATTGAGACCAAGTAGGTTTCGACCGCGCTTACTACTGTATAAGACTCTTCCGCTATCGTCAAGGCAAAGAATGCCAACGGCAGCGTTTTCGATGATGGCTTCCAGCAGAATCTGCGATTGCTCGTTCTTTATCTTTAGCTCTTGTAGCTGCGTATTGAGTTTGCCCAGGCTCTGCTTTACAAGTTCATAGTTTTTGTCCATGCCCTGACTACTGAGCAATAGGGCGGAGTCGTTATTGGCAACGCTGTCGAAGAATGTACTCAGCAGCCGGTTTGTTTTGTTGAGGTAGTAGATGAGCCCATAAGTCTGAAAGCCAATTACCATCATCAAAGGTATCGCAATGGCTTTGCTAATACTTGTTGCAAAACACAGCCAGGCAGTGAGTAGACAGAGCAACAAAATAGCAAGCACACGAAGTATGACCTGCCAATAGAAGCGCTTATAGATCATACTTCTTGATTTTGCTGTACAGGGTCGGTCTTGTAATGCCGAGTTCTTTTGCTACTGCTGTCATGTTGCCATCATGTCTTGACAATGCTCCTGCGATCAGTTTCTTTTCCACTTCTCCCAGGTTCAAACCAGTAAGTTGATCAAGATTATTGACCGCCTTTTGGAAGTGGAAATCCTCTGGCTGCAAGACCTCGTTTTCGGTCAATATGACTGCTTTCTCCATGCTGTGCTGCAGCTCGCGTACATTGCCTCTCCAGGGATTGGACAGCAATTTCCTTTTGGTCTTTTCTGATAGGGAAAGGCCGGTCTTCTGATACTTAGTAGCGTAGCGCTGTAGATAGAATTCTGCTAGCAAGATGATGTCACCGTTTCGCTCCCGTAGTGGACAAGCCTCCAATTGGATGGTATTCATTCGGTACAGCAAATCTTCACGAAAAGATCCATCCGACACCATTTCTTCCAGGTTCCGATTCGTGGCCGAGAGCAGCCGAAGATCAACAGGAATGGCTTGATTGGAGCCTATTCTGGTGACCGTTCTTGTCTGAAGCACATGCAGCAGTTTTGCTTGCAAGGTCATGGAAAGGTTGGCGATCTCATCCAGAAAGATGGTGCCGCCACTAGCTGCTTCAAAGCGGCCAGCCCGGTCGGCATTGGCTCCTGTGAAGGCTCCCTTCATATGTCCGAATAGTTCGCTCTCAAAAAGCGACTCAGAGATCGCGCCCATGTCCACACTGATCATAGGTTCGTCCTTGCGCAAGGACTGCTGATGAATCTCTCTGGCAATTACTTCCTTTCCCGTTCCGTTTTCTCCGGTAATCAAGATATTGGCATCGGTGGCTGCCACCTTGCTGATCATTCGCTTGAGTTCAAGCATCGGTTTTGATTTCCCGATGAAGTCCATAGATCCCCGATTGACCTCCTGGGTCAAGTTGTCTTTGTCCTGTTCCAACTGCTGTATCTTCAAGCGGGATTTCCGCAGCTTCAAGCCAGCTAATACGGTAGTTAGTAGCTTTTCATTTTCCCAGGGTTTGAGGATGAAATCATGGGCACCTTGCTTCACTGCTTCTACTGCCTGCGGCACCTCGCCATAGGCAGTCAACATAATCACGACAATTTCCGGATCCAGCTTCTTGATTTCTTTTAGCCAGTACAATCCTTCATTGCCATTGTTGATGCCGGTACGAAAGTTCATATCCAGCAAGATCATGTCGAGTGATTTGTCTGCTATGTATTCCGGTATGGCATTGGGTTGGCTCAGCTTATAGACTCTATCTACTGAGCGATTGAGCAAGACAGAGATGGCTGTCAAAATACTCTTTTGGTCATCGACGATGAGGATGTTTCCGTGGGGCATGGATGGGCAATAAAGGGCTTGAGAATGCTATAAGATACTCAATCAGCTGTATTAAAGAGTCCTGAAGCTGCTAGAAAGTGTAAAAAAACTTTACAGCTGATTGTAAGAATCCTTTACAAAATTCGAAGCAGACTTGGCGTGTACTTGTTTTAAGTACCTGTAAATCAATTGTTTAGCTTCTTGGCACAGGCATTGGAAATACTATAGCAAAACAAGGAAGCCATGGACAAGCCAATCAGCCAGAAGAAGAAGTCAAGAAAGCACTTGATTAGAATTGCAGCAGGAGCATTGCTGTCTCTGCTTTTGTTTGTCTTCTACCAACAAGCCAATTATTCTGCAAGCGAAGTCCGGGTTGATCGGGATCGCATTACAGTGGCTGAAGTGAAGGACGGCTCCTTTCAGGATTTTGTGCGGGTCTCAGGTAATGCAGAGCCGATCTCAACCATCTACCTAGATGCAGTAGTCGGCGGGCAAGTCGAAAGCATTTTGATTGAAGAGGGTAGTACCGTGAAGAAAGGAGATATCATTCTCACCCTTAGCAATCCGGATTTGCATCTTCAAATCATGGAGAGCGAAGCACGACTAGCCGAGCAGATCAACTTCCTGCGCAATACCCGAATCAGCATGGAGCAGGAACGGCTTAGCTTACAGCAGCAACTATTAGAGCTGAAATACACCCTGATTCAAAGGAAACGAAAGCTGGATCAAAATAAACAGCTTGTAGAAGAAGGTGTGGTTTCCAGAGATGAATTCCTAATCTCGCAGGAACAATATGAATTGGGGCTAAAAACACAGGTACTTCTGGAGATGCGACAGGTACAAGACTCCTTGTTCAGAATATCCCAGGTCGAGCAAATGGAGATCAACCTAAAGAACATGCAGCAAAACATAAAGCTGGTGAGAAGCAAGCTTGAAGACCTGAACGTAAGGGCAGCAGTCGACGGACAGCTCGGATTACTGGATGCACAGATTGGAGAGGCAATTTCCGAAGGTAGTCGGATTGGCCAGATCAACGTACTGACCGCTTATAAGATGCGCGTGGAGGTGGATGAACATTATTTGCATCGTGTGAAGACTCAGTTAATCGGCGAGACCGAAAAGAACGACAAGCAGTACCGCCTGCAGGTCAAGAAAGTCTACCCGGAAGTGCGGGATGGCAAATTCGAAATTGACATGACTTTCCTTGATGAAGTTCCAGAAGGAATTCGCACTGGAGAAACCTATTATATCCAACTCCAATTAGGAGCAAGCAAGGAAGCTACACTCGTAGCACGTGGGAGCTTCTACCAAAGCACAGGCGGCAAATGGGTTTATCTAGTAGATGAAGACAATAAGAAGGCCTACCGAAGAACAGTTCGATTTGGCAGACAAAACCCCAGCTACTTTGAAGTGCTCGAAGGACTGGAAGCGGGTGATCAAATTATCACTTCCGCCTACGAATCTTTCGGCGAAACCGACAAACTTAGCCTAAAGTAATAGGAAGCTAATTACTTATCTTTTAACTCAAAGCAATCCAGAACAATGATCGAAACAAAAAATCTAAGAAGAATCTTCACTACAGAAGAATTGGAAACCACAGCCCTCAATCAAGTGTCTGTGGAAATCAAGGATGGAGAATTCGCAGCCATCATGGGTCCTTCCGGTTGCGGGAAATCCACCCTGTTAAACATCCTGGGCTTGTTGGACAAGCCCGATGAAGGCTCCTATCTTTTCAATGCTCAGGAGGTGGCGCATTACAGTCCCAGGCAAAGAGTGGAGTTGCGGAAAAACAACATCGGATTTGTCTTCCAAAGCTTCAATCTAATAGACGAACTCAATGTGTTTGAAAATGTGGAGCTACCACTGATCTATACCAAAATGCCCAAGGCGGAAAGAAAGCAGCGAGTCACGGAAGTGCTGAACAGAGTCAACATCGGCCATAGAGCTAAGCATTACCCACAACAACTATCCGGTGGGCAGCAACAGCGTGTTGCCATTTGCCGTGCTGTAGTTGCCAAGCCCAAGTTGATTCTGGCAGATGAGCCTACAGGAAATCTGGACTCTAAAAACGGAATCGAAGTTATGAAGCTGCTGGCGGAACTGAATCACTCGGGTACTACGATTGTCATGGTTACCCACTCCCCAAGAGATGCAGAATACGCCCACAGAATCATCCACCTTTTTGACGGTCAGATTGTCTCCGAAAAGAAAGTTGCCGCTAGTATCGGCATGTAATGCCTTTAACCCTAACCCAATATTCAATAGCTGTCATGGGACGGCTGTCACCTGAAATCTGAATAAAATGCTTCAACACAATTTGACGATCGCCTGGCGAAACTTCAAGAAGGAAAAATTCTATGCCTGGATAAAGATCGGGGGATTTGCCCTCGGCATCGCCGCTTGTCTCATGATTGCACTATACATTCAAGATGAGCTGAAATTCGATACACACCTCAAAGAAGGAGATCGACTGTATCGCGTGATCATGCAGCATAGCAAAAGCGGTGAAGTTCACCTGGGTACACACTTTCCAGCACCAATGGCCGAGGCTATGAAACGTGACTTTCCTGAGATTCAGGAGGTGGCTCGTGTCAACACAAGTCCCAGTTTTGGAACCGGTAATCGGGAGTTTCGAAGACTAGATAAGGAGATCAATACCAATGTGGATGGTTTCACTTATGTCGACCCAGCTTTTATCGACCTGATGGAACTGGAATTCGTGATGGGAGATCGAAATACGGCACTGCAGGAGCCCAACACAATCTTGATTCCCGAAGAAGCACTCGAGCAATTCTTTGACAACGAGGATCCTATAGGCATGCAAATCATTCTGGATAACGACAAACGCGAGATCTTCACGATTGACGGAGTTATCAAAGACCCTTCCGTAAACAGTCATTTCCCATTCAAATATTTGATGACACTGAAAGAGGTGGAGTTTTGGCCCAATGAACAGACCAACTGGGCTTCCTCTAATTACATCACCTACTTTCGAGTGGCTGAAGGGACCGATGTTGCCGATCTGGAATCCAAATTCCAATTGATCATCGACAAGTATATCGCACCAGCATTGGCAGAAATAAATATCAATGATGTCGCGGATCACCTCACCTATAGGATTCAGGCAGTCCCGGATATCCACCTCAAGAGTGGTCGCATAATCGATGGATTTCGACATGGCGATATACGATTCGTCTGGCTCTTTGCCGCCGTAGCCTTCGTTATTCTCTTGTTGGCCTGCATCAATTTCATCAACTTGTCAACGGCCAAAGCCGCCAATCGAGCCAAGGAGGTGGGCTTGAGAAAGACTGTCGGAGGCTCTCGCAGACACCTCATCGTACAGTTTTTAACCGAGTCGATTCTCTATAGCCTGATCTCCTTCGCTCTGGGCATCATATTGACCTACATCTTTTTGCCCTTTTTCAATGAGATCGCTGACAAAGACTTGAGCTTCCCGATTGATGTCTGGTGGACTATACCTGCACTAGTCACAGCCGCAGTTTTTATCGGAGCCATATCGGGCGTCTATCCAGCGCTCTATCTTTCGGGTTTCAAACCAATCGATGTACTAAAGGGCTCGCTAAGTCTGGGCAGTAAGAGCTCCGGTACAAGATCCGCTCTGGTCGTTTTTCAGTTTGCTACTTCCATTGCACTCATCATTAGCACCATCGTCATCAGTAGACAGGTAAATTTTATCCTAAACAAAGACATCGGTTACAACAAAGAAAAACTGATCATGCTGGAAGGGACCTACTCTTTCTATGAAAAAATCGAAACATTAAAGGAGCAACTTGGCAATATTCCTGAAGTTGCTTTTGTGACCATCACTAACTATCTGCCAGTGGAGGGTAAAAGCCGAAACGGTAACCTATTTTGGCAACTAGCGAGAAGGGATCTCGATGCCGGAGCAATGTCGCAACGATGGCAGGTAGACGAAGATTATGTCCCTGCACTCGGTCTTGAGCTGACCGCCGGCCGCAATTTCTCTAGGGAGATGAAGTCGGATAGCAGTGCGGCTATTGTGTCCGAGTCTTTCGTCAAAGCACTTGATATTAAAGATCCGATTGGCTTCAAGATCACAAATGGCCATCCAGGTGGCTATGAAATCATCGGCGTATTCAAGGACTTTCACTTTGAATCCCTCAAAGGGAAGGTACAGCCACTCTGCCTGAATCTGGGCATGAGCCCGTCCACAACGACCCTACGCCTCAAGCAAGGAGTCGAAACAAGCACTGCGATAAAAGCCATCACAAAGGTCTGGAATGACTTCTCTCCCAACCAGCCCATCCGCTACAGTTTTGTGGATGAGGAGTTCAAAGTCATGCACAACGATATCACAAGGATGGGTACCATATTCAGCAGTTTTGCCATCCTCAGCATCATTATTGCCTGCCTCGGATTACTAGCCCTTTCCGCCTATGTGGTAGAACAACGCAAGAAGGAAATCAGTGTACATCTCGTACTCGGTGCCTCCATCGGCCAAGTCTTCCGCTTGCTCACCTTTGGCTTCTTAAAGCTGGTACTCATCGCCGCTGTCATAGCTAGCCCAATCGCATGGCTTCTGCTCAATAAATGGCTGCGAGATTATGCCTATAGGATCACCATCGGTTGGGATGTCTTTGCCATTGCCACCTTCATCGCTCTGTTCATCGCTTTGGCAACACTGAGTTATCAATCGATCAAAGCCGCGATGCTGAATCCGGCGGAAAGTTTGAGAAGTTAGGGAATGG
>JAHDDV010000281.1 GCA_020629205.1 Chitinophagales bacterium | reverse complement strand
TGATTTAGTGTTTGCTGCCGACAATACTCCCTGTCTTCAATATAAGAACCGTTGGGTTGCCGTATTGCCAATGACCCAATATTCTTCCACTGGCTCAAGCTTCGGGCATATCGCCGTATTCCGAATGCTCCGACTAAGAATAAAGACACCCACACCATTTCTACGTTCATCATTAAAACCTCCGATAAAATTTATTTACACCTTTCCATCGCTGATAGGGGTATGTTGTGACCCAATACCTTATTGTAGTAACGCCTTAGCGCAAGCCATTTCACCCGTTCTGGCTTAGCCTTGCCCCAGTGTCTTGGAACAGATTTCAACCCCATATGTGATGCCAGTAGTCTGCAGGACTCTGACCAAGCATCATTTGCATCCTTAGTGTTTTTAATAGTCCTCGTGGTTCTTATCTTTCCGCGCGCGGAAGTCGCTTGAATTCTGATAGCAGGGTAATAATTTATATCAGCTCCCTTCCCTGATGTACTGAAGGTCAAGGATAGACCTCTAATACCTGAGCTGGTACTGGATTTACTATTGCCATTTCTAACTGCTTTTATGGCCCTCTCTTTCCGGTACTTATCCCGCATTTTAACCTGCCGCTTTGCCAGATCGTTATCAAGTTTCAACGCAGATTGGTGATCATCACTATCGAAATAGGCTTGCACGATTTCTCCATCAGGTAATTTACGGCAAACCCGATAGCCCGTGAATCCCCCGGGGTGCTTTCTCTTTGTGTAGTCCAGGATGCCCATTGGATCAAACCACTCCCATTAATATAATTCAGTAGGCGAACGGACAAAATGATCAGTCTCGAAACTGATTATTCTGAGGCCGGAATTCTTGATTTTTATTGATGCAGGTATAACCCAAAAACAAGATCTGGATTTACCCCACGTTTCGTGACAGCTACTCAGCACTTCCATGATTGTTGACTCTTTCAAGAGTACCCGCCCCCTTACCTTGGCACGGTCATCTGTTAGAGATAAACCGCATTCTAACAAGCAGCTGTACAGGTGCTCCATCCCCTCTCTGTTCAAGTTCAGCCTATCCATGACAAACAACTCACCCCTTCTGTTCAATCGAATCACAGGTCCATGCTGTACGCATATATTCTTCCTGTTTCAACATCCACACCCACCCAACCTACACTTTTCCCGGTCAGCTCTCTTGGTTCGTAGAGCTCCAGGTCACTAAACAATTTCCTATCAATCCACCACTGCCTCATAGCTTGAGGTTCTTCGTATTCAGCCACACCCTGATCCACTATCTCTGTAAGTCGCTCTGTCCAGTCTCTTATCTTGTTTTTTGGCACTCGAAAAGCGAAAAATGACTTGATTTCAGACGGCGCGAATCCGTGATCGGTGAATTCTTCAACAAGAAAAGCCTCGTCTATACCGGAAGGTAATCCTATGCCGTCATCACGACTTTTCGGTGATACCACTACCGACTGCCCAACAGATTCAAAATCATAAATCGTAGTTAAGTTCCTTAGCAGTATTTCCTCAACGATTTCGATTCTTTCAGCCGGTGAACCCATCAACTCGTGATCTTTAGATTTCGTCTCTGTGCCTTTTGAGTAGAATACGAATAGATTGAATACCGCCACACAGAAGAATCCAATCAAAACTGAATATTTAAGTAGTCTCATCACCGATTTCTAATCGAACCACCAGATAAATCTACCCTTTAAATCATCCAAAAGACTCTTTTGGTTGCTATTACAACTCTCAATAAGGTTACTGATCGACTTTACTTTGAATTCGTCGTTTGTGAAAAGTCTCATTACTTCTATATCAGCGATTTCGCTTACAAATTCGATTCTAACGAACGTATTCTGAACATCCTCGTGACGGCAATCCCCTAGATACCCTGATGTTACTAGTGCAAATGGCAAACAATGAATTCTTGTGTCACTACTAATCACTTGATAGTGAGTTAGCGATCTTTCATATTTCCTGTCATTCCCTCTCTGCTTGTTAGGTTCATCCAGAGTCATCGAACCAATCTCTATACCTTTAATACTTACGCTGGTTCTGGTGTCATTATCAAAAGCCTCGACATCAAATGTCTCGTATGGACTTTCATAATTGAAAAAAGGTGAAGGAAAAACACCAGGTGCCGAATCGCGCTTGGTCGGCTCTATCCCAAGCACTCTACTTTCTCCCCGTTTTTGTTGATTCTCCAAACAACGGTATCTCTAGGAAATTTCGCAGTGGAAGTAGGAACATTTTCGATGTCTAATTTCCCAATCTGTACATGCTTGTCATCAATCATTCCGTATATCACTCCCCACTTCACGTGATACGACGTAACATCAGACCAATTTTTTCCCGATGGTAGCTTCACCTCAGTTTCTAAGTTTACTGAGTAATTAGCTTCAATTTTAATTTTCATACCGACCTCATATGAGACAAGCTATTCTTGCTCTTTTGCTATGTCAATATATTAGCATACCATAACAACATAAAGACATATTGAAACACGTTACATAGGTGAATCAGTGCACACAAATAAGGTGGATTATTTAGGCTGCGTTTGATAGTTATTCTGGTGAGCTATTTACTCTGAGTGGCGTTAATCGCTTTGTGGGAAACGAATTAAACACTCTTTTAGCAGTCGAGAAGAATGAGAGAAGTTATCCAATTGACCACCTATATTGTATTCCCATTTGTTTCCGTGAAAAAAATTGTTCCTGAATCGGTGCACAATCAGTAGGCAAGCCTGCAATTGCGCATAGTTATCGGTATTTATCCGAGAAAGGACCTCTAATACAAGCGGCCTATCTACGATTCGCAACCGTAATCCATCAAAGTGTCTATTCGCCTTTCCGTCAGTGACATATCTGTTGCAGAAATAATCCAACGTTTCACCAAACCATCCATCCGTAACTATATCTTGGCCCAGTCTCCTTACATTTCTGTTTATATTTTCCACAGAACCGTGAGTATCTAAGATTTTCGCTTCGAAGAGCGTCCACAACAACGTAAACGTGAATATCGCATCTCTTTCATCGGTTGATAGCTTTTCTAAGCCCGGAGCAATCACTTCAATTTCAGAAATATCCACGCACTTGCACTCTTCTTTGGAAATTACTCACACTGACTGAAAATATTCGTTAATTCAAGCGCACGAGGGATCTTATTGCCTAATAGCCTCGACACAGAGCCCTGGATACTCCTACATTCGTAAAACAGACATCTAAGCCCCAGCGACCCCACCCTGTCTTTCATGTCACCTGCAAGCTCCAATAGCACTTCCTGAACAAGTCCGATCATAAGTCCATTCTCGACATTGAAAGGCTAAACTCATACCGGGTTCCCATCTCAACGTTCTAATGTCTAAAAGTAATATCCATCGCAACAACCCTCCCTGGGTTTCATCAAGCGATATTGGCAGTGCTACCTACTGTCCCTACTCGCTGTATCTTGCGAAGAAAAAAACCCCGGTGTCTCAAAAACACCAATCCATTATGGACAGAGGTACGGTTGATCACCAGGAATGGTCCGAACGAGAAGCCGATGAGGGTTTGGGAAAAGGCGCCTCTCCAGTTGCCGGTTTTGTCGCTGTTCTGCTAGTAATTGCTCTGTTTGTTTTCTATTCGATGACACGTTAAGCAAATGTCTATTTCAATATTGCTTTTTCTACTGTCCGTTGTTCTCTATTTTCTCTATAAGACTAAGCGAACACCATCCACAGTTTTGTACGAGGATAAAGGCAGGAGTTCTCGAGTTCTTGTAGATCCTGTCAATCGCATCAGGTCTAAACCGGACATGATCAAGGGTCCTAAGCATTCGGCTTTATTGATCGAATACAAATCGCGGGATGGGAAGGTTTACCCAAGCGACATTGCACAAGCTTATGCAGGCGTTCTTGCTGCCCGTGCCGATGGCATTGTAATCACCCGTGCCGAGGTTCACACCAAGTCACAAAAGTACACCCTCCCAGCAATACACTCGAATGAATCCATAGTTTCTCGAATTTCGGATCCGCTCAATAGTGCCCGAATCGTTGCCAGTGGTGGAGTGCCCACAGCTAAACCACAACTCTACAAGTGCCGAAGCTGTAGCTACAAAAAGCATTGTCCTCATGCCATTTTGTAGGGCTTTGCTTGCTCGCCTGGTAGAGAATGTATCTCAGTCTCTGTGAGACATCTCTATAGCTTAACCATTTGATCCGTCTTTACACGTTTCGATAATTCTTTGTGTAGGAACGGTGCCATCCGTTTAGAACCCATTACGGACAAGTGATCTTCGTCGAAATAATAGGAATAGTGCTCGTTGCCAAAAGGACATATTGAGTCGTTGCACATCATCGGTGTCGGATCTATGAGATCAGCCCCGGATAGAATAAACGCATCAGCTGCTATTGACTGAATTTCGACGTGCTCTCTCTTGCTGATAGCCGAATCCAAGTAGCCAGCTCCTTTTCCCTTGCTCAATGGTTGGTAGTGCTGTAGTGGGTGAAGTTTTTGATCCGGTACTTGTCCTATAAAGATCGGCACTACCCCGATCTGTGAATAGTGCTCTATGGTTGTTTCTACACCTATTGGGAAGGTTTCTTTGCTCTTGTTTGCACTGGGTCTATCGTTAGGATTTGTTCCAATATTGAAAATATTGCCCCGCCCTACCCCGCCACCCGAGTAGTAGGACCAGGCACCAGCCAGAATGACGTGCTTCCCACCAGAAGCTTTGACATGCTCAAAAAAGCGTTCTTTTAGCGCGTAGCAGTCTTTTAACGGATCGTATCGCTCAATCAGGTGCACACCTAATAGCGGCACACATCCGGGTAAACCTGCATACTCTGCAGAAATCCCCATTCTTTGAAACGCCATATCTAGACCGGCAAGCATCGCATAGGAATGCGAATCCCCCATCACAAAAACGGTAGGCTCTATTTCTTCGATTCCAAGCGTACAGGTCCAGTCTTCCCGTGTGTGGGTGTTGTCCAGGTCAAAGCACTCATCCCGTCTGTACTCAAAGTCAATTGACTCCACAACGGACTCAGGTGCGCTGAAGCGATTTTCAACCCCGTTAGTGTTTAGTACCAGCAAAGCAAAAGCAAAAGTACAAACGGCCACCCCACCCATCGAATATGGCAGTATCAATCGGTTTTTTGAAAGCAAGGTCCCTTTTCGACAAGGAACTTCGACCCAGCGCCACGACATCCATGCAATTGCCATAGAAATCACGCACAGCACGGACATTAGAACTGCAGAGCCAGGATCAATGTTGGTGAATCTATGCGCAGCCAAACGCCCAAACGCTAATACCGGTTGGTGCCATAGATAGGCTGAATAGCTCACCAGTCCAATATAGACCAGCGATTTTTGACTTAACAATGCATGAGTGATGGTTCCCCGGTGCCCGAATCCGATAACAAGCAATGTCCCTAGTACGGGAACCACTGTTAGCAATCCCGGAAGTTGATACATACGCGGATCGAACAGCACATAAGAACCCACGATTGCACACAGACCCATCATTGCCGCCCATTGGTTAGCCGGTAATGCCTTTTTAGCGATGCCAATGGCCAATGTGCATCCAGCTAGCATCTCCCAAGCTCTTGCGTGTGCGAGGTAAAAACCCCTGTTCCAGTCCTCCTGTGCGAGCCAGATACTCGTCATCAAACTGGCTAACATCAGTAAGCTAACCAACAGTAGAATATTTGTCTTGAACCATCTCAGACATACAATCAGGAATAGTGGAAAAATCAGATAGAACTGTTCTTCTACCGATAGGCTCCATGTATGGGCCAGAGGGTCATCATGAGCATTGATTGAAAAGTAGTCGCCTTTTACTGAGTAGCTGATATTCGCGGCGAAAAACACGGCAGAAAACAGATTGAACGCAAAGAGTTTCATCTGGTTTGGCAGCAGGAATGCCCAAGCAAGAGGCACGCAGACAACAAGCATCACAACAAAGGCCGGCAACAGTCTTTTGGCTCGACGCTCGTAGAATTCGATAAGAGAGAATCTACCCTCATCCACCGCTTTTATGATGATGGACGTAATTAGAAACCCACTAATGACGAAAAACACATCAACGCCAATAAATCCACCTTGGAAAAGGCTGAATCCTGCGTGGTACAAAATGACAGGGATCACCGCGATAGCTCTTAGGCCATCGATTTCGGCTCGGTAGTTCATCAGAATGTCCAGGTATGAAAGGCGGTACCCTGCATACTAAAAAAACTATCATTCCAACTGTTGGGACTACGGGACGGTGTTTACTGGTCCATTCAAAAGCTGCTTTTATTGAAAGATTTTGGTGATTTCACTACCTATACGGTGCTCTCCACCCTGCTGCTAATGCTTCAGCTTCAGAACAAAACCATCTTTCAGATTTGCCAGTGTTTATCTTTGTGCGTGTGTAAGAGCGTGACCATGGGGCGTGGTAGATTTTAACCCCTTTCCTGTTGATGTTCCCTTTGATTGGGCAGTCTGGATTGGGTGCAGCCTGAGAAGCAGCGTTCCACTTGTCAGACCTGAAATCCCACGGGTTCTGGAAATCCCCCTGCCACATTCCTACTTTTTTACTGGCCGCTCTCTCTTCTTCGGGAATGTAAGTCTTTGAGTATTTGCGAAACACAACCGCATGTCCAGCCAAGACAAGCGCCTGATTGATATTCGTATTTGATGAACTGCAAACGGCTATTAAACGCTCGTAATTATCAAACGTGTCCCCTACACACGTAGTTTCTGCCTGGGTGAGTGATTTAAGGGCATTTTCAGAAGCGGCACCGCAATTGTATGATTTTCCATTCTTGCGCTTACAGTTCTGTCCGTTCTCCGGTGCATCCAGTCCGTACAATCTCACCACCTGGTTACCAATCTTCAGCGTGTCTCCGTCCACCACTACCGCCTTACCGGACACGCTGGCGGCATGAGAAAGTGAAGTGGTTATAAAAAACCCCAGTGGCAAAGCGAACAACGTTATCAATTTACGGTACATCATTAATTCAGAACATGGTTGTAGACGGCTATAACCCGTTATCGGCTACTTCAAAGAGATTCACAGTTAAATGGTTAATTTAGTCGCGTAACTAGACAAATATCAAACTATTGCTGTTCTCTACGTGATCTTACTGTCCGTCTTTTAGTGCAATTTTATCTGTGTCCACAATGACCACACCACGAAAACACAATCATCTTTTTCACCAAGAGTAGTATTTTCGGACCGTTCAGCTCATCTAACCGCTATTTGGATGCATGACCTTAATCAGTATCTTCGATGTTTTTTACGGGATACTCAGTCACTGGCGACACTCTACCCTGTTCATCGGAACCCGTGCCATCTTCGAGTACTTCAGCGGTGAGTGACAACCGAATCTGCTGTCCATCGATACGTATCTCATTGTCGAGTATGAAAGAGGCGGTCATGTTCCCGCTTTGAATGAGTTCAAACAGACGCTGAATCTTTCTCTCTTTCGCAATGTCGTATGGATCGCTCATATTTCTAGA
>JAHDDV010000280.1 GCA_020629205.1 Chitinophagales bacterium | reverse complement strand
CTTCAAGCCTCCGAGAGCGCCGCAATCGTCTCATCCATCTGTTTCTTATGACGTTGGGTGTGTGCTACGCTAAACTGTGCCCATTCAATAGGAGAGAGGCTGCCAAAGAAAGGGTGTGAAAAAACTTCCAGCACACCATCAAGGTCCTTATCAAGCAAGGCGTCTGTTATCGTTTTGCGCACCTTTTGCAGCATGGCGATCCCTTCTTCTCGATTGCTAAATCGACCAACAGGTTCCAGATTTTTTGGTGACTCTACAGCCATCGCTCTACGAGTCAAGCCCGTAATAATCATCTCCGACTTCTTGGTTGGACTGCGCTCGCTTTTTACGACCGGAGCCTGCATCAGTATGCCAATAGCATAGTCCGTTTTAGTTAGGTGTTCCAAGGTCTCCAGCACAGACCATTTCTCCGGTCCTGGTTTACCTGAGAGTTTTTCCGCGTCTTCAAAGGACTGCAGAAACTCCACCATTTGCTGGGTATTCTCTTCCAGGTCTTTAATCAGTTGTTCTCTACTTACTTCCATTTTTGGCAGCTTTGGGTGTTGCGAATTTGCAAAGCCAATGTACAGACAAATAGAGAGAATTGCCAAATAATAGTTGTCGGGATTTTGCAGCAGATCGGGTCTTGCCATAAATCTAATTTGGGCGTGCCCCACACTGCGCTGCAAGCATAGTGGAAGTGCGAAGCGCAGCCCACCCAGCACCCGGAGTCGAGCATCCAGCATTGTGCGAAGCGCAGCGTGGGTCGGGCTGTCCGCTCTCACTCACCTTGTCCACAGCGGTTCGGCTTATGCGCTAGTCGGTCTCCTCCTTTGTCGGAGCCCACCTAGCACATGCCTCACACGCTGTGTCCGGCGGCTCATACCGCTTCCATCCCTCACGCATTCGATGAAAGATGAAAAATTCAAGATGAAAAGTGTTTGAAATGTTTTAGTCAAAAGCCATCATCAAAAATATCCAGGAACTACCCCAATCTTCTTCACCTATGGTAATAAATCACAGCTTTCTACCTGGAAGATTTGATCTAGCCTTAGGGATTAGTGGATGGCAATCCAGAATTTCTTTACTTTGCCGAAAATCCTAAAATATGTATACGAAGAGAGTTTTTCCAGGCTTTGATATGATGGTGTGGACCAGGTATGAATTGATACTGTTTTTTGCGATCGGGATCGTGTATGTAGTGTTGATCAAGTATTTGGGGTTTACTTGGATACAAATCCCCTGGGCACCCATAGCGGTCATCGGTTCCGCTGTCGCATTTGTGATTGGTTTCCAAAACAATGCGGCTTATGGCCGGATTTGGGAAGCTCGTAAAATTTGGGGAGGCATTGTAAATACCTCTCGTACATTTGGGATGTTTGTGCAAGACATGGTCACCAATGAGCACAGTTCTGTTCAGCTTTCTGAAGGAGAATTGCAACATGAAATCAAGACACTTACCTACAGGCATATAGCTTGGATGACTGCCCTGCGCCATTCCATGCGTCAACCAAAACCATGGGAAACAGCGCATCAAGTCCGCAGCAATAAAAAGTGGGTGGAGATGATTGTTCCGCCTGAGAGAAAAATCGATTTGAGTGCCGACTTGGCGCCTTATCTGTCTGATGAAGATCTGAAA
This sequence comes from Chitinophagales bacterium, assembly GCA_020629205.1. Taxonomy (GTDB): domain Bacteria; phylum Bacteroidota; class Bacteroidia; order Chitinophagales; family UBA2359; genus JAHDDV01. The sequence continues at coordinate 5,839 of JAHDDV010000280.1, read as the reverse complement.
TATACCCTCGGCAAAAATAACAAGCAAACTGCTTTACTGTACTTGCAATCCCATCACCTCAAGAGCTTAAAAGAACAAGGCCTTGTATGGGAATTTTCATTCTTGGAACTGGAAGGGGTAATACAAGAACTGTTTAACCTGCAAGGGAAGAGTGAGCGCATCAAGAACTTTCCCTACCCAAGGCAATTTGCTACTTTGAATCACTACTTTATGTGGATCTTTGTGATGCTTCTTCCATTGGGCATTGTTCCTCAGTTTGCCGCAATAGGCAATGATCTGTTGAACAGCTTCCCAATGATCAGTGCGTTTTTTATTTGGTTTTCAGTTCCTGTCTATGCTTTGGTTGCTTGGATATTTCATACCATGGAGCGCATCGGCCGATCCGGTGAGAATCCGTTTCAAGGCCTGGTCAATGATGTCCCGATTTCAACAATTGCCAGAGGCATTGAGATAGATTTGCGCCAAAATCTTGGGGAAACGCAAGAGCAGATACCAGAACAGTTTGAGATGGTTTATGATGCACAATTGTAGAAGGACTGCTAATTGGCATTGTTGCTATCGCTTTGTCAAATACTCCACCGCGCGGGTACCCTAGAGGCGGAGCGACAGCATGCCACGACGTTGCGCTTTTGTCGGCAGCATAAGGCGAATACCATCATCCATGATGTATGATGAATGAGAAACCCATATCTTTGCGTCAAAATAGCAAAGTCGAAAAAATGCAACTAAACCTACGCGAACTTTGGCAATACGCAGAGTCGGTAAGTACTCCAGAAGAGCAGCTACTTCAGGATTTGATCCGGGAAACCAACCTGACTAAAATGATGCCGCAGATGATTTGTGGCAGAGTGATTGGTCAGGTGCTTGCCTTGTTTTCTACGCTTCAACAGCCTAAGCAGGTTTTGGAAATTGGTACCTATACCGGCTATTCCACTATACAATTGGCTAAAGGCCTGCAGGTAGGAGGTCAGGTACATAGCTATGAATTGAACGAAGAAATGGATGATATTCATGAGCGTTTCTTCGAGCGCGCTGGCATTCGGGAACAAGTAAGCGTGCATTACGGGGATGCTGTCGCGCTGCTTCCTGAAATGGATACAAAGTTTGATTTAGTATTTGTGGATGCGGATAAGAGCCAATATCCGGCCTATTATGAATTGATCGCACCGCGTATGAACCCGGGGGCATTGCTGATTGCGGATAATGTCCTTTGGGATGGTAAGGTCATCGATCCGGAGGCCAATGATGCTGAGACTCTTGGTGTTAGGCAATTCAATCGCATGGTGAATGCAGATCCAAAGATGGTCAATGTGCTGATGCCAATGATGGATGGCCTAATGCTAGCCAGAAGGCTGTAGTAGTATTGCTCAATGGACAGCGCTATCAAAGAAACATTTTCGTAAATTTACCGTTACAGAAACGAGCGCCCCTGCTCAAAACAGATCCCTAATGCTTTCTCGAATTTTACTGACATTTACTGGCTTCTCCCTTTGTTTTGCACTCAGTGCGATGGCGGTGGAGAATGAGCAGTTGGCGAGAGCCTACATTGCTGAATACAAATCGATTGCGCTGGAGGAGATGCAACAGTACGGCATTCCAGCTTCCATTAAATTGGCGCAGGCATTGGTGGAGACCAACTGCGGTACTTCAGAGTTGTCTCGTAATGCCAATAATCACTTTGGTATTAAATGTAAGCGTACCTGGACAGGCGATACCTATCGTTACACGGATGACGCACCGGATGAGTGCTTTCGGAAGTATGATAGTGCAGAGGCCTCCTTTAGAGATCATTCGAAATTCCTGAGGTATCACTATTACAACAATTACGATCATCTCTTTGAGCTGAGTATGTATGATTACAAGGCATGGGCGCAAGGCTTGTTGAAGGCTGGCTATGCCACCAATCAACGATATGCAGAGTTGCTGATTCAAAAGATCGAGTACTACGACCTCTATATGTATGATACGCAAATCCTTTTTCCCTATCTGGCGCAACTGGGTGGTGGAGCTCAACATGTACGTTTGGGACAGATAAGCAACTATCATTCTGAACATGAATTGGCATCATTGTCAAAGTCTGAGAAAAAGGCACTTCATGCTATGACAGTGGCAAGAGAAGAGGAGAAACCTAGTGTGCAACCAGCGGTGGGAAAGCCCAAAGCTAATGAACCCACTGCTGCGCCTAAGGCAAGTAATCCAAAACCGATTGCTAGAAAACCTAAAGCCGAATCGAAGCCAAAGGGCAAGACCATTGCCCAGAAGAAGGCCCAAGCGCATCGCGATAATCGTTCGACGCAAGAACAGTACGAGGATCGCTATCAGGGCACATGGCAGCCGCATGTTGTGCAGTCGGGGGAGACCTTAGCTACTATTGCTAGGAAATATGACATCAGAGTATCACAACTAAGAAGATTTAACCGTCTCAAGTCCGGGGAAGAACCGAGAGCAGGAGAAACTTTGATACTGAACAGAAAGAATCCGAAAAAGCCCAAACTGCGGTAGTTCGGGAGCTAGATATTGGCAGGATTACCAATCAAAAGTACCTATTCCATGCAAGGATTTGACCTCTCCGATCATTCACATCGACGCCTAAATATTTTGACCGGAGAGTGGGTGCTTGTCTCCCCTCATCGTGCCAAGCGACCCTGGCAAGGGCAGATTGAGGACATTCCTGCTGAAACTCGACCGCAGTACGATCCTAAATGCTACTTGTGTCCGGGAAACAAAAGAATAGGAGGGGAGCTTAATCCTTCGTACGAGCAAGTCTATGTCTTTGACAATGATTTTGGCGCTTTGTTGATGGACAGTGTCGAAGGAGAATTGAATGATGGTCTGTTTCAGGCGAGATCGGAGCGTGGTAAATGCCGAGTGCTCTGCTTTAGCCCGGATCACAGCCTTACCTTGTCTGGGATGAGTATCGAAGCCATTGCTGAGGTGGTGAAAGCATGGACCGCAGAATATGAGACTTTAGGGGCTCAAGAGCAGATTTCCTATGTGCAGATCTTTGAGAACAAAGGCAGCATCATGGGCTGCAGCAACCCACATCCCCATGGTCAGATTTGGGCCAATCAACATGTACCGGTGATACCGGCTCAAGAAGACCGTGAACAGTATGCTTACTATGCAAAAAACGGTCGTCCCATGTTGGTGGATTATCTGGATTCTGAGCTGGAAAAAAAGGCGCGGATCGTCTATCTCAATGAGCATTTTGCGGTCATCGTGCCCTTTTGGGCGGTGTGGCCCTATGAAACGATGATTTTGCCAAGGCAACATCGTACTTCATTGTCCGAGCTTTCTTCTCAGGAACAATTGGCTTATGCGGATGCTTTGCGTACGCTGTCAAGAGCTTATGATGGCTTGTTTAATGTATCCTTTCCTTACTCCTCAGGTATTCACCAGGCGCCGACCCTGGCTGGAGATCAACAACACTGGCAAATGCATATGCACTTCTACCCGCCATTGCTCCGCTCTGCAACGGTGAAGAAGTTTATGGTGGGCTATGAAATGATGGCCAACTCCCAACGGGATTTTGGCGCTGAGTATGCTGCGAAGCGTATTCGCGACAGTATCAGCTAGCGTGGGTGAACTTGCAAGGCAGTGAGTTTCTTGTTAAATAGCGTTTGATCAATTAAACTGCTGGCAATGACAGAGACATTTATCATGACGGTTATTGGAATCATTGGGGTATTCACCTACATGGCTTTCAATGACTATCGACTCTTCGAAAAATTCAAGTTTCATGTAGATAGTATCCTGGTCGAGAAGCAGTATTATCGACTGTTTTCTTCCGGTTTCCTGCATGTCGATTGGATGCACTTTGCTTTCAACATGTATGCCTTCTACATCTTTGCGGATGCAGTGGCAAACATCTATGGCCTGTTTCATCTGGTTGCTGTTACTTTGCTGGGATTGCTCGGTGGTAATCTACTGGCCTTGTACATACATCGCAATCATGGAAACTACACCGCAGTGGGCTTTTCCGGTGCGGTAAGTGCTGTGGTCTTTTACAGTGTGGCTTTGGTGCCGCATGGAGGCATTGGTCTAATATTCATTCCCGGTTTCTTTATTCCATCCTGGCTATTTGCGGTCTTGTACATGATGTACAGTCTTTACGGTATCATTAAACAACATGACAATCTTGGGCATGAAGCCCATGCAGGTGGAGCGGTATTGGGTATTGTCTATGGGGTCTTGGCCTTCCCCGCTATCGCAATGGCTAATTGGCTCTATCTGCTTCCAATGGCATTAGTAACCCTGCTTTTGCTTTATATAGTCTTCTTTAGGCAAGATATGTTGCTTACGGGTAGCACACTACTTAGACCCAGTAAGCCTGTCAGGGACGATGGACCGCCAGTGAGGAAGGCTATTCAAGAGGCCCGGGATCTTGATGAGGTTCTGGATAAAATCAATCGAACGGGGATTGATAGTCTGACTCCAGCGGAGAGAAGGATATTGGAGCGCGGCTCAAGGAGGTAGCTAAAACAAAGGAGCGCCTCGCTTACTCATGAGAAACGAGACGCTCTAAATCAGCAAAAAAAGTGCGGATGAAAAAACCTGAATGGTGTTTTCACTCTGCACTAGTGTGTTTTAGGCAGTATTACGATGCAGATTTGAGCTGCGAAAGTTTTGGGGCCAGCTCTCGTAGCATAGCTGATTCCGCTTCCTTTGCTTGATTCTTCAATGGAGCTGATTCAATGTTTCTCAGTTCCAGATCTATTTCTCTATAGCGTGCATTCTCTTCGAACTCTGAGATAATCTCCAGTACATCCTGATCGATGTGTATCGATTTCGAACCGTCGATGATAACTTTGGCTCCATCAGGAATGGCTGCCAGCGTGCGCTGGATACTAGCCTTGTTGATGAAGGTCACGTCTTCTGCTAATTCCAGGTGAATGGCGTCATGTGATAGGTGCTTATCGCTTTCAAACAAGAAGGGCTTTCTATAGTTGTTGAGTAGGATGTAGAAAATTGCTACGACCATTCCAATACCGATACCAGATAGCAAGTCTGTGAAGACGATACCAAGAATTGTCACGATGAAAGGCACGAAGTGTCTTTGACCAAGCCCATACATTTGCTTGAACAAAGCAGGTTTTGCCAGTTTGTATCCTACCAGAAAAAGAATCGCAGCAAGGCTTGCCAGAGGAATCATATTCAATACCGCTGGGATAGCCATAGCACAGCCCAATAGTATGATACCGTGGAAAATTGCGGATAGCTTTGTTCTTCCACCTGATTGAATATTGGTGGAACTTCTCACAATTACTTGTGTAATGGGTAGTCCGCCGATCAAACCTGAGATTAGATTTCCGATTCCCTGAGCCCGTAGCTCCTGATTGGCTGGTGTTACGCGTTTGAAGGGATCTAGCTTATCTGTTGCTTCGAGGCAAAGCAGGGTTTCCAAACTAGCCACGACTGCTATAGTCATGGCAGTAAGCCATACCATGCTATTGGTGATTTGACTGAAATCCGGAAAGGTAAATTGATCAAAAAAGCCGCCCATAGTTTGTGCAACTGGGATGGCAACGATCTGATCGGCTTTTAGTGCCCATTCAGGAAAGGCACTGAAGATCATATTTAGCACAATCCCTAGCCCAACCACTACTAGCGGGCCCTGCACTAATTGAAATACTTTCATCTTCTTCATGAATGGCTGCTCCCAAAGAATGAGGATGGCTAGCGATAGCAAGGTGATGATAATAGCTGCCGGGCTCACTGCCTCAAACATATAGTACAATTGCGACAAGGTATTATGTCCATCGGCAGAGGCGAATGCCAGACTGCCCTCGTAGTCTTTATCGTAGCCAAATGCATGGGGGATTTGCTTGAGAATGATAAT
>JAHDDV010000279.1 GCA_020629205.1 Chitinophagales bacterium | reverse complement strand
GCTATGCTCCATCCTCGCGCCTTGTCTGGCAGAAAGATAAGCTCCTCAAAGGTGTTACGAACTTTGTTTACGCAGCACTAGTTGACACGATATTGTAATTCAACAGCACCACTAGAATAGGAAGTGGTGTTTAATAATGTGAGTTGTGCTTCCTTGGGTACCGCCTCAAAAAGTGTGATGCCCTTGGGAATGATAATAGGCATCATGAATACTTGAATTTCATCAATCAATCCTTCATTAAGCAGCTTTGTATTGGTGTGCCCACCTCCGATAAGCCAAATGTCTTTTCCGCTTTCTCTCTTTAACTCCTCGATAAACAAGCTGTGATCCTGAGATACAAATTCAACAAAATTGGTGTCTTCAAGATCGCTCTGGCTTGTCAAAACGTAGTTTTTCTTTTCTGCATACGGAAAAGGAATATCCCATTCAATGATCTGTTTGTAGGTGGTATAGCCCTGTATGGTTGTGTCAATACTGTCGTAGAAAAGCGAGTAGCCATGGTCTGTTTGCGTGGGGTTCGGAATTGATTCGAGCCAGTCAACACTGCCGTCAGATCTCGCTATCTTTCCGTTTAGGCTTCCAGCAATGTAAAGTTTGAGTTTTCTCAATGGAGTATTTTTGGGGGTGAATATTAGTGTTGGATGTTTGGTCTTTGTTTGGTGTTCGTTCCTGCATATGGCTATCCAGCATTGGGTACAAACAAGGGGAGGGTTGCGCGTTTCATTCCTATTGAGCACATTCTCAGGGGAGTAGAAAGATGCTAAACTTTGTTGCATGATTTTGCTGCGCCAAGATAGAAGAAAATTCAGGGTGCAATTAGAGTGACTAAGACAATCCTATCAAAATTGCCGGCTCTATTCTTGAAGCAGCAGACGGGAGGTCTTCATGAATACCGAAGCAGTTGAGAACTGTAACGGCAAAGACAAACTACTCACGTTCCAAAGCCAGTTTCATTTTTCGAATGCGATCAGCCAGCCTCTCTGTACTCAACTTCTCGCGAGTGCGATCGACGATAATGGGAAAGGAGTAGGGCGTGGCCTTTTCTGGTTGACTCAGGATAATTTTTTGAAACTGAATCCGATCTAGTGCTGTACGCAATCGCGTCTCATCTAGCTGGAATACAAACACCTCTTCAAAGGCTTGTCGTAGCAGGAGATTATCTGGCTCGTAATCGGTGAAAACCTCAAAGAATAATTGGGAGGAGGATTGAAGGTACTTGTCCTTCTTCTCTCGACCGGGATATCCTTTAAAGACCAGGCCGGCGATGCTGGCAATATCGCGAAATCTTCGCTTGGCCAGTTCTATGGAATTGACACTTGCCTGGATGTCGGCACTGAGGTCGATAGTGTTGAAAAGTTCATTCTCCAGTGCCTCCTCAATGGGGATCGGTGCATCACTCAATAATTCAAATCCATAATCATTCATGGCGATGGTAAAGCTGATTGGTTTTATCTGTGCGATCCGCCATGCAATCAAAGCCGACATTCCCTCATGGATATACCTGCCTTCAAAAGGGTAAAACAGAAGGTGATATCCTTCTGAACTTTGAAAATATTCGATCAGAAACTCATCAATTAAGGGCACATGTGATCGACGGTCCTGCAGCTCTGTAAGCGGGATGAGTTTTTCAAGCTCTGGTTCGGCATAAGCATCCTCTCTCGACTGAGCAACTTTGAGCCGTAGGTACTGAGCTAGCTGTGACGATAAAGGTATTCGTCCGCCCAACCAGGAAGGGACTTTACCTTTTTTCTTTTTGCTCTTTTTTACTTCAGCAGTCATTCCTTGCACACGAATCAGCTCCAGACTCTTACCAGCAAACCAAAAGGTATCTCCTGGTCGGAGCTGAGCGATAAACCACTCTTCTACTGTTCCGATTCGTTTGCCTCGTTGGTACTGGATGATCATGCTGGTCTCGCCCACGATCGTACCGATCGAAAGTCGATGACGAAGCGAGATCTTTCTGTCGTGTACTCTGAATAACCCGTCGGGATCTCTTCTTACTTTTTGATACTCGTTGTACTGGTGCAATGCCTTGCCTCCTGTCACTATGAAATTGAGTAGCCATTGCCACTCTGCTTCGCTGATACTTGCAAAGGAAAAGGTACTTCGAACTTCTTCTAAGGTCTCCACAGCATCAAAGCCATCCGAGACGGCCAGCGTAACCAAGTACTGCGCGAGTACATCAAAACTACGGACATAGGGAATTCGTTCTTCCACTTGTCCATCATCGATCGCTTGCCGCAGCGCACAGGATTCTATCAATTCCAGAGAATGTGTTGGTACAAAGTAGATGCGACTGACGGCATTTGGTTGATGCCCACTGCGCCCTGCTCTTTGGATGAAGCGGGCAACACCTTTAGGACTGCCTATCTGTATGATGGATTCCACTGGTCTAAAATCGACCCCAAGATCCAGACTCGAAGTACACACAACCGCCTTAATTTTTTCCGAATGTAAACTCTGCTCTACCCAATCTCTGATCTCTCGACTGATACTACCATGATGCATGGCCAATAGCCCAGCCAGATCCGGAGCTACATCCAAAAGTCGCTGGTACCAAATTTCACACATAGCTCTTGTATTGGTAAAGATCAAGGTGCTTCCACTTTGCTGGATGATAGGCACCACTTTACTGAGGAGATGGATGCCGAGATGCCCTGACCAGGGGAACTTCTCAATCTCGTCTGGCAGTACGGTTACCACCTCGATCTTCTTTTGGATATCAGCTTTAATGATTTTGTTGGGCATGGTACTTTCTCCGCTACCAAGTAATACCGACATGGCCTGATCCATATTGCCGATCGTGGCAGATATTCCCCAGATTTGCAGCGCAGGAAGCAAGGATTTCAATCGGGATAGGGCCAATTCGGCGAGCACAGCACGTTTACTACCCATTAGCTCGTGCCACTCATCGATCACTATGGTGCCCAGATTGCCGAAGAAGTTCCTGTAGCCCTTGGAAGCCAGCAAAAGATGAAGGCTCTCAGGAGTTGTAATCAGCAATTGTGGCGGATTGGTCAATTGCTTTTTTCGCACTGAAGTGGAAGTGTCACCACTGCGAATGCCGACTTGCCATGCTAGTCCCATGGCTTCAATTGCACGCTCACTAGCCAAAGAAATCTCACGGGCAAGTGCCCGAATGGGCGTGATCCAAATGGCATTCATCCCTTCTGCTTTTTCCTCAGCATATTTTGGATTGCAACGGATATAATCAAGCAGTATCGGTATCAGCAAGGCATAGGTTTTACCGCTGCCTGTAGGCGCATTCAATATGCCGGAAAAACCTTCCAAATAGGCATCCCAGGTTTCCAACTGAAACTCAAACGGTTTCCAGCCTTTTTCTGCAAACCATTCTGTACCCAAATTGATAAGCGCCTGCTTTTTCATCCTTTCCAAGATATGATTTTTGCTCCTTCAAGAGTCATTGGAAAGCATTTTGCGAAAAATTCGATCATGCCTCTTGTGCAATTTGGCCTTTTCTCAGGCCAGAGAAGGCAAAATGGTTAATAGTTCAAATGCACTTCACAGCTCCCGTTGGAGAATTTTATTAACTGAAAATCAGGTAGGTGAAAAAAAGTAGGCATGAAAAAGTGATTCTGGCCTTTGTCTTGATACACACATAACCAGAACAAAAAGAATGCTCTTATGAAGACACTACTATCTGCAAGTTGGCTTATGGCCGGCGGTCTTCTGCTCTTTACTGCCTGCGAAAAAGATGCGATGGAAATCAGCCCGGAGTCAATGGCAGTCACCAACCAAAGCGCACAATCAGTGCAAGATGAAAGTATCGACTACGAGAGCCGCTACGTAGTGCTACTAAATCTCGGAAGCGGCAAAACCGAAAGCGATTATGACGAAATGCCCTCGGCATTGAAAGTGCAAAAAACCAAACAACTGGTGACCCAGTTGCTACTGGATCACAATGTCACAAGCTCGATTGATGCATTGTATTCAGAATCCATGCCTGGATTTTCTGCGAAGATGACTGAAGGAGAAGCTGCTATGCTGCATCAGGACGAACGCATCAAAATGATGGAAAAAGACCAAATGGTTTCCTACTCAGATGAGGGAGAAGTGACCATCTTTAGCGGAGCGGGCAATAGCAATTCGGCCTATGGTCAACTGGTAACAGATGGCATCGAATATCTAGGGCATGCAGATGCGACAGGAAAGACAGTTTGGGTCCTCGACTCCGGGGTAGACTTAACACACCCAGACTTAAATGTAGATGCAAACCGCTCCGTTTCCTATCTATATGGGCATGGAAACAACCTGAGTCCAAACGATTATAACGGTCATGGTACACATGTAGCAGGCATCATCGCTGCCAAGGATAATGGCTTTGGTGTAGTAGGTGTGGCCGCAGGAGCATCTATCGTTTCTGTTCGCGTGCTGGATCAAAATGGAGATGGCCATGTAAGTCGTATCGTAGCAGCAGTCGATCATGTATCGCGATACGGAAGCGTGGGTGATGTTGCGAATCTGAGTTTTGGGGGTGGCATCTCAAACATTCTGGATGTTTATGTAAGAGTTGCCGGAATGCGAGGCATCCAAATGGTTTTAGCTGCTGGGAATGACGCTATGGATAGCCAATATGTATCACCGGCACGAGCTCAAGGAGTCAATGTCTACACAGTCAGCGCAGTTGATGAGCACAATCGCTTTGCCTATTTCTCTAATTATGGGACAGGGGTAGATTTCGCCGCTCCGGGAGTTGGAATTATTTCGACCTACATGGGCGGTAGATATGCAGTAATGAGTGGGACCTCTATGGCTGCTCCCCATGTATCGGGTTTGTTTACTGTCGGCGATATTAGCTTTGCTGGATTTGCTCAAAATGATCCGGACGGTCGACCCGATCCGATTTTGAAACTAAAATAGAAAAGCGCCAATGGCGAGGCTTACATTAGCCAAGGGCTGGCCGATCTTACCAAATTAATTTTCCTGAAAATTTTGCCGAAGGCAGGATTTGGTCTGGACAGAGACGTTTGATTGTCGTGGTAAACACAATCGTCTCTGCTGCTTGCCGATCCGCTTCGGCAATTTTTTGTTTTTTGGGAGCATGGGCTAATAATATTAGCGACTTAAAATCGGCTATTGCCGATTAGATGCGGAGAGATATTCCCAATTCTAGCCTTGCAGATGTTAATTCGCTAAACTTGTTTGCAGGTCTACCGATTCAAGACTCATCTGAATCTACCGAGAAGAAAGCTTCGATTTTCTGTAGGCGAGTTTGCATGATGGAGCCTTCGTTTGCCGATCTAAAGGCTTCGTTGCAGAATAAGTCAACGCATTGTTTTTCTGAGTATCTTGCTTGCTCACTTGGTCTTTCGTGAAAGATCTTTCGCAGTCCCTGCATTAGAAATTTGCCTCGTAATAGTTCAAAGGATTTTCCTTTTATCTTGTCACTGAGTTCTTCTGGAGGAGGAGAGAAGTTTCTTTCCCGCAAGAACTCCTCAGTAAGAGTATTTTGATTTGCTCTGATAACGTTAGTGCTGAGCAAGGTAACATCTGCAAAAGAATCGGCAGCTTCTGCATCTGAAATACGAACATGTACCTCAAAAGCAAACCACACACAGACATGCTGGATGATCTTCTTGAAGCGTAAAAACTCATCCGCAGATAGAAGGGCCTCGATTTGATCTTTGGCATCCTGAAACAACTCGTTTTCTATCGAATATCCCTGCGTGGTTATCATGCAATCATGCTGGAAATCATCTGGAACACCTGTAAACACCCAGAGATCGCAATCACAAATGAATAGGCTTCGAGATAAAAAAGTATCTCGCACTTTAAATAGCTGCAACAGGGTATTTCTGCCATTGCAAGGAAGAAAATCTATCGCAGAATCGGATAGTTTTTGCTCAAGTATCCGATACGCTTGAAGATCAGACTTTCCCTCTATCAGTACATTCTTTAAGTGGCTGCGCCGCAAAGTCGCAATCAGCTCTTCAGTTGTAGGATAATCACTTCGCCCCACTTTGTTCTCCTTTATTGATATGAATAATGATTTCTTTGTCAGGATATTTCGAATATATAAAGGGTGAGTGTGTAGATACAATGAACTGGTTTCTTTTCCCCTGCTTCATAAGAGTGGGAAACAGTTGTCTTTGCCAATCGACATGCAAGCTCAACTCTGGCTCGTCGATAAAAATGACAGTATTGTCATAAAAGAAGTTATAGCAGAGGAAGCTTAGCATCTGTTTTTCACCTGATGATAGCTTTTCTGAGGGAATTTTCTCCAATGCACTACCAAGTTGAAAACCATCTGAGAGATCCACAGATTTATTTTTGAAAATGCTGTCAATCGTGGTGCTTAGAATGTCGAAGGGTTTTAGTAACAGGCTTTTCTCTTCATTTCCATTTTCGACGATGCTCCGAATGATTTCCAGAGCTTCGGGGGCATCAGAATCGGTGCCTGATACTTGTTGGAGAATTTCTTTGCTTTGATCTTTTTCTATTGCACGAATTTTACTGGAAATCTGTAGGAACTTTTCCTTGATCATTGAATCAACATCTTGTGCAGCAACAGTGGCAACAAACCTATGTCCTTCAACACTCAACCGTTTTGAAACAGAATGTAACGAGTCACTGATTCCCCTGTTCCTGACTTGATTTACATTATGTTTAATACTAAATCCACCTTCCATACGCCTGAAAGTGGGAAAGAATAACGAAGTCAAACCATCGGGAAAAGCAAATCTTCTACCGCTATTTTTACCGATAAATGTGTTCGACTCAGTCAGTTTTCCCGTTTTATCAAGCAGCTTTGATTGGATGCTAAACACGCTTGGGTCATGGTTCTCCACAGTTAAAGAGGACCCTTGGAACGTATGAATAGCTAGCAAGTCAAAAGTGAGTTCTCTCGCAAGTTGATGTATGTTACCACTATAAAGGTACCATAGAGCCTTCAAAATGGTGGTCTTTCCACAGCCGTTTTGCCCTGTGAGAATATTGAGATCTTCATTGAAGTCAATCTTACCAGAGAATTTACCATTGAGGTTCGTGTATTTGAATGATTTCAGCATTGGTTACAGGTTAAAGCTAAATGGTTTTGGGCTCAGTGTTTGGGCTGGTAGGAGTGCAACCCCAGACCTTCTCAAGGTAACTTTTTTTGTCAACTTTATGAGATGGTTCTTGAACATGTTTGACTATCTAGTAGTTTACGCTGATGAGAAACTAGGGAATGCAAGAAAGTTCGACAATTGGTCTTCATAGAGCCATGCAAAAGAAGCTGTTGAATCGTGGAAAAGTGCAGAAATTCACCCCCACCAATCTCCAATCTTTGATGTACAGTCCTTGCCTGCCGCAGACAATCCTCTGTTTTGGAAAGAGGACACGACCGCGGCATGGATAGAAGCGGTATGAGCCGCCGGCCGCTGTGTGTGAGGCCTGGGCTATGGGGGCTCTGAGGCACGAAGAGACCACAGAGCACATTGGCCGAACCACTGCGGACAAGGTGAGTGAGAGCGGATAGCCAGGTGACAGGATGGA
>JAHDDV010000278.1 GCA_020629205.1 Chitinophagales bacterium | reverse complement strand
TAATACTCAGCACTCAGCTAGCTGTTCCTGCTCGGGCCAGTCTGTCTCTACGCTAAGGCTTCGAGCCAGCCCGGCTCCGGCAGTCACCACGCTATCTGAGCACTTCGTTCCGCTGCGCCCGCGGCTCCTTTTCACCGTCCGTCGAGCGCGCTACAGCAGCACATTGCGTATCCTTGTTTCTATTCACAGAATGATGCCCAAGGACTGGCCATTGCCGGTTCTTGGGTGTTTTTTTTTGGGGGGGGGAGTAAGGCAATTGACATGGTTTGATGCGCTGCATCCACGATTGCCATAGACTACGTTTAGGAGCAGTTGGATTCCTCGATTCACCTTGTCTTGATTCCGGATTTTTTTTCTCTAAGAAAAGATATCTCCTCATAGAATAACACCAAGCCATGAATTCGGTGCTGTCAACAAGAAAGATAGAACTGCGAGAATGGAAAGTTTTTAGTTAATTTTCGAGCTTATGTCTGTCGAGTATATCACACCTAAAAACCGAAGTGGGTTTATTCCTAGATTTGGTTCAGTCCCAACAATCAAAAGAAAACACTATAAGGTGCTACCGGATGTGGATGTCCACGGGGACCAGCCCAAAATTTTCATTCTTCTTTATGACTCGCCGTATTCAGAAGGTCAAAAGCGACTCAAAATGACCCAAACCAGAACATGGCCAAAGTACATTGTAAAAAGTTCCCTGAAATGGTATCCAAACGAGAGTATTACGGAGCATTTATTGAATCAAATCGGGTCCCTACTTGGCATGAATATGGCACACTCCATACTAGCCAGAATCGGGTCTGGAAACCAGATTCGATTTTTTAGCAAAATCTTCTTGCAGAGAATGGAGCAGTTGAATCATTGCTCAGAGATTTATGCTGGATATCTCAATGTCAGTGAGAATGCTGTGTTGAATACTAAGGTACCTCAAGAAAAATTTACCGTGCAGTTTACGGAAGAAGTTCTGCTTAGAATGTACCCAAAAGTTGGCCCACAGTTGGTTCGGGACTTCTGCAAACTACTGGTGTTTGACGCCTATGTGGGGAATACGGATAGACACTTTCAAAATTTCGCGGTAATCTCAAGCATCGAGAGTACTACTCCTCCCAGATTTAGCCCAACTTATGACACGGCTCGTGGTTTATGGTGGAATTTTCCGGATCAACGTGTTAAGGGAATCGTAGGCAGAAAAAGTAATACCCGAGATCATCAAATTAGAGCCTATTGTGATCGATCTGAACCAAGAGTTGGCTGGGATGGTGTGGGAAAGCTAAATCATCTGGAACTTCTGCAAAAACTGGTTACCACAAGTCCGTTTGTTGAAAAATCCTGGATCGCTGAGCACTTCTGCGATCAGAATCTGAAGAAATGCGTTAACTTAGTACAAAGTGACTATAGGGAACTCTTCTCCGAAGAAAGGCGATTTCTAATCGTAGAGACGCTCCAAATGAGACACCGATTGTTTTGGAGAGCCGTTGAAAATACTTATGAAAGACAAACTTAATAAACTCGCTCACTCCTTAGGGGAGCAAAAACAGCAAGACGACACGAGTACAAAAAGCAAAGATGTGCAACGATTTGTCTTGATGTACAACGCTTTACATGTGGGAACCTTGACAGCGCCGGGGAATGTTTGGAATTTTGAGTATTCCCGTGTCTTTCAGTTACAAGAAAAAATTCGACCCCTTATCAGCTTTCCTGACAAATCTAAGGTCTATCAATCCTCAGAGCTTTGGGATTACTTCACAAATCGACTCCCTACCGCAAATCAATCGAAAGTGAAGCAGTTCGCTGAGAAATATGGTATCGAAGCGGCAAATGATATGGTGGCCCTGTTGAAAAATTTCGGCCACAAAGTTGCCACAGATCCCTTTACCCTCAGCCCTGTCTAAACTTTGCGAACGATCTAAATCGAGAGCATTATATACAGGGATAATTGTGGTCCAGGTAATCCGTAAAATCTGCTCAAATCCATCACTTCCGCGCTCGAAAGAGGGTGAAAAGGAGCCCCGGGCGAAGCGGTATGAGGTGCCTGGATAGCGTCGTGACTGCCAGCCTGTGGTGGCTCGACGATAGGAGAGACGCCAGAGGCTGTGCAAGGAACAGCTAGCCGGGTGCCGAGTGAGAGTGTAGCACGGGTAGGTCGCTGCTACGGCTCTATCCGGCTGCGCTCCCCAAAAAACTATCAGGACATCAGCCCATATAGCACCGCCACTAAGGGATTGGGAATCAATAACTGTCTGATTCTCTATCCCTAAACATCAAAATCCGGGATCAATTCGAGCTTGTTTATTGTGCCTCTTTCTACTTGTTGTTCTGAAAACAGTTGGGGACGATAGTGTCCGTGTAGCCACATGTACACTTGATCGTTGTAGTGGGGACTAGCGACGTGACCTGACTGGCCCGGAGGCATAACGGCGCGGCATCCATTGATGTCTCCCATGTCGATGATGTATCGATAGGATGGTCCTACCGTCTTGCCGCCTAATGGCTCTTCTAGTTTGAGAGAGGATATTTGATTTGGTGTATCCGCATCCCCGCCTTGTGCAAAATCTCCTACATTGAATACCTTGTCCAAAGGCTTCTTTGCGCCTAATGTATGTAGAAATCTGACGGGTCTTGCATGGCCCCAGGACCATTTTTCCATATCATCTCCGAGCTTGTGTTGTAGGAAATCTACGGCTTGCTCCATGCTCACAGTGAGCAGATTCTTTTTGCTGCCTACGTTTTTGATCCACCAATTGTCCGGATTGTTTAGCAGTTCCAGTAAGATGACAATGTTGCTGGTATAAAACTCATTGGTGAGGGAGAGCTGATCGTGAAAGCCTTTGCCTCGAAAGGCGTAAGTCAGCTTCTCTCCCATACCCATGCTAAACAAATTGTACTCGGTAAACCAGGAAGCAACTTTGTAAATCGTACCGCCTACTGTGCTGGCATCCAGGAGGCCATCCCATTGCAGCATTTTGTCTATGGCCGCTTGTACCGAAGCATTGTTGGACTTGATGTCTATATAGTGCTGAACGAACTCTCGGCCCGGTATGCTGACGAAGTCATTTTGCATATCGATGCAGTCCTCCACATCAATGATTCCCCGATCTAAGATCATCTCTTCCAAACGTCTTGCCCGAAATCCATTCAGGTAGCAATTGCCGAGAAAATGCGGATAGGATTCATCTTCGACTTTGTGGTTGCAGGAAACGACATAGCCGCATTCGGGATTGAGTACATGTGGCATCTCTTCATGTGGAATCGAGCCGATCCAATCGTATTCCCCCGACCATCCTTCGGCTGGATTTCGGCCATCGCCTTTTTTTCTTATCGGTACTTCGCCAGTGACATAGTAGCCTATGTTACCATGCACATCGCTGTAAACCAGATTTAGGGAAGGGCAATTGATCTTGCCTGCGGCGGCGGCAAACTCCTCCCAATTGGAGGCAATTGTGAGCTCATACCAACCTATCATCATTGGGCCTGGCTTGAGTGCGGTTGACTGTAAGGCTACTCGTTTGTCCCTCTCTCCGATCACATCTGAAACGACCACACCGTGTACTGTGTGGACTACGGGTTCTACATGATCCTTTCCGCCACGCACTTTTATGTGTTCATCGATAATCATTGGAGTCAGCCACTCCCCTTTGTATTCATATTCTGTGCCTTCCTCGTTAAAGCGCTCTACGAAGAGGTCTTCGCAATCGCAATAAGAGAGCGTGGTGCCCCAGGCGATATGGTCATTATGCCCTACGAGCACCATTGGCAAGCCGGGCACTGTGGTGCCGGTAACGTGCATTTCCGGTGATTTGAGATGATTTTCGTACCAAATGGCAGGTACATTAAGTAGCAAATGTGGATCATTGGCCAGAAGCGGTGTGCCTGAAGCGGTGAGTCTTCCTGAAATCGCCCAGGCATTGCTGCCTTGTCCTCGTTTTAAAACGGGATCATCAGAGGGATTGGGTAGTGCATTGACCTCTATGCCTTTTTTGATTGTACTGGGATTGGTGCTGCGATAGAAAACTTCGATCTCATCGGCAGCCTCATCGCCTACCGTCTCCCGGATCTGGGCTCGGACCAATTCGCCTTCCCAGCCATGGGACAATTGCCAGGACATCAGGCGGGCAATAGCCAGGGTATCCGTAAGGGTCCATTGCTCAGGCTTGTGCTGCAGCATCGAAAGCTCCAATGGCAATTTGAATTCCTTTGAATTGATGTAGTGGTTGATTCCATCCACATAAGACTGAAGCATTGGCTTCATATCTCTCAAATACTGTTCAAGATCCTCTGCGCCCAATCGATAAAAGCCAATGGTGCGGGCAATGCGATCTGTAGACAGGGCCTCTTTGCCCACCATTTCGGCCAATCGGCCGGATGCCGCCCGACGACCGACTTCCATTTGAAAGAAACGATCCTGAGCATGCACAAAGCCCTGCGCAAAGAGCAAATCATTCAAATTATCAGCTGTGATATGGGGAATCCCCCACTGATCTCGATTGATTTTTACTGTTCCAGCCAGGCCTTTGCACTGCAGTACCCCATCTGTCTTCGGCAAACGACTTTTGCTCATATACGAAGTACCACCTCTTCCCAATCCGCCTAGAAAATCTTTCAAAACCGACATATTGCTACAGATTTATTGAGCCGCAAAAATAGCTGAATAAATCAGATTGCAGAAAAGGGAATTGAGCAACAGGGAGTTAAGGCCAGTATTTAAGAGTATTAAGCTATATTTGTGCAAGCGCAGCACGCATGATTAGATTTCTCAAAATAGCCTCTTCAGCCAGTGGGCTGCTTCTCTTCTTTCTAGCCATACTATTCAACCTTAACCTGTTCTTTACTCCACTGGAATTGAGCTGGACTTCGGATTCACCATTAGGCATCTTGCTAAGGGCACCGATGGAGTTTGTATTTGGCTATCCCTATCTGCCGGCTACTTTGTTTGTCTTGTTGCTCAGCTTACAGTGCTTTCTTATCAATAGCCTGTTTGACATGCAGAAATGGCTCATTCACAATAGCCATTTACCTGGCTATTGCTACTTGCTGCTATGCTCCTTGTTCAACAGTTCCTTGATGCTGACTCCAGCTTTCTTATCGGTATTCCTCGTCTTGATCATGTTTAATGTGGGCTATCGCAGCCTCAACTCCAAGAGCTATGTTCCCGTCTTTGATCTGGGATTCTATCTTTCGGTTGCCAGTCTGTTGTATCTTCCGATACTGTTACTTAGTCCATTGGTATTTGTCTTGTATGCCCGGACACGCCAGTTTGTGCTGCAAGAGTGGATTACTGCTGCTATTGGACTGCTATTGCCCTATTTCTTTTCCTTGAGTTACTACTACTTAACAGATAATTTGCCCCAGATGGCAGCCCATTTTGTGCCTTCAAACACAGCCTATCAACTCTTCAAGGGAGGTTATTCCTGGTTAAAAATTCTGCTGCTTATTGTTGCTGTAGCCCTGGGCCTTTACCAGGTACAGGAAAGCTTCATGAGGCAAGCCATCAAAGTGCGTCAATTGATGGTGCTGAGTACGACATTCTTGTATTGCAGTGTTCTGGCCTTTGCATTTCCTCCCTACATCAATATTATGCCACTAAACATCACTCTTGTCCCTCTGGCCATTTTGTTTGCCTATGGCATGATACAGATTGAAGACTTCAAGATTCCTGAAATCATCAATGCTTGCTTCCTCTTGATCATGTTCTTTTTTCATCTGGCAGAGGTCTTTTAGTTTTTCGGCATTAAGCAATTTTTTCTTTGCTTAACCAGGATTAACGAAGATTAACCGGACTTGTGCCTGATTGCTTTGCGCAAGGGCTTAATTGATCGTAACTTTGTGTTGTTGGCTCATAAGTATGGCTGAAAGGGCTAAGGCTTGCCTGATTGAAGGTAAACCGGTACTACTTTCCCATTGTTTAGCTAGGCAGCCGACTGATCAAGAGAGCTAAAGTGAGTATACTTACGGCTCTATTTTGTGAATAGCAAGCATAAATTCGTAGAGGATGATTAGCTTCAAGCGTATAATCAATTTTATTTGTTTTTTGCTGCTTAGCAGCACAGTCTTCGCACAGGTTTTTGACCCTGTCAGTTGGAGTTTCAGCTCCGAATCTGTAGGTGATGATAAGTACGAACTCACTTTCAGAGCCAAGGTGGATGAAGGCTGGTATATCTATTCTCAGGACAACAGTGATGAAGGTCCTGTTCCCACCAGTTTCACATTCGAAAGTGAGGATATCCAGCTGATTGGAAAGGTTCGTGAGGTCGGTCAAATCAAGAAGGGTCATGATCCCATCTTTGAGATGATGATCAGCAAGTATGCTAAAAGAGTAGACTTTGTCGCCACTGTAAAAGCGGACAAGCTACCAACAAAAGCCGAAGGTTACCTCACTTACATGACCTGCAACGATGAGCGCTGTCTGCCTCCCGAAGATGTCGACTTTAGTTTCGATCTCAAAGCGGCAGCTGCTCCGGCAAAAGAGGAAAAAACCGGCCCTTCTAAGACAGGTGATACCGGAGGTAATCTAGGGGCTGTAGCCAGCAAACCTTTGGTAAGCAAAGAAGATGTCAAGACGCAGTCACTGGAAAAGAGCAATGACTTGCTGGCTGGAAAATTCAAGAAGAAGCCCACTCAGGCCAATGTAGAGAAGCTAATCAAAGAAAAGGATCCGGAAACGAGCCTTGATTTGAGCCAGCAGAAAGAGGAGCCAAAAGCGTCGGATTCAGAAACGGAAGAAGCGGCGGGTGACAAGAAAAAAAAGAAGAAGAAAAAGAAAAAAGTAAAACGAAGCAGCAGCTCAGGCCAGTTGTTTGACCCGGTGGATTGGAAAGTGGAGTTTCCGAAGGTAGGGGATGATGTCTATGAGCTGGTAGCTAATTGTACTATAGATGAAGGTTGGTATGTCTATTCTCAGGACAATAGTGGTGATGGACCAGTGCCGACCAGCTTCGAATTTGAAGAAGTCAAGGGCCTAACCTGGATTGACAATAAAGTGAAGGAAGAAGGGGACATAAAAGACATTATGGACCCTGTCTTTGACATGCAGGTAAAGAAATACGCGAAGGAAATCACCTTCCGAAGAAAATTCAAGCTCGACGACCCTAAGGGCGGAATGCAGGGATACCTGCGATTTATGACTTGCAATGATGAACGTTGCCTTCCGCCTGATGAAGTGCCTTTCAATTTCAATATGAAGCCAACAGCAGAAAGTAGCACTGCTGGTGCCGAAGCTGGAGCGAAAGGTGCTGCACTATCCAATTTGATTGCCCACTGTGGACGATCAGGCAAACAAGAAGAGAAAAAATCTCTGTGGATATTATTCCTATTGGGTCTGGGTGGTGGACTAGCGGCATTGTTTACGCCTTGTGTATTCCCGATGATCCCCTTGACGGTGAGCTTCTTTACCAAAAGCAGTAAAGACAAAGCCAAGGGTGTGATGAATGCCATTATTTATGCTTTGTCGATCATCGTGATCTATGTCGCTTTGGGCTACACGATCACGGCCCTTTTTGGTGCGGACATGCTCAATATCCTGTC
>JAHDDV010000277.1 GCA_020629205.1 Chitinophagales bacterium | reverse complement strand
GACCCTAGGGCGGGCTGAGAGGCTGGGCAGATGGCGTAGGGGCACGCCCACAAAACCTCGGAAGCAAAGCCGTTCATATACAAATGCGCGACTACCTCTTACGTCTGGATCTATGTTGCATGTGCTTCATCTGTCCTCGCTGCTGGATTGCTTTTTCAAACTGACGAACCTGTTCTTTCAGCTGAGGCTCAGTAATTTTGAGGCCTTTCAGCTTTCGGACTTGTGCCTGGGCATGTTGCCAGTTATTCTTTGTCGCTGCAATATTTGCCAATTGCAGGTATGCCATGGCCGTCTCATTGTCGGAGGGAAGACCGACTTCGAGGGCTTTGTTGAAGGCTGCTTTTGTGGCGGCAGTGTCTCGCTTTTGTGAAGCGAGGGTTCCTTGAAGCATGTAATAGAAACCTCGATTGGCGCTGTATAGCCATTCGGGTTTTAGGGTCAGTTTTAAGTAGTTTTCTGCCTTCTCAAAATCACCTGCCTGAATATACTGTGCAGCACCAGCGACCGTTCCCAGTAGGATATAGCCGGCTACAAAGAAACTGAATATCACAAATGTGATGATGGCGGATACCCAGCTCCCGTCCATTGCGAAGTAAACGGTGAGTAGGGCGCAAATGGCCATGATGGCAAAGCGTACGTAAATATTTATCTTGAACATTCTTCTTCCTATGTCTTGAGAAATGAGAGGCAAAGGTAGGGTAATTTCGGGACTTCTTGTCCTGGTAGGCACTCAGCTACTTCGCTTCGGGTGTGATCTCCAATTCTACCCTTTCGCCATTTCTTAAGACAATCATCTTTGTCTTTTCATTAGCTACCAAATCTCCCAGAATGTAGGTGTAGTCGTAAATATTTTTGATCTCTTTTCCCGCAAGGAAAACGATGATATCGTCTGCTTGGACTCCGGCTTTATCGGCAGGACCATTGGAACGAACACCGCTCAACTTCACTCCTTCTACATCGCTGCCATAGTCGGGAATGGTGCCGAGAAATACCTTGAAGCCACGCATGGAAGCCTTCTTATTGGCGCTCATTTCGACCTTTTGGTAGGTGATTTTGGTATCGGGCTTTAGCAATTCCTGAGTCATCAATTTGGCAAACTTTGTCACTTTTAGCAAGCCTTCATAGTTGAGCAAATCCACATCGTCTGTAGGTCTGTGATAATCGTCGTGTACGCCGGTAAAGAAACTGATAATTGGCACACCGATGTGGTAGAAAGAGGTAGCATCGGTTGGTAAATAAGGATCATCACTCATGGATAGATTGAAGCCGGCTACCACATTCTTCTTTTCTACGAGCTTACGCCATTCTTTGGAAGAGCCCAGACCCTGCACATTGAGTTTGTTATCCTTAAGCATTCCTACCATGTCGAAATTCAGATAGGCAATGTACTTTTCACTATCCTGATTCAGGTTTTCTGTAAAATAACTTGAACCCAAGAGCCCCATCTCTTCTCCACTCCATAGTGCAAAGACTAAATTCTTAGTGATCTTTTTGGGATCGTCTCTTTTGACTTGTGCATAGTACTCCGCCAACTCCATCACCAGGGCTGTACCGGAGGCATTGTCATCTGCACCATTGTGTATTTGATGCTCCTCTCCGGCAATGGCTCTGGAACCGACTTTTCCGTAACCCAGGTGATCATAGTGGCCGCCGATGATGATATACTCATCACTAGGAGTCCCCGCGCCAATCATGGCTACTACGTTATTATCTGTTTCTTTTTTCTTATCTAATTTCACCTCGGAGCTAAGGCTTATTTCTGGAATGTCAAAAGTTACTTCCAGATGCGGATTGTTTTCCTTTAGTCGGGTCTTGAGCTCCTTTACCGAAACCTCCTTGCTTGCCAGAAATTTGTCCGCAGCATTTTCCGAAATTTCCAAAGCGATGATGCCTGAACTTCCACTGGTAGGCTGTTGATCAAAGTCCTTCAATTCTGGTTCAATAAACAGGATTCCTTTGGCTCCGAGTTCTCGAGCGATCAGGGTCTTGTATCGTTGTGTGCCATAGCGTTCCAGCTTGGCTGCTTCCCCTTTTTCAAGACCCTCGGGAATGCCAGACAAAACCATAACAGTCTTGTCTTTGACCTCCAGATTCATGAAGGAATTGTAGTCCAATTGTTTGCCTTCGGGCACCTTGATTCCGTAGCCCGCAAAGACCAAATCAGATTCGGTCAATTCGCCATTATCACTGAATGGCAAGGGTTGATAATCCTGAGACAAGCTAAGGGCCTTAGCTTTTCCCTTGGAAATCAGATTGCAGGAATTGGCTTTTTCATCCAAACTAATGCCTGAGGTATACTCAAAACTATGGAAGAAGTCATCATTTTGGAAGCTCTCCAAGCCCCAATCCTCAAAGGTCTTGGCGATAAAATCTGCCGCTTTTTGACAGCCTTCGCTTCCGGTCATTCTTCCTTCCAGCTCATCTGAAGCCAGGTAACTTACTTTGCTCTTCAGCTCCTCTTGCTTTATTTCTGCGCTATATTTTTGCTGCGCCCCATCATCACTAGCAGTCGACTTTAAGGGCGCATCCTTCAAGGCTTTCAGTGCAGCATCATGGTCCCAGTCTGCATAGAAAAGCTGTGATACATTTTCGCTAGTACGATTACTAGTAAAAGCTAGTTTCTTGCCATTTGGTGAAAAGACGGGCAGGCCATCAAAGCCATCGGTATAGGTGACACGCACCGGCTCTTTTGTTCCGGCGGCGTCAACGATGTAAATTTCGAAATTTGAATAGCCCAATTTATTGGAAGCGAATATGATATATTCCTGACTAGGGTGATAATAGGGCGCCCAACTCATGCTTGTAAAATCGGTCACTTTTGTCACATCTGAGCCGTCCAATTTCATCGTAAAGATGTCGGCGATGTGTCCGCTATCATCAAATTTTCTCCAGACGATCCGCGTACCATCAGGAGAGAAAAATGGTCCTCCATCATAACCTCTTGATTCTGTCAGTCTCTTTAGATTGGAGCCATCGGCATCCATTATGTAGATTTCACCAAAGAAAGAAGGATCGTTTTCCAGTCTAAACTGATCGTCTTTATTTAGCGTTTGCTCGTAGGCAGATCGGGTACTGCAGAAGGCGATTTTTGTGCCATCAGGCGAATAAGAACCTTCGGCATCATAGCCTTTTGTATCTGTGATTTGTACAATCCCTGAGCCGTCCCGATTGCTGGAGAAGATGTCCATCTGATCAGAAAAATCCCAACTGTATCGACGTTCTTTTCCAGAGGCTCTAAAGTCCAGCTCCATTTGCTGTTTCTCTTTTGCCTTTGGATCGAGATGCGTAGAAGAATACATAACTTGATCTTCTTGAGCCCAATTAAAGTATGCGCAAGTGGTCTTTCCATGACCGGGAGAGGCCAACCATATGTCTCCGGTTTCAAAGTCGAGAATGTATATCTGAAAAAATGGGTTCTCTTCTTCGCGTTCACTTTGGAAAATCAAATATCTCCCATCTTTCGAAAAGTAGCCTTCGCCTGAACGCTTACCTTCGAATATGAGTTGTCGAGTGTTGTTTAAGAATTGATCTTCTGTCACTTGAGCCTTTGCTGTTGAAGACTGGACAATGAAGAGAGTGACTAGAAAGAGGATGATTCTGAATCGCATAAGTTGCTTTTGGACATTTAATTAGCATGCTGCCTAAGATCGAGCTATTTCCTGACTATTTTTCACCTTGTCGACAAAAAAACTTGTTTGTGAGAGGAGCCGGTATCGGGCTGAATGAAATCGTCCAAAATGCGCTCATTTGGGCTCTGCATGTAAGCCAGCTTTGGCTACCATGAAAGCGCTGACAAAACTATTGTATTTGTTGGGAATGAGTCAAATCTTTAGGGAGGGGATTGGATAGTGGCGTAAAGTTTACATTTCTGTGACAATCTACTTCACAAACCATAATACTCCGCGTATCACTTCGCATTTAAATCACGTTCATTTCGGGCAAGGCTAGGCCCAAACAAGCAGCAAGTAAATCAAGTTACTTGCCTAAACTGATATGGTCCATGATGGCTTGTATCTCCATATCCTTTATCAGTTGTTCAGGCTGCCTTTCGACAACTATATCGGGCATGACCCCGCCATTTCTCGGTTCCGTATCATGAATGCTATACTGCCCAAGCACAGGAATATCCACTTCTAGCTTGGAATTAGGCAATCTCA
The DNA here is from genome assembly GCA_020629205.1 of Chitinophagales bacterium. Lineage (GTDB taxonomy): Bacteria > Bacteroidota > Bacteroidia > Chitinophagales > UBA2359 > JAHDDV01. The sequence goes on along the minus strand of JAHDDV010000277.1, from coordinate 3,369 downwards.
GAAAGAACATATAGCCCCCGTTGGTCCCTAGCATATTCCCTCCGGTCTCTTGACCCACGAGGGTGACATTGTCGATCATTTTGCAGTACATGGCCATTTGATGTGTGGCGGAGCTATTGCTCGCATCTGTGATCAAGTAGACCCGTCCTTTGTATCCGTTTTACTTTGGACGGATTTTTTGTGCTGGCACACCATGTTTGGACTTCAGGTAATATCTTCCATCCTTGCTTTGGCGATAGGATGATTCCATTTTCATCTTCCTATTTTGCATACTGTTGTTGGCCTGAACGGCGAGCAGTATACCTATCAGACAAGTACAATTTCTCCTACTGCATATAAGAGATAGTTTTTGACTTTGCCTTTTCCCATCAAGACCTGTCGCATTGTTCTGAGTACTTTCATCATGCAAATGCGAATCCCGGAATTGTCAATCCATGCTAGATGGCTGCCTAAACAGGCTATCTACTCAATATTCAAATTTTGTCTTTCCACTAGAAAGTCAAAGGACAAATCAAACAGACTCTTGCCCTCCACTGTTGCATTCCAGGCTCCATGGCCAGCACCTTCCAAGGGAAAAAGTTGCTGGTACACACCTATTGAGTCGTAGATACTTACTAACTCAGTTGCTTCCGAATACAGCGTTGTAGAATCTTCGGTGCCATGTGCCATGAATAATTCAGGGTCATTGCTGTCAAACTTATCCACTCCATAAATCGCTTCATGCAATTCCAACTTCACTTTGGAGCCCCAGAAATAAATCATACTTTTCACTTCATAGGTCTGCTCCAGGTTTGTCGTGGACAGTGTTGGATCGTCGCTTGTTAAAACTTCGTCTCTAAAGTCCTCCTGATCTGAAATACCCAAAGTAATGGCCGAAATGGATCCGGCTGAAGCGCCTCCTACGGTGATATAGTCGGTGTTTATTTTGTAGTCCTCAGCATTAGCAACAATCCAACGAAGTGCTGCTTTAGCATCCCTTTGTGCTGCATACATTGCCATGCTCGTCAGTACTTCATCGGGAGCTTCTGCATTTTGGATAGAGAAATCAATCCATTCCTGGGGAGCAATTCCCTTATATAAATTGACGACGGCTTCTGGTGTCATTCCCTGTATCACTCCTAATTCCTCCGTGGTCCTGTAATCTATAGAAGCAAAAACAAATCCTCTTGAAGTATAGTAATTTGCCATCTCAACGATTTCCGGCTTTGCCTTGGTACCACCTTGAAAACCTCCTCCATGAATGAACATGCATAGGGGTCGATTCAAAGAAGTGTTATCAGGGTAGTAGACATCAAGTAGCAGCGGTACCGCTTCAGTGCCAGGACTCATAGCCTCCCGTTTAAGGCCTTCAGCATAGCTGATATCCTCCTGCATAAGAACAGGATATGTAGAATCCGCTTTGACTACAGGTATACCATTGTCTGATGTACTGGGTTCGTCATCTTCGCAAGCGATAAATAATAGGAATGGGACAATGATTAGATAGGCTAGTTTGCGCATGCTATGGATTTGCTTTGTTCTCTAAGTTTGCAATGTACAAAACTTCGCCAGCTTGCTCTTAGAATCGGCTAGTCATTGCTGAATTTTGAATGTAGTGGGCAAGATAAAGGGCCTATCCGATATTTCTGCAAAAAGATTGACGGAAGAGAATTCCTTGCACTGCCGGCTCCACCCTTATGTCGTTTTCTGTACCTTGAATGGCAGTACAGATTTCTTTCAAAGCATTGCATTCGGTGGTCTTAGAAAACAATTAGCTTCTGAGTCATTTTGTTTCCCTCCAATTCCATAGTAATAAAATACATCCCGCTGGATAGCGTACTTATATCTAAATACCTTTCTGATTCAGTTATTGAAATTGAAATGTGCTTCCTTCCTTTCGCATCATGAATTGTTAATCGTTCCCCTCTTAAGTTGTACAGTAAGATGTTTTCGATCGCCGGGTTGGGAGCAAAAGAAAAATGGCTATTGCTCAAAACTGCATTTGCTGTGGTAATATCTTCTTCACAATTGCCTAACATGTTAGCATCCATCCACTCAATGCGATCTTGAATCCACGTCTTCATATAGCTAATTTCTTCTTCATAGCTTTCTGGAATTGGAAAAGGTTCAAACCAAATATTATTTCCTATAAAATCCCATCTCTCAAAGTTCCTATTCAATGACTCTTCCAAATAAGCAGTCTGTGTATCCATCCAGAGAAATAGCGAATCTTGTTGTAAAAAGCGAGTTCTAAGATCTTTCCACCTACAATTGAGTCGATTAACAAAAATAGGATCTGACATCATTTCCTGCCACCATAAGGGCATGGTACCTGTATCCTCACAAGCTGCTTGATTTTGCAAATAAGTCCAGCCTGAAGGAATGTGACTAGAACAAACCGTTGACAAACCATAAGACTGATCAAAATCCCAAATTGGCCCTGCCTTTAGTTTTCCTCCCTTGCTATCTTTGTCCTTGTGCATATAAGTGCTCAACTTATATCCGTCGGAGTTTTTGGTAAACTCATTTATCAGCAGAAAATCAACAAAAGAATTTAGGTCTACATAGTCTGTATAACGAAACCCATCTTCGTTCATAAAGTCAGAGCCAAAAACAGCGTCTTCAAAGTCATGCATATAATTGCTGATGTATTCCTTTTGTTCCGGTTGAATCATATCAGGCTTTGGATAGTACCACTGAAACTTCATAGGAATTCCAGCTTGAGATTCATAATTAGATTCGAAAAGGTCTTGCTGCTCAACATCCCAAGTCCAATCGATGCGCAATATATATCCACCTGTCAAAGAGTCTCCTGCAATGTCATTGTCATCCAGTTTTGCAATATCTACACGATCATCATCCCTTTTAAGTTTTTCTGTCAAGATATAAATACCTTGATATCCTCCGTCTACAATCAGTTCAACAAATCTATAGTTAGCTGCATAGTGACCCATTTTTCTGAAGAGATCAAAACTTAAGGGTACTCGCAATTGAGTTTTATCGAGGACCATGGCGTGCAATATCCAATCCTCTTCTTTACCCATGCCCAATAAGGGCTCTGAAATTTCATTCTCCGCTTCATCCCAAAGCTCAATTGTATATGTTTTTTTCTCGTAGAGCTGAGTTGAATTGCCACGTGTTTCAATACCGATGTGTCCATCATAATGATTGAAAATGTCGTCAATGCTATTCATTTGTCCCGCAGCATTATCGATGATACCCATAATGGCTGGAATTTTAGGCTCATCTGGAATTTCATTAGAATCGGTGTCGATGATGATTATTGGCAACCGGCTTTCCGTTAAAATTTGAGCGCTTAGCGAACAATGGATAAGCACCAAAAACGACAGTATTAAATGCACACTCTTCATACTTTTTATTTACAACATT
>JAHDDV010000276.1 GCA_020629205.1 Chitinophagales bacterium | reverse complement strand
GGAGGACCACAGAAATAGTATTCAATCTCTTCCGGCTCCTCGTGATTCTTCAAGTACTCGTCATGGCATACAGACATGATATAGCCCTTGAAACCATCGCCTTCATCATCGATGTCTTTTTTGACCTTCCAGTTGTCTTCTGGTAATGGATTGTCCAGCGCGACATAGAATCGGAAGTTAGGGAATTCTCGCTCGATGGCTCTGAACTCGTCGATATAGAAAAGCTCTCGCTTCGTACGACCACCATACCAGAAGCTCACCTTACGGTCGGTAGTCTTCAAAGTGTGGAAGAGGTGGAAGATATGAGAACGCAATGGAGCCATACCGGCACCACCACCAATATAGACCATCTCTTTCTTGGTCGGCTTGATGAAGAACTCACCATAAGGACCTGATATCGTCACCTTGTCTCCTGGCTTCCTGGAGAAGACGTAAGAAGAACAGATACCCGGATTCACATCCATATATCCACCCTTGACACGGTCGAATGGGGGAGAGGCGATACGGATGTTTAGCATCACGATATCTCCTTCTGCAGGGTGATTGGCCATCGAATAAGCTCTAAAGATCGGCTCATCGTTAACCATAGTGAAACCCCACATGTCAAATTTGTCCCAGTCACTCTTGTACTCATCCTGGATGTCAAAATCCTTGTAGTGGACTGTGATAGGTGGAACATCAATCTGGATATATCCACCAGATTCGAAATCCAGCTCTTCGCCTGGGGGAAGGGATACCACAAACTCCTTAATGAAGGTGGCTACATTGTCGTTTGACTTAACCGTGCAATCCCACTTCTTGATACCGAAGATCTCTTCCGGTACATGGATTTTCATATCGCTACGCACCTTTACCTGACAGGCCAGTCGCCAGTTTTCTTTGGCTTCTTTTCTGGTCAGGTGGTTCATCTCCGTCGGCAGTGTATCGCCACCGCCTTCGGTCACCTGACACAGACACATAGCACAAGTGCCACCGCCACCGCAGGCCGATGGAAGAAAGATATTGCGTTCGGATAGAGCTGTGAGCAGTGTTGCTCCCGGGCTCGTTGTCATCGGATCATTTTCATCTCCATTGATGACTATCGTAACATCGCCAGAAGGCATCAGTTTAGCTTTGGCAAGTAGCAGGATGCTGGTAAGTAGCAGCATCAAAAACAGAAAGGCCAACACGCTACCTAATATAGTAAAAACCATTACTCAGCTTTTAAATGTTCAAAATTTGGATGGCTCTACAGAGCGATACCCATAAAACTCATGAAGGCAATTCCCATAAGGCCAGTCACGATAAAGGCGATACCGAGTCCTCGTAATGCTGGCGGCACATGAGAATAGCGAAGCTTTTCCCGAATGGAAGCCAAAGCGATAATGGCGAGGAAGAAGCCGAAGCCCGATCCGATACCAAATACAATCGCTTCCGGGAGATCGTATTCCCGCTGTACCATAAAGAGCGATCCACCAAGGATGGAGCAGTTTACGGTGATCAGGGGCAGGAAGATCCCCAGCGAGTTATAGAGTGTGGGGGAGAAGCGTTCGATGATCATCTCCACCAATTGTACCATCGATGCAATCACCGCGATGAAGGCGATGAAGGTAAGGAAGGTAAGGTCTACATTCGCCATTGAAGGGTGCAGCCAAGTCAAAGCACCTTCTTCCAGCAAGTACTTGCGGAAAAGCCAATTGACTGGTGCGGTGATGGCTAGTACGAAGATTACGGCTAGACCAAGACCGACGGCTGTCTTCAGGGTTTTAGATACTGCGAGGTAGGAACACATGCCGAGAAAGTAGGCTAGAACCATGTTCTCTACAAAAGCAGATCGAAGAAAAATGTTTATATATTCCATCTTACGAAATTTTCAATTTGTGCGAATCTCCTAGGAGATATCAACTAGTTCCGGCTTACGAGAACGTTGCCACCAAATGATCAGACCAATGATAAACATGGCCGCGGCCGGTGTTACCATTACCCCATTGTTCATGTATCCCCAATCGTACATGAATTGAGGGATGATTGGATAGCCTAGAAGATTTCCGGCTCCAAACAGCTCTCTCAATGCTGCAACAATAATGAGGATGGCACCATAACCAAGCCCGTTACCGATTCCGTCAAGGAAGGCTGGCCAAGGCTTATTGGCCATGGCGAAGGCCTCCAGACGACCCATCACAATACAGTTGGTGATGATCAGTCCGATGAATACAGATAGCTCTCTTGAAATCTCGTAGGCGAAGGCTCTAAGGAACTGATCCACCAGAATTACCAAAGAGGCAATCACGACCAGCTGCACGATCATTCTTATACGAGGTGGAATGCCTTTTCTCAGCACGGAGATCGTCAGGTTGGCGAAGGCACAAACGAAGACCACGCAGACCGACAGTACAAATGCCGGCTTCAGCTGTGTTGTTACAGCCAGTGCAGAACAGATACCCAGTACCTGAATGGTAATTGGGTTATTATCGTCCATCGGATCGCTAAGGAGCTTCCGATTTTGTTTGGATAGTAAAGGCTCCCGTACTTTTTGGGGAGCTTCAGCTACTTCACTCATCTTATTCTATTTGTTGTTTAGTCCATCAGCCTGTGCCTTGAAGCGAACAGGGACGGTAAAGCTGTTTACTTAATTATTTGCCCAGATAGGAGAGGTAGTTCTTTACTCCCTTTCGGATCATGTCTTCCACACCATCTCCTGTGATGGTCGCACCAGACATACCGTCTACGACCGTGTTGCTCTTGGAGAGATCATTACCTCGACCTTTGAGCACATCTACAGAGACAAACTTGCCAGAACCGTCGTAGAGGCTTCTGCCTTTAAACTGATCCTGAAACCAGGGCTTGGTGATTTCGGCACCCAGACCTGGTGTCTCTCCCACGTGATCAAATACCGCTCCGGCAATTGTTTTCTTATTGTCATCCAGAGCTACATAGCCTGAGATGGCATCCCAAAGACCTGCACCATACAAAGGCATGATGTAGTTCTTCTTGCCGTCCTTTTCATAGATATACAGCGGCAATTGCTGCTCACTCTCTGGCTTCTTGTACTCCTTGCGCAGCTCGATATCTTTGGTATTCACTCCTTCGATTACTTTACCAGCAGGGCTGATCACTACTTCTTTAATGGACTTGTTGTAGAGATCTTGCACAATGGCTTTATCGGGCTTGGGCATTACGCTCGCAAGGATCGATTGCTTGATTTGTAGTTCTTCCTGCTGTAGCTGCATCGGTTTCAGGCCGGTTGCAACCGCTGCCAAAGAGACCGCTACGATGAGGGTCATAATGGTCGCATACAGGAAGGTGTATGAGTTTGAATTAATGTCCACGAGCTAACCTCCTTTTGATATTAGATTGAATAACATAGTTGTCGATCAATGGAGCAAATACATTGCAGAAGAGGATGGCCAACATCCAGCCTTCTGGATATGCAGGGTTCATCACCCGCACAATGATTCCACATACTCCAATCATGAATCCGTAGATCCACTTGCCTGTGTTGGTTTGGGCTGCTGTCACAGGGTCTGTAGCCATGAAAGCCATAGCAAAGAAGAAAGAACCCATGATGTAGTGGTAGTACCAAGGCACAGCAAAGAATGGATTGGCTTCAGGCAGCTTCAACATGCTCACAGAGATAAACTCTCCGCCAATGTTTAGCAAGAAGCCCATGACTGCCGCACCAATGATCATCGATAACATGATTCTCCAGCTTGCAATACCCATTCCAATCAGCATCAATGCACCCAGGATGATAGCAGGCTTGCAAGTCTCACCGATCGATCCGGGAATGGTACCCCAAAACATTTCAGAAACACTGTACTGAGTCAGTACATTAGACCAGCCGCCCTTGGCGGCGAGGGCCAGAGGTGTGGCTCCCGAGAAGGTATCTGCCAGAGCTGCCCCTGCGGGTACTCCGAGTCCTAATATATTATTGATGAAATTTGGTGCATAGTCCACCCATACGATGTCTCCCGATATCTCTGTCGGATAAGCGAAGAAGACAAAGACCCTGGCAAGCAGGGCAATATTGAGCGGATTCATTCCGGTACCTCCAAAGGCCTCCTTACCAATGATAACGGCAAAGGCTGTGGCCAGTGCCACCATCCAGAGCGGCACAGCCGGTGGCATAATTAGCGGTATCAGCATCCCTGACACGAGGAAGCCCTCTTCTACGGCATGCCCCCGCTTGGCGGCAAAGATGAATTCGATACCAAGTCCCACCAGATTCGCTACCACAATCAGTGGAAGCATCTGGAACATCCCGTAAAGGAATTTCGTAAACATGGCATCGCCCAATCCAGCATTTACTCCATAAGCGGCATAGTGCTGATGACCAATGTTCCACATACCAAACAAGAGCGCCAACTGCATAGCCACAACGACCATAAACATGGTCCGCTTGAGGTCCATACCATCGTGGATATGAACACCGCCAGAGGCTTTGGAAACGTGATTTGGTTTGTAGAGGAAAGTGTGAATAGCGTCGAAAGTGGTGTGCAGATACTTATTATCTTTCACTTTCTCTTCTATCGCGTCTAGTTGATTTCTTAAGAACTGCATATAGATCCGTGATCGTTTTTACAATTGTGATTTAGCCCTGCTCAATGACGGCATCCATACCCTGAGCCAGAATTTCCTGCATTCGGGTTTTGGATGGACATACAAATTCGCAGATAGCCAGGTCTTCTTCCACTACCTCGTAGATACCAAGCCCTTCCATTTGATCGAAATCATTGTAAAGGATAGACTTGAGCAGCTGCATCGGGTAGAGGTCCATAGGAAGCACTCGCTGATACAGACCTGTGTTTACAAAAGCACGAGGCTCACCATTGGTATTGGTATTTACCTTGTACTGCTTGTTTGGTCGTAGGAATCCAGGGAAAGAGCGAGAAAGACTTGGTCTCGCATAACTTGGAATCAACCATCCAAATAGTTCGTATTGGTTGCCTTCATCAAGAACAGAGATGCCATTGTCGAAGAAGCCAATATGGCCTTCTTTTCCGATGCCAGTGCCTGTCAGTGGATTACCAGAGATGATCCGTACATTATCAGCGCTGAGGTTTGACTTTGCGATGTCTGCCACACTGGCCCCCATATAAGTGCGCACATAGCCGGTTTGCTTTACGCTACCGCCCACCGAAATCAGGCGCTCTGTGTCGAATCGGCCTTGCACCGCTCTACCAAGGGCCACGACATCCTGCACATTGATTGTCCATACGATGTCGCCCTTGTTGATTGGATCAAGGTGATGAATCTGGATGCCTACGTTTCCTGCAGGATGCGGTCCGGAGAAGCTATTCACTTCTACACCGCTTAGCGAAGGAGCACTTTGGCCCGGGCCAGTGTTGTAGTGTACCTTTCCACCACTGAGTTTCTTCAGGACTTCAAAACCAGTAGCCAGATCATTTGCATTTTCCTTTACGGCATAGGCAAGATTTGGCGCTAGTGGACTGGTATCAAAACCACTTACGAAAATGTTCTTTGGGGTTTCCCCTACTTCAGCGATTAGATTGAAAGGTCTCTGTCTAAGGAAGGGCCAGCATCCACTGTCCAATAGAAACTGGACCAAATCCGCTCTACTTGCTGTAGAAGGATTGATCGATCCAAGATCTTTGTACACTTGCTTGCCGTCTGCCAGAATCACGATTTCCGCGATGGCACGACGATCACCTCTTTTGATATCTACTATTTCCCCACTTACCGGAGATGCATGCTTGATCTCTGGTCGTTTCTTGTCAAAAAAGATGGTATCACCAGCTTTGACCTCATCGCCTACGGCAACCGTTACTTTGGGAATTGGAGAGAGACCTTTGAAGTCCGTCGGTTTGACAGAGAAGGTCGTCGAAGTGAAATTGGTTAGGATTTCTTCCTTGGGAGAGCCTACAATTTTAATGTCGAAGCCTTTTTTGAGCTTGATCGTTCTGCCCATTACTTAGATATGTTAATTGTCAGCAATTTAAGACTGCAAAACTAAACTATTATCTAGACTTTATGGCAGCAAAGCCCTAAAAAAGCAAGCTAGTGCCCACTGCTTTGCTGTCTATACCCTTACAGATTCAAGTGGCGGACAATCTGTAGGCAAAATGAGCTGAATGGGACACAATTGCTGAAAACACAAAGGGCCCGAAACTTTCATTCCGGGCCCTTAGCGATGCTTTATTTCTTTCTATACGCGCTGCAAAACCATAGCTGAAGCACCGCCTCCGCCATTGCAAATACCAGCACATCCGATCTTTCCCTTCTTCTTGCGAAGCACTGAAATCAAAGTACACAGGATTCTGGCTCCAGAAGCACCGATCGGGTGACCCAAAGACACAGCACCGCCAAATACATTGACCTTCTTCGGATCCAGCTTCAACAAATGATTGTTGGCCATACTTACTACAGAAAATGCCTCATTGATCTCATAGTACTTGACATCTTCCGCTTTCAGCCCCGCTTTCTTGATCGCCTTTGGAATCGCCTTAGCTGGTGTTGTTGTAAACCACTCAGGTGCTTGAGAAGCATCCGCATAGCTCAAAACCTTTACCAATGGAGTAGCCCCGGTCTTTTCGACCATTTCACCGCTCATTAGCACTACAGCTGCCGCACCATCATTGATTTTACTGGCATTGATAGCAGTCACCGTTCCATTCTTCATAAAGGCAGAGCGCACCGTAGAAACCTTCTTCTTATTGAATCGCTTCGGCTCATCATCCTCTGATACCACAACAGGCTCACCTCGACGCTGAGGGATCGTTACCGGCACAATCTCTTCATCATAGTAGCCACGCTTGATCGCATTGGCCGCTCGCTTGTAGGATTCCACTGCATAAGCATCCTGATCCTCGCGGCTAAACTTGTACTTATCTGCACATATCTCCGCCACATTGCCCATCATATAGCCTTCATACGGATCCTGCAGTCCATCGCGCACAATTGCATCCAAAATTTCCCCATTACCATAGCGCATACCGGTACGACCTTTCGGAAGATAGAAAGGAGCTCGACTCATGCTTTCCATTCCACCGGCCACTACACATTCATTGTCACCCGCAAGGATGCTTTGCGCAGCCATCATGATCGACTTCATACCCGAAGCACATACTTTATTGATGGTCGTACAAGGCGTATTCACATCAAATCCAGCCTTCAAAGCCACTTGCTTGGCCGGCGCTTGTCCCACGTTGGCAGTCAGCACATTACCAAGAATCACTTCATCTACTTGTTTAGGCGCTATACCTGCTCTTTCCACTGCAGCTTTCACAACCGTAGTTCCGAGGTCCAATACATCCACAGAAGCCAGGCTTCCATTAAAAGCACCGATTGGTGTTCTTGCCATCGAGACAATAAATACTTCTCTCATTTTATCTTTTTTGTTTTTCGATTTTCCTTCGAGAGCGCAAAGATAAGGCTTTTGATGCTTGTTTTTTGTCATTTGGAGCGCAGCAGGATCGCACGTGGCAGCACCCGTCCCGCTCTACGCTATTATGGGCCCTGCCGCAGCCTGCTACAGCATCACCTGCAGCGTCTCTCCGCCTGCGCTCCGAGCCGCTGCAGGCGAGCTTCCGCCACGGCTGCAGCAGGGCCCATAGCCGCTGCGATCGCAGGGTTGATTGGTTCTAAATTTATGCCGTTATTTGTCTGAAAAAGTGAAG
>JAHDDV010000573.1 GCA_020629205.1 Chitinophagales bacterium | reverse complement strand
CCAGTACCATCATTGACCAATACATATACTATGCTCGTAGCAGTAAAGAATATGTCGAGATCTCCATCTTGCTGATAGTCCGAGACAGATGCCTTGTCCCAATCATAGCTGGGGTCGAAGTGAAGTGGATTAGAAAAGCCATCTCCCTCGGAGAGTACTACATAATTGGCGATGAGAAAAGGGGTCTTAAATAAGTAATCTGCCTTTCCATCTCCATTGAAATCGGCGACAATTTGCAGATCAGACTCGAAGTGCATGCGGTTGTCAAGCAAGACATGCTCCTCAGAGAACTGGGCGGGCAAAGGAGCATAGCAACATAAACCTAGCAAAATTGCCAGGCAACAAGTAAGGGTAAATCTCATTGAATTGGGTATTTCATCTATATAGACGAGACTTACATCCAAATTGTTGCTTCTGAAGCACATGGGCCTCATAAAAGCAACCTTTTGCTTACATTGTCTCTCTCTAAGGACGAATATCGAACGAATTGGACCTACCCAGTCCGTCATCTAAATGTAAAACCATGAAACAAACGTCATTATTCCTGTTTTCAATTTTGTTTGCCATCCTCTCCAGTTCCTCAGCTATCGCTCAATATAACAATGACTGGATTAGCGAAAATGGCTTTGACAAATCTTATTATCGTCTTTCTGTGTCTGAAAGCGCACTGCATCGAATCTACTTTGAGGCAATAGAAGATGCGGATCTGGACCTTCAAAACCCAGCCAACCTAAAGCTCTACAGTCGTGGCCAACAGGTCCCTATCTGGATAAGCGATGAGCAAGATTTTGGCCCTGGTGACTATATCGAATTTGTGGCCGAAGCCAATGATGGAGAACTAGATCAACAATTGTTGCCCATATCGTCATGGCAACTCAATCCCGCGTTCTCGCTCTTTAGTGATGCCATCGGTTATTATCTGCTAAGTCATGCAGAAGGCCCACATCTTCGTTTCCAGGAAAGCCAGAATGATCTTAGTTCAGCTACACAGCCCTATCCTTATTTCATGCAGGAAGTCTGGATCAATCATACCGATGTTTTCACTCCGGGAACTCCAACAAGGCTAGCTGGAGTAAATTGGAATTTTCACAGTTTTGAGGCTTGTGAAGGCTGGCGATCCACGATGATCAGTAACCAAGGGATTTCCAGTCTGGGAGTAATCGTTCCTACACCTAATCCCTACCTGGGACCAGATGCCCCGCTGTGCAATCTCAGCAGTAAGATCATCGGACTGAGCAA
>JAHDDV010000275.1 GCA_020629205.1 Chitinophagales bacterium | reverse complement strand
CTCATGTAGCTTTGGCTATACTCGCTCCTCCCGCCTTGTCTGCCAGAATAATCAACTCACACAGACCATCCATTACTTGGCCTTCAGGGCACGGATTTTTGCTTCTTTTGATCAAGCAAAACAAGAGCTAGATACAACAAAATCAATAGTTTATGATCATGTAAACTGAGCCAATCGGAATCCCCCTACTCAAAAACAACCCGCTCATAATAAACACTCCCCTCCCCCAACTTTACTTCCAAAAGATACATCCCCGAACTCAATCCATCACGAATCACTTCACCATTGAAGCTCCCATGATAATCCGCAAGACTAACCACGCTTCGAAGCACGCGACCCTGCAAATCCAAGAGCGAAATATCGAGGGAAGAAGATCGGTCTAAATCCAGGTGAAATTGCAACTTCTCCTGTGCCGGAATCGGGTAACACTGCCAGTCAAAACGACTTACCAATTCCGAGGCGGTGGTTGGATTGAAAACACCGTTAAAGCTGATCAAATCTGGATGAGGATTGTCCACCTGCTTGTCGGTGTACAAGCGAAACTCGCCGGGCTCCAAATTGAGGACCAGACCAGTAGGCAAAACAAAGATGCTATCACCAGTGAAGTACTCGTACCATACACCCTCAGAAGGAAACTGAATGGCAGCCGTGCCCCAGCCAGTTTCGAAATTACCAATGAGATTAGCGTCCATGTCGTTGTGGCGAAGGATCAACTGCTTTAGGAAATCGCTCTCAATAAACTCGAAATCACTGGTCGAGAAGGTCGGCTCGGTCTCGCGGAGATGCTGCATGCTGGCATAGGTCTGCCAAAGCCGCTCCCGACCTTCTGCTTCAAGGTATTGCCAAACAGGGCTTTGAGGACACTCCAAACAAGGATTGCTATAATCCTGATCGATGCCCAGCTCCTGAAACTCGTGGATCGTCTTGGGCCCCGGAAACGCCATTTGATAAGTAGCGATCTGCTGCATCTTCTTGATGGCAGAATCGAATTCCTGAAGATCATAGTCGGCTTGAGACAGACCCTCTTCAAGAGCCATATACATGAGATTCTGCTGATTGGCCGCTTGGGCACGAACCACATTCAAGGGAGCATTCAAACCTCTTTCAAGGTAGGAACCCTTCTTGATCGAAGTGTTGAGCCCTTTGGCAATGCTACCAAACTCGATGCCTAGATCGGCAAGTACCAGGTACCCTTCGGCGCTCAAGGTAGCAGCTTCCATGTCGTTTTCCAGATCATCAAATAGGACATAGAGATCGCTGCCGTTGCTGCGAACCATCTGACCCAGGAGCTGCAAATGCTCCAACCTCTGAGCATCTTGCTCATCGATTGCATATTGAGACTCGGAGTCTTTCTGGGTATAGCCTTGCGAGCGCACAAACTTGATCCCGTCGAAGCGGAATTCATCAATCCAGTAGTCGATCACCTGCTGGAAAAACTGCTGAGTTGCTGGTAAATCAAAATTGAAATCTGCCGGCTGAGCATCGTGATGAGGTGGATTGCTATTGAACCAGGGATTGCCTGTGGCCGCATTTTGTGCATTGTAATTCCAATAGAGCTGCGCCAAGGGCGACAGCTGCGAAGTATAGTCAAAATTCAGATCCATGATCACCGACATGCCCCGCAAATGGCATTCATCGATAAAGCGCTTTAGATTGTAGGCCGCCCCGTAGTACTTGTCGGCGGCCATGTAGAAAGTCGTATTGTACCCCCAGTTGGTATTGCCCTCAAACTCTGTTATCGGCATCAGCGAAACCGTATTCACTTTGATTTGCTCCAGATAGTCAAGACGTTCGATGATGGCTTCGTAGGTATGCAATTGTGTAAACTCGCCCGGATGTATATGATACATCACCAGCTCCTCCGCCGGCATGCGTTCATGGTTATTTTCATTCCACTGATAAGCCGTTGGTGTCAGCCGGAAGCTGGTAACCGTCCCGCTCGTCCGTCCATAGGGATATTCGATAAGTCCGGGGTATGTTATGGGGCTAATAAAAGCATCATAGGCCGGGTCCAAAATCTTGGTCGAATAAGGATCTGCAATCTTGATCTGACCATCGACAAAGTACTGGAAGAGATGTTCCTGCCCTCCTTGCAATCCACCCACCTCCAGCCAGAATCTCTGACCATCTGGGGTTTGATTCATATAGGAACCGGGATCTAGTTCCCAGTCATTCCAGCTAGACAAGACATAAGCGTACTCCTTCATTGGCGCAAACAGGCTCAAAATGACGGTATTGTCTGGCAAAATATTGATGCCATCCTGCATGCCTTCGGGAAGCTCAGCGATATTGACGGGCTCGCGTACCATCACATAGAAGGAATCGGTCACGGCCAGGACGCCCTCTCCTGCTTCTAGCGTCACCCAATATTTGCCGTAATCATCGAAAGAAATGTCGTAGTCGAAGTAGTTATTGTTAATGGCGTAAATCTGCTGACCATCAATGGATAGCGACATCTGATCTGTTAGGGAAGCTGCAGCCTCTACAGTGTAAGATTCCCCGATCTCCAAAAAGATGCCCGGCTCTGTAGGTTGCAGGAAGCGGGTATGCAATCCGGGCTGATAGACTTCCACAAAGAAATCGGACCCATCAGTTGCTCTGGCCACTTTTCCGCCATTGGCATCCCGAAAGACAAATGCGAGTCTATAGACCTCTTCTCCGTTGGTGATACCATAATAACTATTAATATCGATTGTTCTGCTGTACAGGTGATTGCCTAGAGAATTCATTTCATGGCTTGGTGCCTCACTAGCCCAGTCTGTGACCGTATGCTGCCAGTCGAGGATATGCTCTGACTCCGAACTAATCACTCCGGTATGAAGGTAAACCGGACCTTCGTGCTCAAACAAAGCGGCATTGCCTTTGGTAGCATCAAAAATGATAGTAACTGTTTCGGTTTGCTGCGGAAAGCTAGGATCAGTCGTAATCTGAGCCTGCAATAGAGAGCAGGAAAGCGCGGCCAAAAGCCAACAAAGAAAGTACTTCATGGGAATTAGATTTACGCCTGAAATATAGCGAATTTTCGGCTGCGAAAATAAAAGGAATAAGGGACTGCAAATTGGCGTTAATTATGGGTACTTTGCGCTCGTGTCTGGATGGGACGTTGTTCTGGAGCATTCCATCTTCAATATTTATCTCTTTCACTATCATAAGCGATTGGGCTACAGATCGCTACAGGGGTCGTCTGTGTCCAGCAAACAAGAAGTTATGGGTCAACGAATTGTCTTTGCTCGGGAAAACAAGGAATTCTACGAGACGCTGAAAGTGCGTGTTAATGAATACTTCACCGAAAATAATATCTCTAAACACGCCAATGGCAAGATGATCTTCAAGATTATTTTTCTCTATACGGGACTTTGCCTCTCTTACGGTGCCTTGATGTTCTTGCCACAAACCTTCCTAAGCAGCATGGTTCTCTGGGCGATCCTTGGAAGTTTTGCCGCCTTCATCGGCATGGCAGTATGCCATGATGCCATTCACGGAAGCCTCTTTGCCAGCAAGCGATGGAACAATGTATTCAGCAAGACTTTCAATATTCTAGGGGCCAATGACTACATGTGGAGCATCATGCACAATGTGGTACACCATACTTACACCAATATCGAAGGACATGACGAAGACATCGATTTGATTGGTGCTTTGCGTTTGTCCCCACATCAGGATTTCAGACCAATTCATAGATTCCAACATATATACGCCTTCTTCCTATATAGTTTAGCCTCTCTATCCTGGGTTTTCCTGAAAGACTTCCGCAAGTTTAGACAAGCTGAAATCGGCAGCTACAAAGTCAAAAAGCACCCAAAAAAGGAAGTCTTCAATTTATTTTTCTACAAGGCGGTCTACTACACACTCTTTATAGTTGTTCCCTTCACTGTGCTTCAGCTTCCTATCTGGCAGATCTTTATTGGCTTTGTCACCATGCACCTTTTTGAGGGCTTTCTCCTCGGTGTGACCTTCGTCCTGGCTCACGAAGTTGAAGGCACCGACTTCCCAGTGCCAGACGATAATGGCAGTATGGAAAACAACTGGGCTATCCACCAAATGTACACCACCGCCAATTTTGCTCCAGAGAGCAAGATTGTCAGCTTCTTTGTTGGGGAGCTCAACCACCAGATCGAGCACCATCTGTTCCCACGAGTCTGCCATATCCATTATGCAGACATAGCGCCAATCGTGCGAAAGACTGCTGAGGAGTTTAATGTTCCCTATATCTGTCAACCTACAACCCGTTCTGCGATTGCTTCTCACTACAGAATACTCAAGGAATTTGGTCGAGGTGCAACTGAAATACAGGTAGCCGATCCAAGAGAGATGTGGGGACGAGCCTAAGCAATGAGGCAAAATCAGTTTGCATTCTAAGCTTGGGAGCGCTAATTTAGTATTCTAAATTTCCAGCTTTTGCAAATTGCCAGAACTTACGCTCTCCTGATTGGAATTGCGCTATTCCTGATACCCTATATACTTAAAGCTCAGAGTCTTAAGTACGGTGTCTATCGTGGAGATAGTCGAATTGGAACGACCCTGGTGAACCTGCAAAAGAAGGACAACCAGATCGAGATTACGACCACCTCAAACTCGGCCTTCACGGTTCTGTTCATGGATAATGAGCTCTATACCGAAAATTTAAGCATCTATTCCGAGGGTTTCTTACTTAGTAGCATCGACCATCAGGAACTGAATGGCGAAGTACGCTCTCATACTGAAATCTCCTGGAAGCAGGATCAATACCGGGCTTTGCTGGAAGGCAAAGAAAAGAACCTGGATTTTAAGGCCATCCAATGGGCATTCAATCTGCTATACCACCACGAACCCAAGGATGTGAAAGAGGTTTTTTCTGAGCGTTTGGCTGTTATGTGTCCTCTGGAAGATCTCGGAAATCACAGCTATCTGCTAACTTTACCAGACGGCCGTGAGAATTTCTACCGATACGAAGATGGCATTTGCGTAGAGTCCGAGATTCGCACCTGGCTGGCAACAATCAAAATCAAACTGGAATAGCGTCATTTTGTTGGGGCGCTCTGCAATTCAAATCTTATGAAAGTAGAACAGATTTACACCGGATGTCTTTCACAAGGCGCATACTATATTGAATGCGATGGCGAAGCCGCTGTCATAGACCCTTTGCGTGAAGTTGGCCCATATCTCGAAAGAGCAGACCGTGACAATGCAAGAATCAGTTTCATTTTCGAAACGCATTTTCATGCGGATTTTGTAAGTGGGCATCTAGGCCTTGCAGAAAAGACCGATGCTCCTATTATCTATGGCCCCAATGCCAATCCCTCCTTCGATGCTGTCATCGCAAAGGATGGACAAAAATTTATGCTAGGCCGTGCCACCATTGTGGTGCTGCATACCCCTGGACACACCCTCGAGAGTACCACTTATTTGCTTCGCGATGAAAACGGTCGCGATCATGCAATCTTCTCTGGTGACACCCTTTTCCTGGGAGATGTAGGTCGTCCGGACCTGGCTCAGAAAGGAGCAGATCTGACCGAAGCGGACCTAGCAAGCATGCTCTACGATAGTCTTCGCAATAAGATCATGCCATTGCCTGATGATCTACTGGTTTATCCAGCTCACGGAGCAGGATCAGCCTGTGGAAAAAACATGATGAAAGAGACCGTCGATACCCTCGGCAATCAAAAGAAAATGAACTATGCCCTCCGTGCTGATATGAGCAAGGAGGAGTTTATAAAAGAAGTGACAGATGGCTTGACCGCTCCGCCCGCCTACTTCCCGCTAAATGTAAAACTCAACAAAGAAGGTTATCAGGATTTCGACAAGGTGATGCAACAATCAAAGCGCCCCTTGAAGCCTGCCGACTTCCTGAAAATGGCCGAAGATTCAGAGGCTTTAATACTCGATGTACGCGATCGAACCTCCTTTAAAGACGGGCATATCCCTTCTTCGATTTTCATAGGCTTGGATGGCAGTTTTGCCCCTTGGGTAGGTGCCCTTGTGCAGGACGTGGAAAAACCACTGCTGTTGGTCGTAGCAGAAGACAAAATTGAAGAAGCAATTACCCGTCTTTCCAGGGTCGGCTTCGACAATGTACTCGGTTACCTAGAAGGAGGATTCGAGGCATGGCAAGCAGATGGAAGAGAAACTGATCAAGTCGAAATGATCGATGCTGAGGATCTGGAATCCATGTCCAAATTGGGCGAACTGCATCTCTTCGACGTGCGCAAGCCCAGCGAATATGACGCCGACCATTTGAGCAATGCCAAGGCAGCTCCACTGTCCAAAGTCAATGACTTGATACCCATGGTCAGCCCCCAAGGCACAAACTTCATCCACTGTCAGAGCGGTTATCGATCGGTGATTGCCATTTCGATTCTGAAGGCCAGAGGAATCCACAATCTAGTCGATGTAACCGGTGGCTTCAATGCACTAAAAAACACAAAAATGGCTAGAACCCAAGGACATTGCACCGCAATCTAAGCTAATATATACCATGCTGATCGGCAAATATCTGGACACATTTTTCAAGGAGTATACAGGCTACGCCAACTACCTTTGGCACGAGATCACGCACCCAGGTCTGCAAAACTATTTCTATTGGTTGCTGGCCGTATCAGCCTTCTTTTTCGCCCTGGAATACTTCAATCCCTGGCGCAAAGAGCAGCAGACTTTCCGCAAGGATTTTTGGCTGGATTTCTTCTACATGTTTTTCAATTTCTTCCTCTTTTCGCTCATTATTTACAATGCTGCAAGTTCAGTAGTCGTCGATCTCTTCAACGACTTCCTTGGCCTCTTTGGCATCAAAAATCTAGTGGCAATTCAAGTGAAAGCCCTGCCCTTCGCTGCTTACATGCTCATCGGTTTTGTCGTCCGTGATTTTGTGCAATGGAACGTCCATCGGCTGCTTCACCGCTCCCCCTTTCTGTGGAAATATCATCAAGTACATCACTCTGTTGAGCAGATGGGATTTGCCGCTCATCTCCGTTATCACTGGATGGAAAATATCGTCTACCGAAGCCTTGAATACCTGCCACTGGCCATGCTAGGAATCGACCTCGGAGACTTCTTCATCATCCATATTTTCACACTCACAGTCGGCCATTACAATCACTCAAACATTAGCATCCCCGGACAAATCACAGCCGGTGTTCTCGGCGGCCTCATCGCCCTTTTCATTTCCGCACAATACAGCATGACCGTCCTACCCAGTATCTGTCTATTCCTTACACTGACAGTTGTAGCCGCATTCCTCATCGGCCCCTACATGAAGTACATCTTCAATAGCCCCGAAATGCACATCTGGCATCACGCCTACAACCTACCAGAAGAAAGAAAATACGGTGTCAATTTTGGCCTCACCCTAGCCATCTGGGATTATCTCTTTGGCACTGCCCACATCCCCCACAATGGTCGCGACATCCGCCTCGGCTTCCCGGGCGTGGAAGACTTCCCAGAGGGTTTTGTCCAGCAATCTTTACATGGCACCCCTTTGAGTAAGGATTGATTTAATCCATATTATTTGTGCGGCTGCCCCCTTACACTGAAAGCGCTAACCAACTCTTTGTATCGATTTTTTCATTGGCTATGTCTCTGCGGTTGAAAAACCCAATCAAGGACCGGCCTTGGATTATTTTGCGTGAAGAACTTCGAATTCAAAGCGCGTTAAAAAGCATTT
>JAHDDV010000274.1:5687-7651 GCA_020629205.1 Chitinophagales bacterium | reverse complement strand
TTAATCAAGATCTCTGTAAGGGTATGTCCATCAACCCGTAGAACAGCTACATAGCTACCAGCGACAAAATCTGTCAAATCTATATCGATAATCTTGCGATTCTCGAATTCTCGGGTCTCAAGCAATTGTCCATCTATATCAAATAGTTCTAAGATACCAGAATACAGGCCCTCATCAAAGGAAACATAGGCAAAATCTCCTATTGGATTTGGATATAGACTATATGTGACTGGAACAACAGGAGGAAGGCTAGTAGACGATATATTTTTACAAACAGTTCCCAAATCTTCGACTGTGCCTTCTTCATCGACATATCTGGAGGCAGTCATACAAACCTCATAGTTCCCTTCTGTCTCATACTGGTGAATGGCGCTACTTAAGCCTGAGGAAGTGCTACTGGTTCCATCTCCCCAGTCCCATTCCACATTATCCATGATCATGACACCTGAGGATGGGAACACAGCAACAGGAATATTCATATCAAAATGACCATCTGCGTAGAAATCAAGAACCGGGTCACTAGGCAAAGGCCATGGATTTCCAACAAACAAAGATGCTGTTATATCTTTACAGACTTCCTCAAAGCAAATCTCCCCATCAGAAGATTGATACTTTACGATCAAGCAAACCTTGAATGTCTTCCAAATTTGCGTCCATGGAACATAGAAGGAATGCGTCGGATTACTGGCAGTACTGCTACTTCCATCGTCAAAGTCCCAGAAGTAGCTAATCACATTGCAGCCTGGATCCAGTGATACAGCCGGACTAAAGTCGAATATCCAGTGTCGACCAGAATTGACCGCTGTACTAAAATCGGCGCTTGCATTGCATTCTTCACAGCAGTCTTGATCACTATTGCAAGAAGGACAAATTACATCGCAGCAATCAGCCCCCCAGGCTGGGTCCTCATTCTCGATCGAGGTATTGTTTCCCAACTCTCCAGGGAAGAAGCCTGTTACTTCATTGGCTAGCTGCCCTGCTCCTTCATTTAGCCTCCAATTTGCGACCAGCCCAGGATATGCTGAGGGCAGTACAGCGTTCATGTCTGCAATAATCTGAGCCTGTGTTCTGGACTGGTTGAAAATCCGAACATCAGAGATATGCCCAAGGGCATTGTTGGCGGTGCCTCCACCAAATCCATTGGCAGCATCTCCTCCAATCAAGATTGTACCTGAGCTGCTTGCTCCCGCATTACTTGTTACTACCTTGGTTCCAATCAAGGCACCGTCGATAAAGAAGGACAAGTCATTTCCGGATCTGCTAATCGCTACGTGATGGCACTGCTCATCCAACAAATCAACTCCTCCATTGCCGCAAACAAAATAGTTAGCCCCACCAATTTGCACCGCCAACATGTTCAAATTGCTTGAGGGAACGCATCCTGTCCATGGGTCGTGAAGGAAAAAGGTCTGTCCATCTCCTGTAGTTCCACGTGTAGACCAAATCGTGGGATGCGGAGATTGCCCGGAGGGAAAGCGAATCTTTGCCTCATAGGTAAAGTCTCCATTTCCATTTGCACTAACTGGATCTGCTGCTGTCACGATATCATCCTGTCCATCAAAATACAAGCAAGACTCGGTGTCTTCGCAGGGCACGTAAAACTCATCCTGACATTCCAAAGGACATACCGTACCGTCTGGCAAAGTTCGGGTAATGAAGTAGGTCACACACTGCCAGCCACAAGGGCTGCTAAATTGGTATGGCAATACCGTAGCTGCTGGACCACCAGCATCAATACCATCACAAGCTATATCAATATCCACCTGATCAGTGGGTAAAATATCTGAGGAAGCTTTGACCTCCAAAATTGGGTAGCTTCCATAGTCAATGTACAGATCACTGCAATCAACTGTCGCGTAGAAATCCTCACAGGTTTCTGCCACTTCGAAGGATTTATACAAAACCAATTCACAGGTATCCTGATTGACGACTCTGCTTAATGTCATACACAAGGAGTAGGTACC
>JAHDDV010000274.1:2255-5587 GCA_020629205.1 Chitinophagales bacterium | reverse complement strand
CCAACAGCATTACAGTTGATGATATCCGCATTGAAGTTCAATCGGAGCTCAATGGAGATTGGCTGTGTAATGGGACCTGTAGTGTAAGTCGGACCACTTGTAATGTAAGTTCCAGTATTCACATCATACCAATCCCAAGTCGTTCCATCACTTGTGCAAGGAGCCGTGATGGTCTCCTGGTTGCCACAGGGTGTTTGAAATGTGTAAGCCATCGGCAATGGATATGGGACCAACTCAATTTGATCCAATCGTATACTGGCTTGCGATCCGAACTGTGGATTATTGGTTTGTCTCGGGTAAACAGTAAGCTCATTATAGCTATCTCCGGCAGGTACCGTAAAGCACGTAGCCACTCTTCTGGCTGGTGAACCATCAATAATATTGGGATCGGTCCCAATCACATGAGAATTCGTTGTAACTGCCGCGTCGAAGGCTGCGGTGTTGCTACTGTTGTCCAATCGAGTTACGAACTCATCTAGATCCAGGGGAGCACCGGAAGGGGTAATTGATCCTCCATGTTGCCTTGTGTAGGTGAGCAGATAGATATTTCCTGAAGTAACGTTGGCCTTTAATCTTGTAGAGGCTGCCTCTCCCCAAGTGTCAGTTTGTCTCCACATCCACATATTCCCACAATTGATTCCAAATGGATCAGAAGTGCTTACATTCGGAGTATACTCCTCGGCGGACCAAAATGGAGCTACTCCATTATTGATATTCCCACCCCAGTTGCCAATGCTTGAGTTGCATAACAGGTTACAGGGAGCAGTTGCCTGAATCGGACAATAGTTTGCAGGTAAGGGAATGGGCAATGCTGCGAGACAGGCAAATACAGAAGGGTCTTCTTCGACTTCGTCAACAGAGACATGGACAAAGACCTGACCATAAGCCAGTTGTCCATCGAGATATGAGACCGTGTAAGAAAAAGCATCGACTCCTTCAAAGCCAGGATTTGGGCTGTAGTAGACATATTGATTGTCATGTTCTACTACCCCATTTTCTGCTTCGGAGGTGGCAATCAATTCGAGCGAAGCGGAGAGCTCCGTACAGTATTCACTCTCTGGTTCGGTACATACATCGTTATCCAGAACAGGGATCTGATAGGATTCGCCAGACTGCATGTATAGGTAATCAGCATTTATGCTGAGAGACAAAGAGTCAGGGTTTTCAACCTGAGCCTTGCTGGTGGAACTTGCCATTAGAATGAATAGCAAGAGCAGCGAAAAAAATTTTAGATTCTTCATTGCGGGTTAAGGTTAGAATTACTAGATAATTTTGATTCCAATTGTAGTCTCCCTCAAAAGGAAGCCATACAAAACACCCACAGATGCCAAAACTGAAATTTCTGTTACCCCCTTAGAGAAAACATTTTCAATTTGTGCTTTGAGCCTCGGTGAAATTTGGCTACATTTCTGAAAATGACGCAAGAGCACCAACATCCCGATTACAAGTATGTCCTGGCACTCATACAAAACGAGCATGAGATGATTCAGGAAATCTACAGGCTCTTCTTTCCAAAAATCAAGCGGCTGATTACTAGAAACAGTGGCAGCCATGAAGACGCCAAGGATATCTTTCAAGAAGCCTTACTAGCTGTGTATGATCAAGCTAAGCGAAGCGACTTTAGAATTAGCTGCCCGTTTGACGCCTACCTCTATTCCGTTTGTAGAAACCTATGGCTTAGTCAACTGCGAAAGAGAAAGAAACAGGGGGTAACAGTCAAGGATACTGAGCAATCTGTTGAAACAAAGGATGCATTGATTCTGGCGGAAGAAACAACAACAAACCAGAGCAAGCGGAAGCTGTTCATCGAGATGTTTGACAAATTGGGAGAAAGTTGTCAGGCAATTCTCAGTCGAAACTGGAAGGGACTATCTATAAAACTGATCTCCGAAGAACTCGGCATCAGCTATGGCTATGCCAGAAAGAAGAAGTCTGAATGCGTTGCCAGACTAACGCAATTGGTGCAGAAACATCCGGAGTATCACAGACTTAGACTAACTTAGGCAGCGTCGAAAGCGCACAAAATGGAGGAACAAGAATTACATATTGACCAATACCTTAGTGGCGAACTGAGCGGTGAGAAACTTCGGGCATTTGAGGATAGATTAACTAGTGATCCCAATTTTGCCAAGAAGGTGGAATTGGCCCGGCAAATTAATCTGGAAATGCAGCTGCATTTTGAGAATAAAGAGTCAAGACAAGAATTGGCCAATCTGCTAACAGACTTTGGAAATCGACAGGAGCTTGGGAGTCAGGAAGATGGAGAATCGAGTCAAAAAATCCTTCTGGAAATTGAAAAGCCCAAACAAGAGAAAACGAATCAAAAAGGGATGAGGCGTTTCCTCCATTTTGCTGCAGTGGCAGCTTGCGCTGCCGCTCTTCTACTCTTTTTTAGACCTTGGTCATCCTCCTTGAGTCCCGCAGAATTATATATCGAGCAATATAGCCCTCCAGATTGGCAAAGTGGCACTCGTAGTGGTGAAGATCAAGAGCAGAAACTACTCGATAATGCCAACAATGCTTTCCAGTCAAAGCAATTTCAAAAAGCAGAAAAGCACTTATCCAAGTACCTACAAGAGCAGCCTGAGGACGCAGAAGCGAGATACTACAGAGCCATCGCACAAATGGAACAAGGAAGACACCAGTCAGCCATTTCCGACTTGCAGCAGCTCGGCAATGGAAGCTCGGTCTACCGCAATGATGCCAATTGGTACCTGTCCTTGTGTTACTTGAAGCTGAATAAGAAATCAGAGGCCAAAGAAGTCCTGACAAAACTTCTTTCCAGCGAGAAATATCGCAACAAAGAAATCAAGAAAACCCTCCAGCACCTGGATTAAGAATGGATTTAAACCCTACCATCCCTCTACAAAATCCCCATCCAATTGCCAGCTCAGACAGCGTACTGAGCCTCCCATAAAACATACCCCCTCAGCCTCCACAGCAACAACTTGCTTGCTCGTGTGCTCCTGGATAAATGCCAGCATTTCCTCATCATGTGGATCATTGAAAATCGGCACATAGATATGATTGTTAGACACCAGTGAGTTGACATAGATATTACAGGCTGAGCTGAAAACATCCCAGGTCTCGTCGATGTAATAATCTGGAGCAATCACAATCTCCACACCTGGAAAGGCACTGCCTAGTTCCGCCAAAATTTCGGCCTTTACTGATGCGGGTTGATCGTGTAAGATGATTGTATTCTCATCGGACCACATCAACATACCATCGCTGTGCCCGGTAGCATCGCCTGGACTCTCTTTGATGATGGCTACATGGCTTGAGCCTGTGAGGTCCTTGAGTGCCTGCTTTGCTGAAGCCATCGTGAGCTG
>JAHDDV010000274.1:0-2155 GCA_020629205.1 Chitinophagales bacterium | reverse complement strand
GAAGGGGCAGCCAGGACGATCATCTGCGCATTTTCCGGCAGCAATTCTGCTTGTTCCATTTCTCCAATTTGGTTGCCATTCATTGTATCTGCCAGTTCTGTTTCTTCGCAAGAACTAAAGATCACCAAAAAGGCGATTTGTGCAATTAGCAATAACATAAGCTTGTTCATCTTTTGAAATTTTGTCTTAGTAATGCTCCCAAGTTGGCTGATTGCAAGTACTAGCGCAAATTGTTTCCACGAGTCTCCGGTTTTGATCCACCAGGCAACAAATCTCGGAATAATTTGCCCCTTTTGTCCATTGAAGCCCAAAATCGGTTCATTCAAGGATGGAAATTGAGGAAAAGGCTCAGGAACCCTACATTTACGGATACAATGACAACAAATCGATCCGGCATCTGGCCTCATTTTGGCTTTTGGCTTTTCATGAGCCTCTTCGTGTTTGACTATCACTGGTTTGAAATCAACTGGTATCAGGCAATGGGCTGGAGTCTCTTGGAGGTGGCAGGATATGCCGTATTGTTCTACTTAAATCTCTCTGTCTTGAAACGAGAAAAGCATTGCTTGTATTCCTTAGCAGCCTCCTTGCTTTTCATTATTCTGTATGTATCACTAATCCGACTTTCCGGCCTGGAGAGTCATTTCTATGAAGCAAGTGCGGCTCGAAATACCTTCTCAATGATACTCAATGCAAGTCTCTTTACAGGCATTGCCTGGCTGAGTCATCGTGTCCTATTGCAACAGAAAATGCAAGCGCAGAATCTACAGTTGCTGGCCAATAACAAACAGCTGCAACTCGATAAGCTCAAGCGCAGGATCAATCCACATTTCCTATTCAATACCCTAAACAACATGAATGCGCTAATCATGCGCGGAGACACGAATCTACCAACTTTCACTGCCCGGCTCTCAGATGTACTGCGTTATAGTTTTGGTGAAGGCACTCAGGATTACATCGCATTGAAGCGCGAAACCAGACAATTACAAGATTACATCGATTTGATCCGATTGCAGGAACCTCCTTCTGATAATATCGATCTATATGTAGAAGGAATTTTGGACGAACAGTACATTATTCCATTTATATTAAGTACCCTGCTGGAAAATGCCGTAAAGCATGGAGACATACTACAAAATCCCGAAGCCTTCCTGCATGTCTCAGTGCTTGTAGAAGAGCAATTCTGCTTTGAGATTGCCAATTCATATTCTTCAAATTGCAGCGATGGAACAGGCACCGGACTACGAAATATCCGGGAGCAGTTGAGCTTGGTTTACGGAGAAGCTCATGACTTGATGATACGAGACAAGGACGGAATCTATGAAGCAAAATTGACCTTACCTTTAGCCAAGCTAATGCGATCATGAATTACCAATGCCTCATAGTAGACGACGAGAAGCTGGGTAGGGACTTAATCAGGTCTTATTGCAGCAAGTTTCCCTTTCTGGAGGTGGCAGGAGAGTGTGCCTCTGCCATTGAAGCCATGCCTCTGCTACAGCAGCAGGATTTTGACATACTCTTTCTCGATATCAACATGCCCCATCTATCAGGCATGGACTTGCTTCGCCAAAGCAAGAATCAACCACTGACCGTATTGTGTACCGCTCATGCAGAGAGTGCGCTGGAAGGCTATGATCTTGACGTGGTGGATTACTTGTTAAAACCCATCGAATTCGGAAGATTTTCGAAGGCGGTAGCACGTCTTATGACCCGGCTTAACAGCGTTGCTGCCGCTATGCCGCCTGAACCGAAGTCGAGCTCCTTTTTTGTAAAGTCGGACTATCAGCAGATTAAGATTGAAACCGAGAAGATTCTCTACATCGAGGCTATGGAGAAGTACATTAGAATCCATTTGGAAAGTGATAGAGTGCTCACTCTCATGTCTATGTCTGCGGTCTTATCCCTCTTGCCCAAGGATGTCTTTATGCGGGTCCATCGCTCCTATATTATTCATTTGAAAAAGCTGGACCGACTGGAAGGCGGCAAGGCGATCATTGGAGACAAGGAGATTCCGGTTAGTAAGGCAAATCGCAAAGGTTTGAAGGATCTGCTGATGGGGCTTTGATATTGTTGACATTGGCCGCGGAGGGGATGGTTTGGTGCATGATTAGTTGATCATTGATAGTTATTTGTTGATTGTTGATCATTGATAGTGGAT
>JAHDDV010000273.1 GCA_020629205.1 Chitinophagales bacterium | reverse complement strand
GGCTAGCTGCTCCTTGCACAGCCTGTTGCGTCTCTCCTATCGTCGAGCCACCACAGGCTGGCACTCGCGACGCTATCCAGGCACTTCGTTCCGCTGCGCCCGGGGCTATTGATCACCTTCTTTCGAGCGCGCAAATGGGTAAAGTGTCTGGCTTGTTCATTTCACAAGGAGCAAGTCATTTGCACGAAGCTACGGTTCCTGAGCGAGACTGAGTAAAAAGTATTTAGCCTTGCCTATGCATTAAAAGAGCTAGAGAATTGGTTCGACGTTCCGGTTCCTGAGCGTAGTCGAAGGACTGTCGGAAAAGAGCGTATGAAGTCCTTCGAGTCCAAATGTCCCACGGAATTATTAACTGTTTTCGTAGCCTCTGATTCTTCGTATATTGTAGAACCTCTTGACCAAATCCAACCAGAATGAAATATGCAAAGTCAGTCGAAGAATTCTTCGAATCGCATCAGAATTACAGCAAGGAATTGGACCTGCTTCGGGAAATCTTGCTGAGCAC
The DNA here is from genome assembly GCA_020629205.1 of Chitinophagales bacterium. GTDB lineage: Bacteria > Bacteroidota > Bacteroidia > Chitinophagales > UBA2359 > JAHDDV01. The sequence continues at coordinate 7,152 of JAHDDV010000273.1, read as the reverse complement.
GGACTTGGAAGAAGGCTTAAAATGGGGCGGACCTGCTTACATGATTGATGGTAAGAATGTCATTGGTTTAGGAGCCTTCAAGTCTTATGTTGGCCTGTGGTTTCACAATGGTGTCTTTCTGGAAGACAAAGGCAATCGGCTTCAAAATGCTCAGGAGTCAACCAAGGCCATGAGACAATGGCGCTTTCATTCCCTGGCAGAAATAGTTGAGGACAAAGATTTGATCCGACAATATGTGCTGGAATCAATCGATAACCAAAGGGCAGGTAAGGTGCACAAAGTGCAACGATCTGCAAAGGGGGCGGTATCAGTACCCAAGCTACTGGATGAAGCCTTGAAGCAGGATGCAGCATTAAAGCATTCTTTCGAGAAATTGAGCACAGCGATTCAAAGAGAATACTGTGCCTACATTACTGAAGCAAAGAGAGAGACCACTAAGGAAAGACGATTAGAGAAGATCAAGCCAATGATATTGGGCGGTCAAGGGCTTAATGATGCCTACAAAAGCAAGTGATCTAAACAGCCACTTCCCATCAGATATCTTCAAGATCTTCATCATGCTCATCAAGGATGGACATCATGACATAGGCGTCTCTTGGAAGCACCCCAATCATTTCTACCTGTTCTTCAGAAGTTTTTGGCTCCCGCAAAACCAATGCCACCCCTGCGACGATGCAAATAAACATTAAAATGGATAGTATAAACACTTGGTTTTGATTTTAAAGTAGTAGATGTTTTTGCCTTGCGGTAGGTGGCTGCATCACTTTCTCTGTATCTTGTAGGCATAATTCGGGCCAAACCCTACAATTGCACAACAATCAATTGTTAATTCTCAAATAGTTTGTGCGCTACTTTCTAGACTTCTGCTTTTTTTCCAGTCTCAAAGTGCATTTATTGAAACCGGAGAACTGCTGAATTAGACCTATACAAATTCGCAAAGTCACTCCTGAGCATTGAGGCGAAAGGTTTTCGTCGGGCCATCATTTACTCCTATCAGATAGAATTTTTGATCGCCAAAAACTAACCTCTCGATGCTTCGTGCATCCTCAAAAACACGAAACCCTGATTCTCTGGGACTTAGTGATTCAAAATTGCCATGACCATCGTTTAGGGCTATCAAGCCGGGAAAGGAATCTGCTTGTACTGTTTCTACTTCGAAAGTTTGATAATTCCCCACCATCAAAAGGTCCAGGTCGCCATCTTTGTCAATATCGTCTGGCAGGATTGACATCACAGGTCCAAATTGGGCTTCAATAGGTAGCTCTCTAATTATTAGACGACCATCTTTGTTTTCAAGATATACCGTGGACAAGATATCAGCCTCATAATGAATCGCTGAAGCTAGTTCGTCTTCTCCATAAATCTCTGCTAAAGAGGCTGATGCAAAGTCATGGTAAGTAGGAAACTTTTCGATCAAAAATGGCATCTGTTCCGAAGAGCATTCCCGACCTCGTACAGGTAGGGCTTGCTCTCCTTTCTTGTAGACACTCAACACAATGTCAAGATTGCCACTGCCATCAAAGTCATTCGCATGTATCTGAAAACCTTGCTTGTCGTCTGCTTTGAATTTCATATTAAGTCCCAGATTTCCAGCGATATAATCCATGTCTCCATCACCGTCAAAATCTCCTTCTGCCAGACTATTCCACCAACCTGTTGTCTCACTCATTCCCCAGCTATGGCTGACTTCCTTGAATGATTTACCGTCTTGATTAGCAAAGAGTCGTATGCTCATCCATTCCCCGACAATGATCATATCCTGCCAGCCGTCGCCATTGAAGTCGGTCCACAGCATGTCGGTGACCATACCTATTTGATCCAGGGCTGGGCAAAACTGATATGCCGCTTCTACAAACTGCTCTCTTTGATTAAGCAAAAGACTAGAACTCGCTGGACTTGGGTACTTCCCTGGAATTGACCTTGTGCCGACAAAAAGGTCCACATCACCATCCTTATCAAAATCGCAAGCTTGTACACAACTACCACTCGATCGAGTATCGGGCAAAACACTTTCGGCTCTGCTAAAGTTGCCGCTTCCATCGTTGAGGTACAAGCGATCTCGCAGTTGGGTGCTTCCCTCTGTACGTTCATTGCCGCCACTCACCACGTAAAGGTCTAAATCTTCGTCGCCATCGCTGTCAAATAAAGCTATGGCTACATCTTCGTAATCTTTATCTGCCTCCCACAAATCGTCACTTGCACTTGGATTAGGATCAGAAGACACAAACTCCACTTGCAATGGCTGGCCCATAGCTCCACATAATACGAAGTCCTCTGTACCATCGCCATCTAAATCGCCCACTGCGATCCCAGGACCCTCGCGGGATAGTTCATGTGGCAACAAGGTTTCTCTGTCAAAGTCATTGAATTCATTTTCCAGATGTTTTGACTCATTACCCATAGCAGCTATTTCTTTGACTAGTTGCTTCACACTTGACTTTGCAGGTGGGAAATCCTTACTTACATCGTCATAAGCCAGAACTAATCTTTGATCACCTGACTGTTCACCCAGATTGCTCATCTTGCCGTCTGGCCAGGTGACAATTAGTTCATCAATTTTCTCTCTTCTGCCCAGCCCAAAGTGCATCACCGTACTGGAATTGGAGAGAAAGCCGCGACTCGGACTGAATTCTGCCACCTGAATATCTTTACCACTTCGAATTTCAACCTTTGCACCTATTGGGCTCAAGCTACCACCAGGGCCGATCAATTGGACCTGCAAGTGATGACTGTTTTTCGATTCTTCACTCTTGTTCTCGTAAAGGAAGGGAGCTGCATTGATATTGCCAATGATCAAGTCCAGGTCTCCATCCAAATCTAAATCAGCATAGGCCGCAGCGTTGGAATAGGAAGGAAGAGCCAATCCCCATTCCAGTCCAACATCACGGAAGCGAAGACCTTCTTGATTTTGGTAGCAGAAGTTGGCAATAGGACTTGCTTGTAGCTGATGCTCATAGTCGTGATAGCTTGTTCCTTCGTTGTGCTGATCATTTTCTTCAAGCAGGTTTAGTCGAAACTCATTAAAATCAAAATCTTCAAGAAAATCATTGTTTAGCATATCAATAGGATAGCCGTTTGTGATATACAGGTCCTTAAAACCATCATTGTCTAAATCGGCAATAAGCGGTGCCCAACTCCAATCCGTCTTTGTTACTCCCGCCAGATGACCAATTTCTGAAAAATGAGCATCACCGGTATTGAGCTGAACGGTATTGCTCATATACTGGGGAATTCCTTGCCATTGTATCATTTTTTCAAAGGATTCAGGCTGCATGCTCGGCATATTGGTCTTTGCCCGATAATGATCTGAGGGGCTCATTTCCACCGCTACGATGTCCATCAATCCATCATTGTTGATGTCTGCTGCGTCGCTCCCCATTGAAGATAGTGGATGATGCTGCATTTGCTTTAGTGCCACGTTTGTGAAGCTGCCATCTTGTTGATTCAAGTATAGCATATCTGCATAGAAAAAGTCATTGGCAACATAGATATCCATCCACCCGTCATCGTTGAGGTCGGAGGTAACAACACTTAAACCCGCGTTAGGAACTTCGTCAATACCTGCTGCTTTTCCGACTGCTCGAAACTTCCCTCTATCGTTTAGCAAGAGTTGATCTAAAGCCAATGGATTGTCCTTGAAATCTGCTAGTGGCTTGGCATAAGCAGGTTTGCCCGGCTCTGAAACAGGCTTCTTGTTGGTTCGTTCCTGACCTTTGATTTTCCGTACCTCCTTAGCAGGTTGGTTCTTCGGACCTTTGGTGCTGGCATAACCAATATGCTCCCCGGTACCCCGATCACGCACAAGCCCAGTATTTCCCTCGACCAAGGCTAGATGATCTAGTTTTGTCACCTTTCCTTCAAAATCAATGTACTGCGGAGGGTAGATGGAGTCCGCAAGTTTTCGTAACTCTTTATGGTCAATCACCGAATCTTCCGAAATGGTTTCAAGGGGATTGTCACCGACTCTAGGAGGTGGTGTAAATGGTTCGTTTATCAGATATACGTCAAGATCTCCGTCTTTGTCATAGTCTAGAAATGCTGCGGCAATCGAGTTCCCTAAATGGTCGAGGCCATATTCATTTCCCGCTTCATTGAACTGCAGATTTCCTTGATTGATAAACAGCAGGTTACGACTTGCATCTTCCCCTGGCTTAGCACCACCACGGCAAACATAGATATCCAACAAGCCATCTCCATTTATGTCAACCATGCTCACTCCGGTAGTCCACCCTGGTACCCAGCCAGTAAGCGACGCCTTTTGAAGCTGCTCGAACTTTAGCTCCCCAAGATTTCTATAGAGGACATCATCAACTTGATTGCCACCTAAGAACAAATCCTCTAAGCCATCTCCATCCAAATCTCCCACTGCTAGACCACTGCCATTGTAGAAATTGACATAACTAAACACATTGTGCTGACCATCAGGAACTACCAGGTTTTCATGCAGCAGTTTCGCGTCTTTGCTCAAAATGAGCTCGAATCTCTCCTGTCCTGCAGCCTTCTGACTTTGTGTTAACAATGTTAGGGAGATTAGGATAATTGTGTAACTCAATCGGGAAATGATATTAGGCAGCATAAGTCCGGTATTTTTGGTCTTGACGGAGAAGAAATGGAAAATTAAGAAGCTTTTACCGAGAAAACCTAAGATGATCTTCTTAATTTAAGTCAAATTCGATATCAGAGCCTCTATAATCAAGTGTACTCAACAAAGCAGTCAAAAATGATAAAGCAACTACTTCAAAGCGCCATTTTGGCCATTACAGTGTTTTGTTTCTTGCCAACGCAGTTGCAAGCACAATGTGCTCTTGGTACCTGCTATGGCAACTATGGAAATGTCAACTGCATAGGAAATCTGAGTCAGGGAGGGAGCTCCTGCAATTGGGCTGGGGAGTATGCTACCTATTGTGGATTGATTCCCGGAAATAGCTATACAGTGAATACCTGCGGAGCATCAGTTGATACCTATCTCGAGATCCTTACCACTGGAGGAGCTTCTTTAGGATCAAATGACGACTTTTGTGGAACACAGTCAAGTGTCACGTTTACGGCCCCAGCGAATGGTTGTGTTAATGCAAATTTGACCAAGTATCAGTATTACAACAATGATTGTGGTCAATGTGGCTCGTATTCATGCGGATGGCTAAATTTGAATACTTGTTGCAACAGCTGCTCTTCAGTCTGCGCCTGTGAGCAAACTTGCATACAGATGAATATCGTGGCAAATTCGCCCTGTCCAGCAGCGAATTTCTCCGTATCCAATTCTACCATTGCCTGCGGAGGCTCAGTCACTTTTGCCGAGACTAATGTAAATGGAAGTTGTGCAAACTTTTCCTGGTCTGCCCCGGGTGGTTCTCCTTCCTCTGCAACAGGTACCAGTACTACAGTTACTTATAACAACACCGGCACCTATAGTGTGACCATGACCTATTCCGAAGCCGGTTGCACCAGAACAAAAGCAGTTAATATCACGGTGGTTGACACCGTAGATCCGGTGATAAGCTGTCCATCTAATGTGGTTGTTAACAATGCGACTGGCCAATGTAATGCCGCCGTGACCTACACGACTCCTACGGCAACTGACAACTGCAGCACACCGATTGTTTCTGGCGGTCCGGCAAGTGGTTCTGTTTTTCCTGTGGGAACAACTACTGTTTCTTACACAGCTACAGACGGATCAGGAAATACTGCTTCTTGTAACTTCACAGTGACAGTTAATGATAACGAAGCACCAAACATGTCTTGTTCAGCTGCATCAGTGGCGCTTGATGCCGCTGGTAATGCCAGCATTACGGCAGCTGATATAGATGCTGGAAGTACAGACAATTGTGGTATCACTTCTCTTACAGCAAATCCCAGCAGCTTCTCCTGTGCCAATGTAGGGGCCAACACTGTTACCCTCTCAGCAACTGATGCTGCGGGTAACAGCAACTCATGTACAACAACAGTTACCGTAATCGATAACACTCCACCAAGCTCCGTTTGTCAAGCGGTAACGCTGAATCTTGATGAGAATGGTGCTGCAAGCTTGACTGCTGCTCAGGTCGATGGCGGAAGCAGCGATATTTGCGGTATTGCTTCTACAGTAATCGATAAAACAAGCTTTACCTGTGATGATGTAGGCCCCAATTCCGTCACCTTAACCGTCACGGACAACAGTGGAAACACCTCAACTTGCTCTTCTACAGTTACAGTCGCAGATGCTATTGCACCTACCTGTGTGCCCAATGATATTTCTATACAACTCGATGCTTCGGGTAATGCAAGCATAACTGCTGCCGATGTCGATGGAGGATCTTTTGACAACTGCGGTGGAGTGGTGGTTCTGGCAAGCCCTCTTTCATTCACCTGTGACAATCTCGGAGCGAATACCGTTACGCTTACTGTGTTTGATGCAAATGGGAATACCTCTACTTGTGATGCGACCGTAACCGTAACTGAAGCCATAGCTCCCATGTGTATGGCCGCTGATTTGACCGTCCAACTTGATGCAGTCGGCAATGCGAGCATTGCCGCAGCAGATGTAGACAATGGCTCCTTCGATAATTGCTCAATCGCAACGATGACAGTAAGCCCCAGTAGCTTTGGCTGTGCTAACATTGGAGCCAACACAGTAACGCTGACTGTAACTGATGGATCAGGCAATTCGAGCGCTTGTGTGGCAACTGCAACAGTGGAGGACAATGTAGCACCTGATTGTCAAACGCAGGATATCACCGTCCAACTCGATGCTGCCGGTAATGCCTCTATTGTCGCGGGAGATGTTGACAATGGTACTTCGGACGCATGTGGAATCGCAACACTAGCAGTTGCTCCAGATTCATTTACCTGTGCCGAACTTGGTGCCAATACCGTTACGCTCACAGCGACAGATGTCAATGGCAATGTTTCTACATGCACAGCTACCGTGACAGTGGAAGATAATGTAGCGCCGGATTGCGCGAGTCAGGATATCACAGTGCAACTAGACGCAACTGGAAACGCAACGATTCTGGCTGCGGATATTGACAATGGATCTTCAGATGCCTGTGGTATACAATCCGTGACAGTCACGCCAACAAGCTTTACTTGTGCCGAGATAGGAGCAAATACGGTTACGCTTACGGCTACAGATGTGAACGGGAATAGCTCGACCTGCACCGCCACAGTGACTGT
>JAHDDV010000272.1 GCA_020629205.1 Chitinophagales bacterium | reverse complement strand
GGCACCACCTTTAAGGGCTTCTATTTCTGTCATACTTCCTTGCTCGTCAGTCGCGTAGCTAAGGCTATGCTCCATCCTCGCGCCTTGTCTGACAAAAAGATAAGCTCCTCAAAGGTGTTACGAACTGTATTTACGCAGCATTAAAAATAGGAATAGGCAACTCCCCAATATAAATTGAGAAATCGCCTAAATCCTTCCTTCGAAAATTTGGTATTACTTTCTTAAAACCCGCACCTCGATTCTTCGATTAGCTAGAAGCGCCTCATCTGAATTACCTTCCTGGACCGGCTTCTTGTCATCATAACCTACAAATGTCATCTGCTCTTCAGGTATGCCTTTCTTCAACAAACGCTTATAGAGACAACGTGACCTTACGATAGCCAAGGTAATGTTTTCTCCATAAATTCCCTCATAATCCTGCTTTTCCGTTACATCTCTATGGCCTATGATCTCAATTTTTACATTTTTGTTGTTTTTAAGAATTTCTGCCAGGTTATCCACCTGCTTGTATGCGCCAGTATTAAGTCTAGCGGAGTTGTGTAGCCAGCGGACCTTGTCCATGTGCAAAATGGGCGTCCCTGACTCCGGGCCGTGGATGAACCGGCTCAATTTATCGGCAAAGGAGTTGACACGATAAGGTGACTTATATGGCTTTTCTGGCTTCGCTTTTGCGGAGCCATCCAGCTCTTTTGACTTTCTTTCTTTCTCAGCGATTTTGTCTTTGAGCTCAGAAGGAGCCTTCTCGATGTCTGTTTCCACACTAGTAGCAGCTGCTCCAGCAGCAGCCAAAGCGGCTGCCCCCTCTTTCTCTATTTTAGGCGTTCCTTCAATCGCTGCTTCATTTTGCTTTTTGCTAAATGGGACTGCAGCTTTCCTTTCAATGGCAGCTGATTCAGCTTCGGCAGCGCGTGTTTGGCTATATGTACTGCGATGCCCGGGACCCTCGGCATTGTAGTTAAAGCTCTGGATAAATGCCCAGATACCACCACATAACAAGAAGAAGAGCAAAAGCGGAATCAACCACTTTAGCCAGGAAAATGCCCCTCCAGATGTACTCGTAGCAGCGCTGGTAGATACCGCGGTGCTCCCCCCCATCACTTGTGAGCCGGCATAACTGCTGCTTGAAGCACTTGCACTGCCAGCACTTGAAGCATGTACGGAAGATGTACTGCCAGCAATACCCTGCTCTTGAACAATAGAAGTCGAAGAAGAGCTGGATCTGCTGCTCGAAGAGGAGCTCGAGGAGGCACTTGAAGACGAGCTCGAGCTTGAATCAGCTCTGTTGTCAGCGTCTACCACGCCAGCTGCTGCCTGTCCAGCTCCACTGGTCGATTTTTCTTCTTGCTGCTTGATGACTTCTTTCAGCTCATCAGAAGTCTTTAAGCTACTGGTGGCTTTTTCTGATTGTTCAATCTCTTTCTTGATCTTTTCGTGTTCCTTGGGATCGAGCGATGTCCCGCCGGTTTTCTGATCTGCTTCGGCCAGTTTGTTGATAAGGGCAGCCCCGGTCAATCCTCCGACCTTCACAATTCCGGAATCTCCAGAAGCCAATCCAGCTTTCTTCGCTTTAGCTGACTTCAATCGAGCAATCATAGCTTTCATCGTAGCCTCGGCAGCAAAAGACCTGCTGCTTGCTATGATCAATCCATTTGAAGAGGTGAGATCAAAATAGTGTAAGCCCTCTGCGTTTGTCTTTGCTTGATAACTATCCAAATCAGACAAGCTATCCTGAACCGTTCGAACAGCACCAAGACAGGCTGCCTCAGAGGCATATCCTTGACTTTGCAGTAGTTGTTTGCCTTTGTTATCAAGAAACTCAAAAAAGTGTTTTCCGCTGTCCTTCTGCTGCGAAATTTGCCAGTGAAAGGATCCAAAGGAACCTGACTTTGACATTTGCAATTCTCCTCTGCCCTGCCTTGGGCCGCCAAGTGCATTGATGTTCGCAATCGACTCTCGCTCCAAACCACCTGCCTCAGCGTCACTAAGTGGCGAGACTCCCTGACGAAGAAAGGTCAAGGCTTCTGACAGTTTCGATTCGGAAGGAAAACTCGGACTTTTGGCAATCAATGATCCAGCATCAGAAAGCACGTCGAAGTAATATCCTCCATCGCCAGAAATTTTCTTCTTTACTGCATCTCCCAACTTCACCCGATTCACCAATTGAGTGACGCCTTTCATACAGGCATTTAAACTCTCATAAGCACTTGAAGACAAGAGGGGTTTGCCGGCTAAAGAACTGAAGGCGAAGTAAAATTTGCTGTCCTTTTCCGATTGCCAAACTTTGTAATTGGATTGATTCAAACTGCCAGACGCAAGATACTTTTCAACAGAAGAATGAAGCGATGATTTGCCCCCTGGTGCGCCCTGCTTCACATAATCAAGATAATTGCCTTCGGAGCTTAACTTCTTAAGGCTAATGACCGAAACATCAACGTCGGATTGGGATTCAAAAATACGGCTCTCCTGCAGGATTGCTCCAGCATCATCGATCACGGAAAGTCCTTTGCTGCCATCGCTATTTGAATGGAATCGAAAATTACGTTCCCATTTACAGCTAGCTATCAAGTCCCTCAATCCATTGTCTCTTGCACTACTGCTGGGGTAAGCTTTACTTTTTATGATGGAAAAATCTTGACTAGCCAATATGTCAAAATAATACTTCCCATCTGTTTCGCTTTGGAATATGCGAATCTCCATCTGGTTTTGGTTTAAATGAGCATTAAAGAGTTACACTAAGATACAATTAATGACCCTATAAATGCCGACTTCAAAGCTAAACCAATGGCTTTTAAAAGCAGAAATTTAGATACGCAGACTTACTTACTTAGCTTTCAACCAGTTATCAAATCAACAAGCTGACCAATGAATTGATCGATTTCCTCCTGAGTATTATAATAATGGATACCGATGCGACTGACTGACTCCAGACCCCGAAGGTCCATATCGAGCAGGGTACTTGAACGATCCGAAGAAGAGATATTGACGCCTCTCTTCCTCATCTCCAGCACCAGGTCTGATGGTTCCCATCCATCTAGTCCAAAACTAATTATGCCACAGTTGTTGGGGCCGCGATCATAGAGCGTGATCTCAGGGATCTGTTCAAATCGGTCACGTGCGTAAGCACTTAGACTTTGTATTCTTGTCCAAATCTGATCCAAACCAACATCCAGTGCATACCTTGCAGCAACCGCCAGACCCACTCTCGCTGCAAAACTCGCCTCAAACAGCTCAAATCGCTTAGCACCGGCCCGAAGCTCGAAATCAGTTGCAGACTGCCACTCCGCTGAAGAAAGATCCAATCTAGGAGGATGGCAAGATGCAACAAAGTCCTGAGCTACAAACAGGAATCCTGTGCCCCTAGGACCACGCAGGAATTTTCTTCCTGTCGTAGACAGGAACGTACACTTGATCTTTTTGACATCCAAGGGCATCTGACCGACAGACTGACAGGCATCCACCAAAAAGGGTATGTCTCGGCCCTCAAGTACTTCTCCAATCTCCTCAATCGGATTGATCAAACCACTGTTAGTTGGCACATGGGTTACTGCCACCAATTTCACCTTGTCTGAGAGCATCCCCTTAAGCTTTTCCACATCCACTCGCCCATACTCATCAGAAGGGATTACCTTGATGACAGAACCATAGCGTCGTACGTGATTCAGCATGTTCAAATAATTGGACACATATTCAACCTCAGACACCAACATGACATCTCCTTTGCCCAATTCCAACGATTGAAAAGCCAGCGACCATGCTGCTGTTGCTGAACTCACAATGGCAATTTCCCCTGGTACAGCTCCGATTAAAGAAGCCAAATCTTCGTACATCTTCGCAAAAAGCTCCTCATGCTCCTCCTGTGTTTCGTAGCCTCCGTTCAGCGCTTCTTGCTGGTAGTAATGCATCACCTGATCACGTACGACATTGGGAGTCAGGGAGGCACCCGAATTATTCAAATGAATTACAGACTTACAACCATCTGTTTCCTGACGATATTGTTCAATGTTCATGAGGGTAGAATTTGTTTGCTTTGATGCCCTGCTCAACTCAAATTTGAATCCAAGAATCCAGCCCTTGCTGAATTAAGACGCTTTGCTACTGCTAAGGGTCCGCAAAAATGCAATTTGGAATGGATTATGCTCTATTCTGACGAACAAAAATTGATAATTATGAAATTTTGGCCTACAGTTCTAATCTTACTGATCATTGCTACCTATACCCCTATTTCTATCTTGACGGCAGAAACTCCCACCAGCATTGGAGGAGGTGATGATTTTGCCAAAGAAAAAGTCGACCCTGTAAAGCTACTAATTGGCGACTGGAAGCATATCAGCTACACAGACAACAAAAACAATAGAGAAATCCCTCTGGGAATGATTGGAGTAGAAGTCACGACCAGCTTTGCCAAGGACGGAACCTATCAGAAAACGACGAACAGTCAGCAGAACAGCAATGAAACTGGCTATTGGGAATACAACAAAGAGAAGCAAACAATTGTACTAAAATCCGACAAATCTGAGGATGGGATCTCCTACAGCATCGATAAGCTCGATGAAAACTCGATGGTACTCAAAGTTGTAAATCGCACTACCAAGATGAGAAAGATCAAGTTATAAAACGATAAATTAACACATACAGTAAGGCGAGCTCATTCCGAGGTCGCCTTTTTTTGTAGATACCTAACTAAATCACCGATTCCAACGTTATTTGAGCGAAAGTCACATACCTTTGTGCCGCGTTACCTTGAACTGAACTCAATCCGGATTGACATGTCCCTTGCTCATTTGAAATACCTGACACTTAACTTAATCTTGCTCTGGGCACTCAGCCTTTTCTCCTGTCAATTTGCCGCTGCGCAATCGACAGAAGTAGAAGGAACCATCTCCGATGCTTTGAGTGGTGAAACTTTGCCATTTGCCAACGTGATCTTCACCGGCTCTACCGTGGGGACAATCACCGATGTCGACGGGAAGTATATACTTAAGAGCTCCGATCCAGCCTTGACCCAAATCACCGTATCTTTCCTTGGTTACCAGAACCAAACACTGGATATCAAAGTAGGAGAATCCCAGCTGCTGGATGTCAAGATGGAAAGCGATGCCAAAAATCTTCAGGAAGTGGTGGTCACTACCAAAAAGAAGGTGCGCAAGGATACCGCCGCCATTCGTTTGTACCGCCGAATACTAAAAAATAAAGACGTCAATAGTCCGGAAGACCTGCCGTTCTACTCCTATGAAGACTACACAAAGACCGAGTTTGACATCTTCAATATCAAGAAATCCTTCAAGGAACTTTCTGTTTTCAAGCCTTTCGATTTTGTATTTGAAAACATTGACACAACAGAAGGTGGAATCCCCTTTTTGCCATTGATGCTAAAAGAGCGAATAGCAGATGTATTCTATAGCAAGGAACAAGACAAAACCAAAGAAGTCGTCAAAGCAGACCAGTTCTCCGGGATTAAGAACATGAACATCAATGATGTGGTCAACTACTCGGTAGGCGAAATCGATATCTACAAAAACATCGTCGAAATTAACGGTAAGGGATTCAAGAGTCCCTTCTCTCCGGGTGCCTTGGCGAGCTACAAGTTTTTCCTCACAGACAGCAGCTATATCGATGGAGAATACTGCTACAAACTGGAATTCACCTCCCGACGGGATCAAGATCTCTGCTTCTCCGGCCACGCCTGGGTAGACTCCGAAACAGCTGGAGTGAAAAAGGTCGAAATGTTCCTTCTGGACCAGGTAAATCTAAACTTCATGAACAACCTGAAGATCCGTCAGGACTTCACAAAGCTCCCCGGAAAGAAGTGGTTTAAGAAGCAGGAACAGATGGAGTTCTGCCTCAACCTAACAGAAAACAAAAAGAAACAGAGTGTCCGGGTGCTCAGGACAAGCAGTAGGGACAAGATCGATCTGGTCACGCCCCCCGATGTGAATCGATTCAAGGGGGGACCTGAAGAAATCCTCGAAGGGGCTTACGACCGTCCGGAGGACTTCTGGGTAAGTGGAAGGCATATGGACCTCAATAAGCACGAGAGTCGAATTTACTCTTCCATGGACTCGCTGCAAAACCACAAGACCTACAAACGAATCGAGTGGTGGGCACACTTTGGCGCTAGCGGCTATGGCCGTATTGGACCAATCGAAATCGGTCGTTCTTTCCAGGCATTTAGCTGGAATGACATCGAAGGCAGACGTTACAGAATTGGCTTCCGTACCAATCGGCGTAAGGTGGGTGATCGCTTCAAATCCAGCGGCTATGTGGCCTACGGAGATAAAGACGAACTATTCAAATATAATCTGGAAGCAAAATATAAACTTAACGAGCCCCATAAAAAACGCCATGAAATCGGAGGACGATACAGCTACGACTGGAGTAATTACAATTTTAGAAATAGCTACCTCAACCACGATTTCATCCTTATGTCTATCCTGCGCAACTCCCCGATGGACAATCTACTGCTGCTACGCGAAGGCACCGCCTATCATGAAAAAGAATGGTTTAGCGGCTTCTTCCAAAAGACCTCACTATCCGATAAGAAGATCTACTCATGGCCGGGCCTTTACTCCTTTAGTGATATCACCGGAGACACCACGGCCAATGAGCAGGAAAAACTCAATGTCTTCGAATTGAAGCTGTTCTTTAGCTATGGTATCGGTCAGAAGTTTATTGAACGAGGTATGAAGCGGGAAGCTTTCAGCTTTAGCAAGCCCGTGCTTGATTTCAGCTATGCCGCCAGCATCAAGGGCCTGCTCGGCAGCGACTTTAGTTACCACAAGTTTGTCATGACCCTCAAGCAACAATTCAATACCCAACTAGGGAAAACGAACTACGAAATAGTTGGTGGCAAAATCTTCGGCAGAGTGCCCTATCCGCTGCTGCAGATTCACTCAGGCAACGAATCCTATGGCTATGATAAGTACGGCTACAATGTCATGAACGAAATGGAATTCGCCAATGACACCTGGGTTAGCGTTTGGCTGCGTCACCGCTTCGAAGGCCTACTCTTCAATATGATTCCTGGCATCAAAAAAGCCAAGATGAGGACCGTGGTTGTATTCCGTGGTGTGACAGGCCAAATGAGTCAAGAAAATCAAGTCTATCTACAAAACGCCAATGAATTGCGCGCCCTCAATGAGCCTTATGCTGAGGTTGGTCTGGGCGTAGAAAACATCCTCAAACTTTTCCAACTTTACTCCTATTGGAGACTAACGCAACACGATCGCACAGACATTACAAAATGGGGAATTCGCTTCTATATATCTCCAAGTTTCTAGCAAAATAATATCATATTTTTGTTTTACTTTTATGCAGCGGACCAGTATTAGGTCGTGGCAGCATGGTGCCCGTGCTACACTAATACTCAGCACTCAGCTAGCTGCTCGTTGCACAGCCTGTGGCGTCTCTCCTATCGTCGAGCCACCACAGGCTGGCACTCACTACGCTATCTGAGCACTTCGTTCCGCTACGCCCGGGGCTCCTTTTCACCGCCGCGAGCTCGTTGCGGTTTGTTTCAAAACAAAGTTCTTCGAGATTTGCCAGAGCTTGCAATAGCTTTGGCTGCATTGTCTGGCCATTGCCATTCGGTTCGCAAACAAACCCGTAGCCTGAAATATTATACGAACAGCTAGATTGTCTCCTGATTGAGACGGGCCAAGGT
>JAHDDV010000271.1 GCA_020629205.1 Chitinophagales bacterium | reverse complement strand
GATTTAGACAAGGCATTTTTTGACAGCATCCTTGTTGGCTGGTGGAGAAAAATAATGATGGATAAATCATTTCTAGCAAGTCAAAATTGACAGTTATTGATTCTCTATCCTTAAGCTAATCATAACCAGGAACTTAATGCGAACAACTCTACTATTTTTGTGCTTGCTCCAAATCTTTGGCTCAGAGATGGTACATGCCGGTACCCAACTCCCAGGTTTCTTTTTGGTCAAGACCGTTTTTGATGGACTAAAGCAGCCCGACTGGGTCATGACTGACAACAAGGAGGAGCTGTTTTATCAAAAAGCCAACTTTACCAATCAAAACCGTAAGGAAGTGATGGTAATCGCTCCCGTTATGGAAGAATATCAGGATGAACCTCGTATGATTGCCTTCCTTTTCTACAAGGAGATGCTGAAGGAAATTGACGAAAATGGAAACCTGAAGTTCTGGGAGTCCCACTGGATCCCATCGAAGTGGTGGGAGTTTGCAGATCATATCAAAACCCAGGATGAGAATCGCGATGGGATAATTGAAATCGAGCTGACGACTTCATACAATGTGGAGGCCAAGCGATATGAGCTCTATGAGCTGATTACACTGCGTGGCGATAAAGTCCACCCGATCTACTCTAATGTGAGCTGGCAGGCGCTGCATGGCTCCGGCAAATACCGCAATTTCTTGCTCGGTGATACACTGATCCACAGCAAGCACGTAACCTATGAACCCGAAGGCGGCGTCCTACGACTCATCGAAACAGTAAACACGGAGATCGTCGATGGGATGGAGCCCAATGGCGAGCTGACAACCCAGCGAAGTCGGGGCATCAGAAATTGGGAGTATGATGGAAAGGACATCCTGTTTAAGATGAAGGAGGAGATCATTGCCAAGCCCTTGATCACTGCAGCCAGTCTGGAGGACTATGACAAGTTCCTGATCCACTATGAAACCTACAAGGCGGATAAATACCGCTGCTCGAAAATAGCCTCTTTCACCTGCTCTTCAGTCAAAGATGAAAACCGGAGTCAATACGGGCCTTCCAATCTAGTAGATACTGATACAAACAGCTGCTGGAAAGAAGGAGCAGCTGGGAGTGGGTATAACGAGTGGTTTGAGTTTGAATTTGAGGTATTGCCAAATGTTGATGCCAAAAAGGATTTGCCATTCACAGGATTTTACGTACTTAATGGCGATATGACAGACAGCCTCAGCTATTACAAAGCGCCCAGAGTTCGCTCTGTGCTGGTTTATGTGAATCAGAATCCTACTTTGATGCTGGAATTGGCAGATACTCCTGAAGGACAGATACTTGACCTCACGGATCAGCTAAGCTTCGCACTGGGAAACCTCAGCTACAAGGACAAATTGAGAATTGAAATTATCGAGGTCTATGATGGAAAAAGAAATGGGGATGCCTCCATTACTGAATTCATCCCCTTCTGTATGTTTTGACCAGCTGTTTCTGGATCGGCTATCAGGCAAACTTGTTTGCACAACTCGAGCTAGCAAAAGCATCTGGTTTGGCTTTGAAGGCAAAACCCATGCTCAGAATATAGCCCATAGCCTCCTGAAGTGCTTCATTGGACTTAAATTTCGGGTTGGTGTTGATGTCGGCATGTACCTCCATATCCACCTCATAGAGATCAAACAAATCACATAGTTCATAGGCAATGTCTATGGATTTGTATACTTCTCTCAGCATGCGTTCTTTGATGCTCATCTTTTGCTGTGTCGATTCATTGTGAATAAACATGAATCCACCTCGATGCTCTCGTACAAACACAATCACTGTTGCAAATTCACAAGTCTTTCCGCGTACCTGTGAATCTGTGCCGATACACACTTTCAACCTGTTTCCTAAGGCTTGTTCACGCTCCAAAGCCTTTTCTACGGCTTCCAGTATCGGTTGTTGTATAGGATCTCCATTGAATCTTCTCCATTTTTTCTCCATTGGTCCGTCCTTTCGTGAATAAATATGCTCTATAATTTAATGAAAAAAGTTCACGTCTTTGTTACTGAGAACTGTTAGGAATCAGTAAAAGTTTCATTGATGATAAAACAGTTTCTAATTTGAGGGAAAATCATTACCTTTGCCTTCCAAAATAAGTGTAAAATGAAAAACGGAATTCATCCAGAAGAGTATAGACTAGTTGTTTTCAAAGACTTCTCTTGCGACAAGACTTTCCTTTGCAGATCTACTGCGGTTACAAGCGAGACAATCACCTGGGAAGACGGCAACGAATACCCGTTGATTAAGCTTGAAATTTCAAGCGAATCTCACCCTTTCTATACTGGTAACGATCAGCTGGTCGATACAGCAGGTAGAATCGAGAAATTCAACAAGAAATACGCAAGAAGAACCGCTGCCAAAAAGCCTGCTGCTCCTGCTAGCGAGGAAAGCGCACCAGCAAGTGAAGAAAAAGCTGCTGAGTAGTCTTCAAATCAAACAAGAACTTGTCATTAAGCCCCGTAAACACGGGGCTTTTTGTGTTTAAGGTATGTCTCAAACATCTAATCCCATCGTGTTTTTTGAGGACGATTCCCACATCGACCTCCTGCCCTTGACCCACACCCGTGCTGCCTGTGATATTCTCATAGGAATGAGTAGCATTCGGGATAAGTGGGAGCAGCACTTGTCCCTAAGCTCAGTATTGCTATGTAGGGAGTATTTACGACCGCTTTATAAGACTCTGCAGCAATCGACTGCCAAGGGCCCACATCTCTACCTCAATGCCCGCTTTTTGCCCAGTGTCGATCTATTACGGCAAGTGCAAGAGCTTCAAGAGGAAGAAGCCATAGTAAGCGAAGATGGCCTCTTACTGGCATACCGAGGTGGCACTTGCTCGGATTGGCTAATGCTGAAGGAAAGGGCTGCCAAAGCCACTCAAAAGCCCCTACAGGCAACTACGCCCTGTATCAGTCATCCCTGGGATGTATTCCAAATCAATGGCCAGGAAATTCTCAATGATATCCAAAGGGGCTTTGCAACACAAAAGCAGGAACTCTCCATATCCAATACCTTGATCGGTTCTCCAGACCAGGTATTCATAGGGACAGGTGCACGTTGTGAAGCAGCCATCCTAAATGTAGAGAAAGGCCCGATCGTGATCGATAGGAATGCCACCATCATGGAAGGGGCCATGTTGCGCGGCCCTCTGTACATTGGCCCCAATTCAGTTGTCAAGATGGGCGCAAAGCTCTACGGAAATACGAGCTTGGGAAAACACTGCAAAGTAGGAGGGGAGCTCAGCAATGTGGTCTTTCAGGGCTATAGCAACAAGGGTCATGATGGCTATCTCGGCAATGCCCTAATCGGCGAATGGTGCAATATCGGAGCCGATACCAATGCTTCCAATCTAAAAAACAATTACCTGGATGTCAAAGCATGGAGCTATCGCAAGCAAGGCTTCATCAATACCAATACACAGTTTTGCGGACTCATCATGGGCGACCATTCCAAATGCGGAATCAATACCATGTTCAATACGGGCACGGTAGTTGGCGTGTCTTGCAATATCTTTGGTGGAGGCTTTCCAAGAACCTTCATCCCCTCCTTTTCCTGGGGCGGGGCGGCTGGCTTCAAAACCTACCGGCTTGAGAAGGCATTCGAGACAGCCGAAGCCATGATGAAACGTCGAACGGTTGAACTCAATCCGCAAGACAAGAAAATGCTGGAATATGTGTTTAACTTTAGCGCGCAGTTTCGGAGAGACTAGTAATGCTGCCACTCAGCCATTCCACAATCATTAAAAGAATCGACAAATGAAGAAACGAATTATCGCCGGAAACTGGAAGATGAACCAGACTAAAGACACAGCCTACGCCATGTTGCGTGGTTTGGCAGACTTTTGTGCTAGCAATGATATACCATCTGACGTAGAGATGGTTGTTTGCCCTCCCTATCCTTATCTCAGTCTCGCCGTAGATACCCTCAAAGATAGTCCCGTAAAGGTAGGAGCACAAAACTGCTCACATGAATCCAATGGCGCATTCACGGGAGAAGTTTCTTCAGCAATGTTGGCAGACCTTGGTGTGAGCCATGTGATTTTAGGCCATAGTGAGAGAAGAAAGTACTTCAAAGAGAGCGATAGTCTGGTGCTCAAAAAGACTAGAAAAGCGATGTCCGCAGGACTTCAGGTAATCTTATGCGTAGGAGAGGAGTTGGCCGTTCGCGAGGATGAAGGACAGTATCTCTTCGTCAAGAATCAGCTAAAGGATTCCGCCTTCTTACTCTCTTCAGCCAATCTCAAAAACCTGATTGTAGCCTATGAGCCCATCTGGGCCATCGGTACAGGTAAGACCGCTACACCAGAGCAAGCCAATGAAATGCACTACTATATCCGGGATCAATTTGCGGAAAATTTCGACCAGCCCTCCGCCAATGAGCTAAGCATACTATACGGTGGTTCTTGCAAACCAGCAAATGCAGCGGATCTATTCGCGCAGGTAAATGTAGATGGCGGATTGATCGGCGGCGCTTCTTTGACAGCGGAAAATTTCACTGGCATCATTGACAAGACTTTCCCGGCATAGATGATTCACGAACAGCAAAACTACAAGGTGCTACAGCTGCATATGCAGCAGCCAGAAATCTATCGCGATATCTTTATTGCCGAACTCGCAGCTATCGGTTATGAAGGCTTTGAAGAAAAGCAGAACGGTGTGGAGGCATATGTGGCCGCCAAAGACTTTGACCTGGCTCAGGTGGAGGCTTTGCTAGAGCGCTATAAAGCGATCAGCGAAACCAGTTTTACGCTCATTGAGAGGGCTCCCGAAAACTGGAATGAAGTATGGGAAAGCAATTTCCCCGTGGTTGAGATCGACAAGCAATTGCTTATCCATGCCCCTTTCCATGAAGTATCGAAGGATTTCCAATATCGGATCGTGATGGAGCCAAGAATGGCATTCGGTACCGGACATCATGAGACGACTTTCCTCATGAGCAAAGCATTACTGGACATTGATTGCCAAGACAAAACAGTGCTGGACTTTGGTTGTGGTACAGGTGTGCTGGCGATACTCGCGATGATGCGGGGTGCAAGTACAGCCCTGGCCATCGACAACGATGATCTGGCTGCTAAGTCAAGTCGTATCAATGCGTCGATGAATAAGGTGGATGTGGAGGTGATTCACGGGGATGAGAATAGCATTCCCACTAGAAGCTTTGATCTTGTCCTGGCAAACATCAATCGCAATTACATCCTGTCAAATATGGAAGCATTGGCAGGGGCCCTTTCATCAGGAGGTACCATACTTTTTAGTGGCTTTTATCAGGCAGACAAGCAAGACATCGCCGCTGCGGCCAAAAAGTATGCGCTAGTACCTCTGGATGAAATGGAAAAAAATGAGTGGACGGTGCTAGTGCTCCGAAAAGGAAATACCTAACAGCGTCAAGGCTTCAATAAAGAAGCCCAATAGCCTATTTCTTCTTCTTTTTCGGAGCAAGGAACATAAACATTCTCCTTCCTTCAAGTTTCGGTAACTGCTCAGGTGTCCCAAACTCTTCAAGTCTCTGTGCAAACTTCAGTAGCAACAGCTCACCACGCTCCTTAAACACGATCGTACGGCCTTTGAACAAAACAAATGCCCTAACCTTTGCACCTTCTTTAAGGAACTTCTCCGCATGCTTTGCTTTAAACTCAAAATCGTGATCATCCGTATTGGGACCAAAACGGATTTCTTTTACCACCGTCTTTTGCGTCTTCGCCTTAATTTCCTTGTCCTTCTTTTTCTTTTCGTACAAGAACTTGTTGTAGTCGACAATTCGACATACAGGAGGCTTCGCGGTTGATGCAATCTCAACTAGATCCATCTCTTGCTCCCTCGCGATTCGGTGAGCTTCTTGAATAGTGACGATGCCTGGTTCAATATTTTCGCCTACCAGCCTCACTTCTGGGGCTTTGATCATCATGTTGATTTTGTGCTGAGGCACACGACGTGCAGGTCTTCTGTTGGAAATTCTTCTTTTCGCCAATAGTATAAATTATGTTATGAAAGATGGCGCAATCCGGTTGCGCACTGTTACACTGAATGAATTAAGCAAACAAAGTTTAAAAAAGTTCAATATTCAGGCGATAAAGCCCGAGGAACACTTCAAAATTATCCGCTTCGATGCAATATGCAAAGAATAAGCTAAACTTTTATCTTCTGCTCCCCAAGTTCTGTTCCAAAAGCTGCCCAAATCATCATTGCCCTGCCTTTTACAGCTCAGCCAATGCCTTTTTGGCCAATTGGTGGTTCTCCTCAAAGACCAAAGCTTGCTCATAATCCTTACGAGCCAGCGCTTTTTTGCCCAGTTCTTCCGCACACAATCCTCTCATATAGTAGGCATCGGCATATGAAGGAGCAAGACGAGTCGTGATATCAAAATTCTTGCGAGCCTCATCAAATTTCCCCTCATCCCAAAGCATATAGCCAATATTGTAGTAGCTCTTCTCAAATTGCCCATCGATTTCGAGGATCCTTTTGTACACCTCTGTCGCCTTTTCATAAGAGCCTTTGTTTTGCAGATACAAAGCCTTTCCATACAAGGCCTCCGTACTAAATTGATTGATACGAAAAGCATTATCAAAATAACTGGAAGTGTACTTACTCTTTGTCGCAGACCCAAGCAGGCCCAACTGCATATAAGCATCATAGTTATCTGAGTCATGAGTAGTCGCCAACTCAAAACTCCGAATCGCACTAGTTGTATCTCCCGATTCTTTCAATACCATTCCACTCAGATAGTAGGCCCTCGGGTTCGTCTGATCAAGCTGCAAAGCCACCGAAATATGATGAAGTGATTCCGTATAACGCTGTACAATATGATAGTACTTTGCCAATTGAAGTCGCAGTCTAAGACTCTCTTTTCGCTTCACCGCCGCCTCCAAAAGATCAATCGCCTCACGCGCTTCCCGAGCTGTTAGATAAGCCTCCGCCAAGGCAATATTATAGGTCTCATCATCTGGCGCATACTTCACCGCCTTTTTAAAATCCGCAATCGCCAAATGATTCTTATACAAACTATTGTACAAATTCCCTCGCTGAAAGTACAAAGCTGCATCCGTCCCCTTCTCCGCAATCAGCCCATTCAATCGCTCCAATTCCGGATTCGTCTGCTCCTTCTTCTTCGCCGTTTTGGCTTCTTCCTCTTTCTCCTTCACCTCCGGCTGACAAGCCGCAAAGCCCAGAAGAATCAATAGCAGCCAAAAACAATAATACCGTGTTTTCATGCCACAAAGTTAATACATCTATCAAAGCTTGCCGTCATTAATCTGTCTGCATTTTCAAGCCCTTGCGGATTGCGTGTTAGAAGGCTAATTTCTTTTTTTTGGAGCCGAGCTGCAATGGCTCGTGGCGATGATCTACTCGCTATCCATTCCAATGGTGGCACTGCTCAGCTGCTTCCCTGCTGCACTGAGTCTGTCTCTTATTGGAGCCAGCCTCAGCACAGCGACTCAGCGGCTGCCCAGCACCACCATTTCCATTCCTATCGAGGCTATTTGGCACCCTCTTTCGGGCGTGGCGGCACACCGAATAAAACTATTTGGTCTTGCGCTTTGAGATACTTCAAAAGAAACAAACCTACGGAAGGAGGTTCAGCGACATATCAATGTCGCCCCACGGGACAAGACCATCGCCATCAGACGGTCAGTCACCGCACTAGAACGAACTTCAGTTCACACTTCTTCGAACAACTCTCTGGCAGCAGGTTGAGCGACATATCAA
>JAHDDV010000270.1 GCA_020629205.1 Chitinophagales bacterium | reverse complement strand
GAGGTCAAGCTGGGCCATGGTGCCTTGTTTTTGGGAACTTAGCGACCGAGCTCCCCTAAGATCTTGCGGCCTCGTGCCTTGATGCCTGAGCTGCCATGGGGTAGCAGCTCTTCAATCAACAGACCGAGCTCGTTCTGAAGCTCGGGAATGTCTGTGCAGATATTGGCGGCGACTCGCATAGCGAATGCTTGCACGGCCACAGGCTCCTTATGATCGGAAAGCACCCGAAAGCAAAAGTCGATCATTGTTCCCTGATGGCGCTCAGGGATCTGGAGAAATTGCAGGATGCGCAGGACGTTTCTTCGCACCGCTACGATCCTGGATTCAAGTAGGTAGGGGATCAAGACATCGATGTATTCGGCGATTATCTCTGGGTGCAGATCGCAGCACTTGCTGATCGTCATGGCGGAACGTTGAATCAAACGTACATTGTCTCCAAAGAACAGTTCGAGCAGTTGCTCGAATCGCTCTCGGTCCTCTCCGATCCAGGCTGCTACTGCTTCGGCATCGGTCTTCCAGGCTAGTCCGGTTAGTGCTTGTTCTATGTCCATGTCTTAAAGTTACTGATTACTGATTACTGGTGACTCGACGGATCCACATGCACCGTGGTATGTTACATTGATTTTGTGGTTTGGGTAGTATTCGAGCGCGGTTTACATATGGGGGATGGGGAGTGCTTTAGGACGTGGGGCGACATTGATATGTCGCTGAACCTTGTTTATTGATTCTGATAGAAAGTTGTTTTATGTTTATCAGGTTAGTCATCAGTCATCAGTCATCAGTCATCAGTCAGCCACGCCGACCAGACGGTGATGGATAGCCCTGGGCGCAGCGGAACGAGGTGCTCATATAGCGTGGTGACTGCCAGAGACGGGCTGGCTCAGAGCAAAGCGGCGAGACAGACTGGCTCCGGCAGGAACAGCTAGATGAGTGCCGAGTATTAGCGGAGCACAGGACGGGTGGTGCTACGACTGAATGCAGCTGTGCTCCAAAGAAATTAAATGAGGTTGCCTATTTCAATTTATGCGTGCCAATTTAAGCATCATCAAGCATAAAATAAAATTTGCTGTACTAGTCTGTAAGTCATATCTTTGTACTGCGTTGTGCACTACTATTGCCCCAATGCCCAACGCCATATAAAGTACTCACCTGTAGCCACCCTTAAGCAAGGTTCTAATTTTCTTACAAAACTTTATTATGAAAGCGTATTACCCCATTCGCTTACTGGTAGGCATCTGCCTACTGGTATTGGGCCTATCCCCCCAATCGAGCTTGCAAGCACAGGACGACTGTTTTTGCATTACCCTTTACGATCCTGTTTGTGGAACAGACGGCAATACATATAGCAATGCTTGCTTTGCTGGATGTGCCGGAGTAGATGTGGCCTTTGATGGTCCCTGCGAAATCGAGTGTCCCCCACAGGTGATTTGTGCGGTGGTAGAAGAGCTGATTTTAATTCCTGTAGCTCAAGGTGAGACTGCAAGCGTTGATGCCGAAGCTAGTTTGCCACCATCATGTCTTAACCCAGGCATTGCCTATACTGATGAACTGGCCTATGCCCAGATTGTCACTGAACCTGAACATGGAACAGCGAGTCTCGCTGGATCTAATCTCGAATACACGGCCGATAGTGCCTATCTGGGAGAGGATTTTGTTACCTATGAATTTTGTTGGTACTTCAATGATGATCCCATTACTGCTGCTTGCTATGGTAGCACTGAGGAGGTGGCTTGTCTTTCAAAAACGATTGTTTTTGATGTGACTGAATCCATGCCACCAGTTGATGGTTGCGGTACTACGGTTGCTGTTACAGACGCTAGTTGCGGAGGTATTGATGGTGCAGTTCTGATTGATGTTGCGGCGACTGGTAGCACACATTTGTACAAACTAAAAAGACTTGGTGGACCCACTTACGTGAATTCCACTTATAATCTGATGGGATGGGATGCATTGCCTCCTGCAGATTATATACTTACCGTCACTGGCCCTGAGGGCTGTGAAGATGTAATCGAGTTTAGCATTGCTGAAGAGTGTGCTGCTCCCTGTGAGGATGAGCAGGCGGTTTGTGGAAGCGATGGTTTGACCTACGAGAATTATTGTCAGGCAGAAGAAGCTGGCGTTGATTGGGTTTTTGGCCCTTGTATCGGCGGTGGTGACTGTGGAGTAGAAATTGAAATTCAGGAGCCTGCCTGTGGAGAAAATGATGGTGAGGTAGCTGTATATGTCAATGCAGTCAATACTACTCATTTTTATGTTTTGGTGCATGAGTCTGGTTGGACTTCCGTCAATTCAACAGCAAACATTCCGGTATTTAGCAACCTACAGACGGGTGCTTATACACTCACTGTTACCGCCGATTGTGAAGAGGTATTTGAGTTTGTGCTTGAGGAAGGTCCTTGCCCCTGCAACTGCCCTGCCAATGTAGCACCAGTGTGTGGTGAGGATGGTATTACCTATCAGAATGCCTGTGAGGCAGAATGTGCAGGTGTGGCCTTTGAAGAAGGTGGCTGTGCGTTTGAGGAGCAGTTGCCCAACTGGTTGGAGAATCTCCTGGGAAGTGGTAATCTCTGTAATCAGTGTATTACCGAGCTCAATCTGTTGGACTACAATGGTACTTATTATATCCATAGAGTAGGAGGGGAGTGCAATGCTTTCTTTAGTCGATTGTATAACTTTGAGACAGGGCAGGCTGTTTGTAATCAAGGTGGAAATCCAGGGTTTACAGGCTGTAGTGCAATCCTTGCCGGAGCTGATTTGGTGACTAATTTATGGAATGACGATCTATGTGATTGTAATTGTCCAGCTATCTTTGAGCCAGTCTGCGGAGCTGATGGCGAGACTTACGAGAATGCGTGTATTGCGGACTGTCTGGGAATTGATTATCAGGATGGGGAATGTATTCCTGAGGTGGAATGCGACCCTTATGTCTTTGCAGCTGAATTTGAGCAGTGCTCGGGTTGTGTAGGTACTTTGGAGATTTACACGCTGAACGGTGAGAGTTATATTGCTGCGAGAGCTGACATTATCAACTGCGCCGATGCCAATACAACCGTCTATGATTGTAATGGTGAAATCGTTTGCGAATGGATCGGTTTTCCTGACCTTCCACCTACGCCGGGCATACCTGGCTGTTCTGATTTCTTTGCTGAAGCAACGTTGGTTGAAACACTTTGGGGGCCAGAAGATTGCAATACTTGCATTTGTCCAGCAGTGGCAATTCCAGTATGTGGTGTCGATGGAGTAACCTATGGCAATGAGTGCCTGGCAGCCTGCGAAGGAGTAGAAGTGGCTTATGATGGGCCATGTGTGCCAGAGTGTAATCCAGCTCTTTTGCTGGATGAGTTGATTGCCAACAATCCTTGTGACAATTGCATAGGCAGTATTTCTCTTTATGATGCTAATGGTGAGTCATTCATTGTGGTATCTCCTGACAATACCCAATGTTCTGACTTCTTTACCACTGTTTACTCCTGTAATGGTGAGGTCTATTGCCAGGATGGTGGATTGGCTGGATTGACAGAGTGTGAGGAGTTCTTTGCTACGGCCGAGCAAGTTGACATTCTATGGTCAGTTGAGACAGATTGTCCTTGCATTTGCACCGAAGAATATGCTCCTGTGTGTGGAGCAGATGGCGTGACTTACAGTAATGCCTGTTTTGCCGAGTGTGCTGGAGTGGTTTACACGCCTGGTGAATGTGATATCGCTTGTGGCGCTGGGCATTGCGATTTGGATGATCCGATTCAGCTGCCGTGGATTCAGGATTTGATTGCTCCTGATCCATTTGGAAATACCTATATCTGCTCAGTGAGTATCCACAGCTGGGAAGGTCAATCGGTTATTTATGTTACCTATACTCAAGACCCACAGATTGCCGATATTCCTGTTGGAACGGTATATGATTGTGAAGGTACTGTGCTGTGTACAAATGGCGGCTTTACCTTAATCGAAGATCAGTGTAGCTTCGTTGGGATTGATACCAATGAATTCACTGATTCGTATTTACTATGGCGAGATCCTTCCTGTGCAGATCCTTCAAGCATTCCTGGTTATGAAGAGGTGTGCATTGAGCCATGTTTGGATATCTCAGACGAAGTGTTTTGCACGCTTCAATATGAGCCGGTATGTGGCTGTGATGGTCAAACTTATAGCAATGCCTGTTTCGCTGATATCAGTGGTGTGATTAGCTGGACGCAAGGTGAGTGTGGTGCTGTTTGTGATCCGACGGTATTTGCAGAAGAACTGATCGCCAATAATGCTTGTGATAGCTGCATTGGTAATATTTCAATATATGAATGGAATGGTGAGTCCTATGTGGTTGCTTTGGCAAACACGGCTCAGTGTGCCGATTTCTTTAACACGGTTTACACCTGTGATGGTGAAGTATACTGTCAGGATGGCGGAATAGCAGGGCTTGGCGAATGTGAGGAGTTCTTTACTTTTGCCAGCCAGGTTGTAGAGGTATGGAATGCATTTGATGACTGTCCTTGTATCTGTACCCAAGAATACGATCCTGTTTGCGGAGAAGATGGTGAAACCTACAGTAATGCCTGCTTTGCTGATTGCGCTGGCGTCGGTTACATTCCAGGAGAATGTCCTCCGAGCTGTGGCATAGGTGTTTGCGATGTGGAGGACCCATTGGCAGACCTGCCGTGGCTGCAAGAATATGCGAACGGGTCTTGTGCTGTAGGTAGCTATAACATGCCTGATGGAGAGACCATCGTTTATGTTGCTTATGCAGATGTTCCTGGTCTGTTGGATGCTCCTTCCGGTCAAATACTTGACTGTCAGGGAATGACCATTTGCTTCGTTGGCGGGTTCACGCCCTTGGAGGCTCAATGTAGCTTCCAGGGATACACGACTGATCAGTTTAGCAACCCTCAATTGCTGTATAGCGGTGGCTGTGGTTCGGTTATTCTTGGTCCGGATGCCTGTGTAGAAGAGTGTCTCATAGATTCTCAACCGATTTGCACAGATGATTACACACCAGTATGTGGCTGTGATGGGGTCTCTTATTCCAATGCCTGTGAAGCCCAAAATGCAGGTATCGTAAACTGGACTGCAGGAGGTCCTTGCCTGGACGAATGTATTGATGAGGGCCAGATTAATCCCGGTGCGGAATGTCCACTTTTGATTGCACCTGTCTGCGGTTGCGATGGCATCACATATGCCAACGAATGTTACGCGCAGAATGCTGGGCTTACCTACTTCACGGAGGGCCCTTGTGGCTTCATCCTCTGCGCCGATGAGATTGATCCGGTTTGTGGCTCAAATGGTGTCACTTACCCGAATGCTTGTTATGCCGATTTTGCTGGTGTAGAATTTACAGCAGGTGCTTGCGTTCAGGATTGCTCGACAGCAGGTTGTGGTATCGAATCTGCCGAAGACTTGCCATGGCTTCAGGATCTCATGAGTAATTCAGATGCCTGTACCGCAGTAGTATATGACTATCAAGGTTCTGAGGTAATACTGATCTCAAACAGCCTGGAAGCTCAATCGGTAGATGCTCCTGCCTATTCGGTTTATGACTGTGAAGGTACTTTCATCTGCCTGTATTCTGGTGAAACCAGCGAACAGGATTGGTGTACTTTCCAGGGAATCGATGTGGCTGATTTCTTGAATCCCCGGATTTTGGAAAACAATGGTTGTAGCCAGCTTGCCGATCTACCAAATATAGACTCCTGTATAGATGAGTGTCTGATTGATTTGGATGCTTTCTGCACTGCCGAGTTCGATCCGGTTTGCGGTTGTGATGGTGTGACTTATTCGAATGCTTGTTCTGCTTCTGTTAGTGGGGTGATCAGTTGGAATGATGGACCTTGCGCTGAGATTTGTCAGGCTAATGCCGGGACCATGCTCACAGAATCCGCAGTGCTCTGTACCTTCGGAGTAACAGATGTAAATGTGGAGGGTCAGAATCTCAGTGCCGGATATGGCTATGATTACATTGTAACTACAGGAGATGAAATCTTCTTAATCCAAAGCGAATCATTCTTTACATTCTTGCCGGGAGAAGGTTGCATTTATGGTATCTCTTATTCCCTATCAGCCCCATACAACAATGAAGCAAGTACCTTAAGCGAGTTGCTAGACGGTCCAGGTTGTTTCGAACTGACCGAGCAGTGTACTTCATTTGTAACTTACGGCAGCCCAGAGTATCAGCCGGTTGGCTTTACTGAATGCGTAGGTGATGGTTACTTTGAAATTTGTGCCGAAGCATTTGGTGGTTCAGGCGAGTATGGATTTGGAACCGACCTTTTCGGCAATACAGTGGAAGGGCTTGAAGGCGAAGTCGTTTGTTGGATCGTACCTGATGGAGTCTATGGCTTGGCTGTCTGGGATCTGAATACCGGATGCTCTAATGATTACATTTATCCTTACGGACCACCGGAAGGAGGATGTGAAGGATTCGTTCCGCCTTGCTCACAATTCCCATTAGGAGATGAGCCTTTCGAATTTGTCAACGGTCCGGAGTACACTTTGGTTGGAGAGCCAACTTGCATTGATCAGGGCTTGTATCAGGTCTGTGCTCAGGCATTTGGCGGATCTGGATACTACATCTTTGGTACCGATTATCTCGGCAACGAGATTACTGCAACGGGAGATGAAGTAGTCTGCTGGACATTGGCCGATGCCGATGGTTTTACGGGCTTTGCAGCAGTAGATGCAGTGACCGGTTGTTCCAATGACTATGTCTTCCCAGTCGAATCTCCCGGCTGCACCTGTGAAGCAATTCAGGAAGGACCATATTGTGCGCTTCCCTTGGAGCCACTATTGATCTGTCCGGCATTCTGCTTACTGGATCAGCCCTATGAGATTGCAAGTGTTGCCAGTACTTTCAATCAGCAGATTTCTATCTCTGACGACTTCCAGTGCTTCACGATGCTGTCTGCTCCAGGATTCATCGGTAGCGAGACTTTGGTCGTTGAAGCTTGTACTGCTGATGGTTTTTGCCAGGAGGTCAATATTCAGGTTGAAGTTTCTGAAGATTGTTTCTTAATTTTTGATGGCTATGAAACAGGTGCTGATAATCAATCACATGCACCTCAGGAGACAGGAAAGCATAGTGCAATGGAACAAGAAATTCAAGTGGAAATCTATCCTAATCCCAGCAATGGAATATTTTTTGTGACAACCTCTAGTACTGAAGACTTAACCCTGAAGGTCTACGATGCCCGCGGCGCAGTGGCGATGGAGGATGTATTGGTGGGTGGAGCTGACAATAGAAGATCTATTGATATGCTCAATTTGCCAAAAGGTATCTACTTCATACAACTACAAGGGGAGAATCTTCGTTCTACGAAGAGAATGGTGATAGAATAGACTTTTGTGAATTTATAGTTTTTACTTTTGAAGGGGCTACACTAAGCAGTGTAGCCCCTTTTTTGATCACATGGAGCAGGGATTTAGTAGCAAATACCTGCAATCTGCAGAGACACATTGCCTATGTCGTTATTGTAGACAGCCCTGGTTCTGGTTTTTATATAACTGATATTTCTTGGAGCCCTACAGATCGAGCCGTGGCAAGGGAGTACCCGCTGTCCGTTCCAATTCAGGTAGTATCCACCCGCTTCGTGTATCCACTAGCCAGGTCTCTCCACTGTGTTCCGAGCCCTTGCTAGTGGCACACTCAGACGGCTGCCTACTACCTTCATTTCCTCTTCCATCGGGGCTATGATCCACCGTCCGTCGTTCGCGCAAAATATCTTAA
>JAHDDV010000269.1 GCA_020629205.1 Chitinophagales bacterium | reverse complement strand
GAACTTTCTACCCAAATCATTGGATAGCTGTACTAATCAACTAGGCAACTCTAAAATATATGCCTTGCCAGACTTACGCTTAGCCAAAGACGTAGAACGCAACCAGGGATTCAGCAGCTTCAACTCCTTATAGTTAGTCCCATTCTGCTTAGCAAAATCGGCGATATTTGCTATCTGATTGACCTCGACCTTATAGGTCGGTATCTCTGGATACAAATCATTCTGGTCAAGATAGAAGCCGTATTTGTCAGGATTCTCTGTGATCAATTTGAAAGCAAGAATTCGAAACACATAACGCGAGGTCTCAGCATTCAAATATAGATCGTAGTAATTGTCGGTCTTTTGGTTGGCAGCTTGCTTGGCGATTCCGCTCATACCCATATTGTAGGACCCCATAGCCATCGCCCAACTATTGAATTTAGAATTGGCCTTTCTGAAGTACTTGGCCGCCGCGCGGGTCGACTTCTCCAGATGATAACGCTCATCAACATCAGAAGAAACCTCCAAACCATAGTCATTGGCTGAAGACTTCACAAACTGCCAAATGCCTTTGGCATTCGCAGGACTAACCACATTGAGCAGGCCACTTTCGGCCATGGCCACATACTTCAAGTCATCCGGCACACCCATCTCCGCCAATATCGGCTCAATCTTCTTGAAGATCCGATTGGCCAGCTTCAGTGTATGCATGGTCTTGGAATGGAAATAAGTGTTTACCAGCAACTCACGATCCAAGCGTTCCCGCACATCGTAGATATGCAAGGGCACCTGCTCACCGGCAAAGCTGACCACA
The DNA here is from genome assembly GCA_020629205.1 of Chitinophagales bacterium. Taxonomy (GTDB): domain Bacteria; phylum Bacteroidota; class Bacteroidia; order Chitinophagales; family UBA2359; genus JAHDDV01. The sequence continues at coordinate 6,921 of JAHDDV010000269.1, read as the reverse complement.
TCGGGAATCGGCGGTTGATTAATATGTTGATGGCAATGTGTCCCATCTAAAGTGCTACCTGAGGCGCTGGTACTCGACGCTGAATTTGCCGGATCGCCAGACACAGCTGGATCTCCCTGACCAACATTGCTGCTAAACAAAAAGAAAAGTCCAAACAAAGCCAGGACCGAAACCAAAGAAGCCAAAACCTTAGTCATAAAAATTACTTATTGCTTGATGATAATTGTCAACGCCTCACATACTTAGCATTCGCTAAAGATACTTTATTTGATCTTGCCTCCCAACGAAGCCTAAATCTCTCTGCATCAATTACTTTGGCTTCTTGTACAAGGGCACCATCGAACATGGCTCTCCGTACATCAATGTCTTTACCACAGGCATCAGTAGCCGGGTAATTTCCACATATGCTGAGGCTGGGATGGGGATCGATCCACAACCCTTGATGACAACCCGCTTATCTTCCAGCGCTTCAAGATCCAGTGCAGACAGATTTTCCCTCACCAGAGAATCTTGCAGTTGTTCTACGCTGGCAAAGGCATAGGAAGCTGCATGATCTGTCAGATAGCGACCAGCCAGCATATAAGCCCAAATTGGAACTATGGCATCAGCAGAGCAGCCGATGGCCACATGTTTTCCGGCATATTGTTCCCAATCAAGCTCTTTCAATGCCGCACGATATTCCTTTTCCCGTAGCATCAATCCCTTGAATAGATACTGCTTTACATCGAATGCCACTATCTCACTTTCGGGTAAGTACTTCTCCAGATTGATCGTGACGATTCCACTCTTTGCAACTCGGTTAATAATCTCTGACATAGACGAGGCTTTTTCTAAAAACAATACTTTTCCAAAAATCGTTTATTCCCTTCGGATTAGAACATCATTGATACAAAAAAAGGGCTGTCCAAGAATGGACAGCCCTGCATTTTTCTTGTCTTCGCTTCAGAAGATGCTATCGGCTTACGTATCGATTGTCAACAAACTCTACAGATTTTGCCAGAGCAGGAAGCAGATTGCTATTTACCGCTGCACGCAGAGCAGTAGTGGCAGTAGTTCTTGAGGCTTCCACATCTGTTAGCTCGGTAGCTGCTTCAAATGATGTAGGTTTCACAAGAATAACGCCTCTCTGACCAACGATTGGTGCAGAAACCTGTCCTTGTTCCAATCCAAAGATAACGGCATTCACCTTAGGCTCACTACCCAATCCAGACACAGCACCAGCAGCAAAGTTCACATTGTCTGCAGTCTTCACTTCTGTATTATTGGCACTGGCAATAGCAGCCAGATCTGTTCCACTGATTTGTGATTTCAGGAACTCCGCTTTCTTCAACTTCAAAACTTCCGTTTCCAATTCAGAACGCATAGCGCTTACGCTTTGTAATCCCGCTGGATTGATAGCAGTAGTGGTAGCCACTACAAATTTGTCATCCAACTCAAATGCCTGAGAAACATCACCAACATAGCTCTTGTTCAACCAGGTCACCAATTGCTCGGCTACACCAAGGCCAGACAAATCAAATTGATTTTGCAAAACATTGTTGGCAGAAGCAACTGTATAACCATTTTCTTCAGCAGCCGTAGTAAAACTGGAACTGCTTTGATTAGAACTGGCAAACTGATTTGCTTGTGCAAAGATGTCATCGCGTGTTCTCGAACTCGCTTCTACATTTCGAGTTGCATAGATCACCTTAACAGCTTCCACGCTAGGTGTTGACTCATCGATACGAATCAATGCCCATCCCAAGGGTACTCTTCTTGTCATAACGTCTCCCTGCACACCTTCATAGAAAATCGCATTGGTATAGGGCTGGCTGAAGCTGCTTGTTTTAGCCCATCCTCTGTCACCACCATTACCAGCGCTGCTATCTTCAGAGTGCTTAGAAGCTAAAGCCTCGAAGTCACCACCAGCATTCAATACAGTACGAATACTGTCTATAACTGCCTTAGCTTGTTGTGGAGATTGTGTAGCGCTGATCTTGCGAAGGATGATGCTGCTTTTTACAGAGTCGGCAACACTTCTTCGATCCACCATCTTAGCTACCTTGTAGCTTCCACTCTCAAGATAAGGCCCGAAAGTGCCTCCTTTGTTCAATCCAAGAATCTGATTCTTCACATTTGAATTGAAGCGATTCACAGGAGTGTAAACAGGGTTATATGGCGCATCAGAATTCATTTTTACAAACAATGAATCATCGTTTGTGTTAGCAAACTCGTTTACTTTCTGAGCCAACATTACTTCAGCATCTGTGCTATCCTGACCAGAGGGAAGGATTGGGAAAGTAACATAGTCCATTGAGCGATTTGCTTCACGGGTATACTTCTGACGATTGTCTTTCAGATAAGCCGAAAGATCAGAATCAGTGAAGCTCACCTGATCATCTGTAACATTCGTGTATGGTATATTCACATACTCAATGCTGGCTTTTCTATTCTTGTTTTTGTGATCCTCCGTCACATACCATGAAGGCATATAAACACCCTGCTTAACCAAGCCAGCGTATTTCTTCTTCATTTGATCGTTCACGATAAACTCCTCGTAAACTTTCCAGTTGTTCTTAAGATTCTGCGCTTGTGCCGGGTCCATTGAAGGGTCATCCATCGACTTGATGTACTGAATCACCAATGATGGATCAAATTCCTGCGTTTCAGGATCCTTGAATGCAGCTGCACCTTTTACTGATGGGTGTGCATTCTCGCTCGTAAATAGATCAACTCGTTCGTCTTCTGTTACAGCCAATCCAAGCTTCTTATATTCTTTCTTAGCTAGAATGTTCTGCGTGTAATTGTTCCATACGCTTTCACGTATCTGCAATCTCCTTCTATCCGTAAGTGATCCCGGCGAATTCCGCTGCTCATTGTCTAAAGCCTGTCGGACCTGACGATCATATTCAACCGCACTAATGGTCTCCCCATCAATGGTGCCGATCGCCGTAGGATCCGTTCCAAAAGCAGATCCACCGGAGTTCAATACATCCATCAAAAGAAACGCCAACAAAGCCAAGGCAATGACGACAACCATGAGTACTGCGCGTTCTCGTATTCTACCTATTAGGGCCATACTTGATACTTTTTAATTTTCGAACTGCAAAAATAGCTTTTAAAGCCAGCATATTCAAATACAAAGACTATAGAAGAATGCCTCTGAGGCCTATAAATCCTTAATTTCTGGCCATTTGAAAACAGAAGACTGCTTTTGCAGCAGGGGGAGCAGAGAAGGATAGGATTATCGTAGCTCGAACACGACTTCATTGATGGTGGGTCCCTCAGCATCGGAGATGGTAATCACAAAGTCTTCTACCTTGATTTCTTCCCCTGTTTCAGGAATCCGACCTGTCACCAGCTGGATAAATCCGGCAAGCGTCTCGCAGTCCAGATCGTCCGGAATGTTCAATTTGTACTTTTCGTTTAAATAATCGATTTCCAATCGGGCAGAAAAACGGTAGGTCTTGTCGTTTATCTTCTCTTCTGTGAACTTGGTTTCATCATACTCATCATGGATTTCCCCAAATATCTCTTCAATAAGGTCCTCCAGAGTCACAATACCAGCTGTACCTCCATATTCGTCCACAACCCACACCATATTGAGCTTTTCCTTGATAAATTTGTCCAAAAGATCATTGGCAGGCGTAGTCTCAGGCACCTTTTCCATCGGATAGATGATGGGCTTCTTTTTCAGTAAATCATGATGGTGGTAGTAGCCAATGATCTTATCGATCGAGCCCTTGTAGACGGGCATTCTACTGTGCTTTGACTTGATAAAGCGCTGACGAATCTGCTCAAAATCACCACCATCCTCAATCGCCTGGATCTCTCGACGGGGAATGAGACACTCCCTTACTTTCGTTTCATCCAGCTCAATGGTACGCTCCACCATCTGGTCAATCTGATCATCACCGGTATTGTACACGGACTTGATATAATCGCCAATGTCGAGCACGGTAAAGACAGGTTTCGACTCTTTGAAGGGTAAGCGAAAAAAATGCTTCAAAATGAAATTCGAGAGCTTATTGGCTATAAAAGTGAAAGGAATCAGCAAATAGTAGATGATCCGAAACGGCGTCGCAAAAAAGTTGAGGGCCTGGTTGGAGAAGTGTCTGAAAAGGTTTTTGGGCAAAAACTCCCCAAAAACCAGCACCACTGCCGTAGTGATCAAAGTCTCAATCATCAAAATCACAAACTCATTCTGCAAAGCTTCAGGAAGCCACAAAGCCACTCCAGGCGCGACAATTACGGACATGCACATCCCAAATATCACCAAAGCGATATTGTTGCCCATCAGTGTTGTGCTGATGAAACGAGCTGGGTGCTCGTAAAACTCCTCCAGATTTTTGGAAGAACCTGAGCCCTTTTCCAGTTCAGCCTGCAACTTGTTTCTGGAAACAAAAGCAATCTCCAAACCCGAAAATACCGCGGAAGCAATCAGTGTAAGAATCAATATCGCATATACCATAGCCGATTGGCTTAATTCAATTTGCCTGCACTATCAAAGTAAAGCTTTTTATCTTAGGTAAAAATTCTATTACCCACTGTAATGCAATAAACAACAAAGCATGTCTCGTATCAGATTACTCATCTTGTTCTTTCTTTGCCTTGAACAATATACCAATGCGCAAGAATGGCAGTCAAGTATCATTAGCCCAATGCCCCAAGCCGTGGCCAACAATGCTATTACCGGCATCAGCATAGAGGGCAAACAGTATCTTTATTCCTTTGCTGGAATCGACAGCACCAAAATCTATTCCGGTATCCATCTTGATGCATGGAAGTATGACTTTCAAGAAGATAGCTGGTCCCAAATCGAGGATTTACCCGATGAAGATCCGGTAATAGCAGCGGGCGCTTCCACAATTGGTGACCTTATCTACATAGTTGGTGGCTATACCGTTGCTGCAAATGGTTCTGAAGTATCCTCTTCCAAACTCAGCATCCTTGATCCCAGCACCGACACCTATATCGGCAGCGACAACGATATACCGACACCCATCGATGATCATGTTCAGGCCGTGTATCGCGATAGCCTGCTTTACATCGTCACCGGATGGTCCAACAATGGCAATGTAAGGGATGTACAAATCTACGATACGGTATTGGACCAGTGGAGCGAAGGTACCCCAGTACCCAATGAAAGTGCCTACAAGGTATTTGGAGCCTCCGGATGTATCATAGGCGATACACTTTATTATGCAGGAGGCGCTCGTTACGGAGCCAATTTCCCCTTAACCGGGACGCTCAAAAAAGGCTATATCCATCCCGATGACCCTGGCACTATAGATTGGCAAATCGTGGAGGCGCCCGAGGCGCTGGGCTATCGTATGGCCGCATTCGACTATGAGGGCAAAGCCTATTGGCTGGGCGGTTCACAGGTTTCTTACAATTATGATGGCATTGCATACAATGGAAGCGGTGGGGTAGAAGCGCTGGATCGAATACTGGAATATGACCCTTCGACAGGCATTTTTACAGAAATCTATGGCAAGATCCCCGCTACCATGGATCTAAGGGGAATTGCAAAACTTGGTGCCAATAAATTCATGATCGCCGGTGGGATGACCGATGAGCAAAACGTCAGCAACCAAAGCTTCTTGCTCACTGATACAAGCATCACTCCAACTGATACCAAAATGCTTGATGCCGCATTGGTCAAAATCCATCCAAATCCCGCTTTGGACCAGTTTTGGCTAGAGATCGAGCAGGCAGATGGCCTGGAGCTGAGGATCACCGATCTACAGGGAAGGACGCTACTTCTGGAGAGCATTGAGCAATCCCGACATATTGATATATCCTTGCTTCCCAAGGGTCTGCTTATTTGCACTCTCAAAGGAAAACAAGAACAGGAAGTCATTAAACTCTTAAAATTGATCTAAATTAGACTCTTGGTGAGAAATGGGTGCCCTTTTTAAACCTTATTACATCCACCTAGTCTATCGCCCGTAGGTGAAATTTTGTTAATTTCCACACAAGGCTAAGGCAATAACTAAATATTTAGTTTAACTTAGCGTCATCAAGAGATCATAATAATTCTAAAATTGTATACACGATGAAAAAACTTATGTTAAGCCTGATAGTGATGCTATTTGCTGTCTTGAGCTTCCAACTTACTGCAAGTGCTCAAGGCGCACCAACTACAACAGTTGAATTCGAAGAACTGGAGTGGGATTTTGGTGAAATCACTCAAGGAGACAAAGTGACACACATCTTCAAATTTACCAATACAGGAAATGAACCGCTGATCCTCAACAGCGCAAAAGGCAGCTGCGGCTGTACTGTTCCAGAATGGCCGAAAGAGCCTATTCTTCCAGGTGAAGGTGGAGAAATCAAAGTTACTTTCAACAGCAAGGGCAAGAAAGGAAAGCAGACTAAGTCCGTAACCCTTACCGGTAATACCGACCCAAATCCAGTCCGTCTGCTCGTGAAAGCTCAAATCAACATTGTGGCCGAAGACCCTAAAGCAGGTGAGCCAGAGTTGAAGCTTGAGAAAGCTACTGACAAGTAGTAGCTACTATACACCAAATACAAGAGCCCCCGATTGATCAGTCAATTGGGGGCTTTTTTTGTACAATTCTGCCCGCTTACTTATTTGGGCAGCTGCCAGCACAGACAGAAACCTAATCGCACCTGGCTGATATAATGGCTTAGGCTGGCAACAAGACTCAGGCACAAGCACAGCCCTGTCTGTGCTGTCACCGGGCTCTACGCTCTCACTCACCTTGTACGAGCTGCTTCGGCTTCTACTGCCTGTGGTCTCGCCGCTGCGCTCTGAGCCCCCATGCAGCAGGCCTCAGTCAGCTCGTCCGGCGGCTCATACCGCTGCGATCCCTGCCGCGATTACAACAGCACCAACATGAAACCAATGCTTTCCAGGCTTTGTCGGCATTCTATTTGTTGACTGCACATCAACTTTAGTGGAAGAGAAAGCAAGCA
>JAHDDV010000268.1 GCA_020629205.1 Chitinophagales bacterium | reverse complement strand
GTCAAAGCGCCGATAAGCTGCTCATCAACTTTTGATCGCTCCTGTAGAATGAAATCTCGAATATCTTCTACTTTATCTGCGATTCGATCATTTAGCTGAATCCTGGGAGCAGAGCCGTATTTCTGCTCGTTGGGCCCTGTAGGTGAGCCTACATATATGTAGTTCACCAGCGACTTTTTCTCCAGCTTCTGTAACTCCGTTGCTTGCGGATAGGCAATCTTGACCATCAACTCTGTTTCACGCATCACGGTTGCAACCATGAAAAAGAAGAGTAGAATAAAGATAATATCCGGCAAGGATGCTGTAGAAATTGCTGGGGTTTCTTTTCCCCCGTCTTTTTTGAACTTAGACATCTATATGTAGATTTAATGTTCCGCTAGTGTAAGTAAATGGCTTTATCAGTCGAAAAGACTAGGATTCTGCACTAAATTCTTCTGGTTCTGCCTCTGAGAGTTTCAAAGGATACTCTTTGGTAACTTCCTTCTTCTGCTCCTTTGTAAGGTCATTGAATCCAATACCAAATTTAGACATTGCCAGATCTTCCCTTAGCTCATTGTAACCACCTCTGATTTCGTTCAGGACCTGAACATACATATCATAGGTTGTTCCTCTATCGTTTTTAAGGGAAACGATGGCATCGTTAGGACTATCCGAGAAATTTGGGTCTCTTCCGTTGTTGTTCACGTGCTTCTTGATTAGCTCCCGGAGATCATCTACCAATAGAGGTTCTCCCTTGACCAATAGTTCGTCCCGTTTATTAACAAGGATGTTGAGTACATTCCTCTTGTTTGCCTGCGTGTCTGGTGGCGGCTCATCAGATATCGGTGGCAGGGTCGAGATGATCCCTTTGTCGATATCCATGGTTGTGGTCACCAAGAAGAAAATCAATAGCAAGAAGGCGATGTCTGCCATTGAGCTTGCGTTGATTTCAGTGGATTGTCTTTTCTTTCTTTTAGCCATGCTAGCTTATCTAAACAGGTTGACAATTTCTAGTACTACCCAGGATATTAGCGCGAATGCCATCAGACCCAATGCCCCATTGACCCCCGCACTTACCATTTTAACGGTTTCCGGGGTGATATCAGCATATTTACCTGCCAGCAAAGCGCCGGTCTTGTCTCCTGAAGCCATCGTGTACATCACGAAGAGGAATACGACCACTCCGATGATACCAGCAAGCGCCTTCCAAGACTCTTTTATATTCATGATCGAGTGCACAATGAAGAACACCAATGCCATCACCAAACCAATGGCGATTAGTATCAGTGATCCATTGATACCCAGATCTATTAATGAATCATTCATTTTCGGTCTTTCTTTTTAAAGTGAAAACTAATTACGAATCGTTTATCCTCTGTTTGCAACCTTGTACTTGGTTACCAAATCAACTAGAGAAATGGATGCATCTTCCATGTTGTTTACGATACCATCGATTTTGGATACGATGTAGTTGTAAAAGATCTGAAGGATGATCGCTACGATTAGACCGAATACTGTGGTCAAAAGTGCCACCTTAATACCCTGTGCTACCAATCCAGGAGAGATATCACCGGCTTTTTCGATGGCATCAAATGCCTCGATCATACCGAGTACCGTACCCATGAACCCAAGCATCGGGGCCAAAGAGATAAATAGAGAGAGCCAAACCAGACCTCTTTCCAAACGTCCCATTTGAACGGAACCGTAAGAAACGATTGATTTTTCCACAATGTCTACACCTTCGTGTACACGATCAAGTCCCTGATAGAAAATACTAGCGACAGGACCGCGGGTTGATTTGCAGACTTCTTTTGCTCCATCAACATCACCATTACTTAGTCTTTCTTCAACTTTAGAAAGTAGCTTATTGGTGTTGGTTGTAGCAAGATTGAGGGATAGAATTCTTTCGATGGCAATGGCCAATCCCAAAATCAAGCACAATAGTACAATACCCATAAACATGGGACCACCATCGATAAAGTATCTTTTGGCTACTTCGCGAAATCCTTCTGAGGCTTCCCCTTGAGCCATCAACCCAAGATTCGCGGTGCAGAGCACGCCGAGTGAACAAATAATCAAAGCTGAAAGCTTCTTCATTAGAAAGGTATTTAAGTTAGTTAATGTTGTATTTCTCTTTCCGGTGTATCAAATATAGGCTCCATGCGACACAAAAAAAGGCGTGAATTTACATCCGTGGCGTTTTTGCAATAGTGCCTATCAAAAATCTGCGGTGAGGGAGGGATTCGAACCCCCGGTACCCTTACGAGTACACATGCTTTCCAAGCATGCACCTTCAGCCACTCGGTCACCTCACCAAAAACAATGCGCCTATATCCGTAAAAATTGCGAATAATCAGCGAAATTCAAAAAATTCAATAGACAAGTTAGCAAAAAAAAGGCAGCGGGGATAATTTGGACAATTTGCCTTTACAGGCATTGATTATCAGGCCTGTTTTACTTGGGAAAATCCCCCAAGCGAAAGCTGCTATCACCTTGATTTCACATACTTTGTCGCATATCATACTACATCTATTCTAAACAAGTCCAGCGCATTTTTTGTCGTTGCTTCCGCAACCTCTGCAACTGTAATACCTTTTACTTCTGCGAGCCTTTCGGCTACTTTGACCATATAGGCCGTCTCATTTCGTTTTCCTCTGTATGGAGTCGGCGCCAAATATGGCGCATCTGTTTCCAATACCAGATGTTTCAGCGCTACATTTTTCACCAATTCATCAACACCGCTCTTCTTAAAGGTCAATACCCCGCCTAAACCCATCAAGAATCCCAATTCGATCACTTGCTCTACATGCTTTTGCGTGCCACTAAAGCAATGAAATATCCCCTTCAAACTACCGTCCTGAGCCTTCTGAATTTCGCGAATAACATCGTCCATAGACTCGCGGCAATGTAGAACTATTGGCAAATCCAGGTCCTTTGCCCATTCGATCTGTCGCCTTAGGGCCTTAATCTGCTGAGATTTGAAGGTTAAATCCCAATGGTAATCCAAGCCACATTCACCAACTGCACAAAATCTCCGTTCGCCATCTTGATTACCCGATCGCAAATGCGCTTCAATCGTATCCAGCTCTTGCTCGTAGTTTTCTTTCACCGAACATGGGTGCAAGCCCATCATCGGATAACAGAGATCGGGTCTAAGTTCGACTAATTCGTACATACCCGCGATAGATTGCGTGTCAATGTTCGGTAAAAATATCTTTTCGATGCCTACCGACACCGCCCGATCCAGCATCAGCTGTCGATCCTCATCAAATTGCTTTGCATAAAGATGTGCATGCGTGTCTACCAACATGATTCAATTTTTAATTGCCTGCAATGATAGGAAAATCATTGTGTAATCCCAGTGTTATTGGTACAGCAGAATGTAAGCAGACAATTTCTGCCCTTTGTTTGGTCATAAAGCTTGCAGTAGCCCGCTTCAATAGAGAATTTCTGCTAATGCAATTGTATCTTTAGTACACCTAAATGGTGCGCTCACCCGGCACACATTGCACCTCTCCCGGCGAATCACCCAAACACTAAACATGACACTTCCAAAATTGCTTTGGCTGGCGATAGCCCTGCTTTTTGCAGCTCCGCTGCACACTAATGCCGCCTCCCAATTCTCCACCAAATTGTGGCAGTCTAGCACAGAGCCAAACATCGATCCAGGCAACCGTCATATTGTCCCTGAAAAGTACCAGCATCTACAGCTGAAGCTAGACAGGCTAAAGGAAATTCTAGCTAATGCACCACTGGAATTCACGCCCGAGGCGCAAGACTGCAAATTGATAATCGAATTGCCCATGCCTAATGGGGAATTTCAAAAATTTTCAGTGCTGCAGTCACCCATCATGCAGGAGGAGCTCGCAAGAAATTATCCCCAGATCAAGACTTTCAGGGGACAGGGAATTGATGACCCCAGTGCAAGTCTGCGATTCGACTACACCGAAAAAGGCTTTCACGCCATGATCATGTCAAGTCAAAGTAGTTCCGTCTTCATCGACCCATACAGCACTGAAGATGCTGAACACTACATCAGCTACTACAAAAAAGACTTCAAAACAGATAAGCAGTTCCTTTGTCTGGTCGATGAGCAGGATGACCCTAAGAAAGAACAGCAAATTGAACAACAAGCAAATCTACGTTTCGATGGGAATCTGCATACCTACAGATTGGCCATGGCTTGCACGGGTGAATATGCCAGTTTCCATGGCGGCACTACGGCAGGAGCCATGTCTGGAATTACCACCACGGTCAATCGTGTTAATCTGGTCTATGAGCGGGATCTAAGTACTAGATTCGAACTGATCGCCAATAATGATGACATCATCTACCTGAATGGCAATACCGATCCATATTCCAACAACAACGCCAACGCACTGATCAACGAAAATCAAAGCAATATTGACAATGTCATCGGTAGCTCGAATTATGATGTAGGCCATGTAGTCTCTACCGGAGGGGGTGGATTGGCAGGTCTTGGAGTCATCTGTAGCAATGGAAACAAAGCCAGAGGCATCACCGGGTCAGGGGCTCCTATTGGCGATCCCTTTGATATTGATTATGTAGCGCATGAGATCGGCCACCAATTTGGAGGCAGCCATACCTTCAATGGAAGCGATGGCTCCTGCGGTGGCAATCGTTCGGCTAGTTCTGCCTACGAGCCGGGAAGCGGCACAACCATCCAAGCCTATGCCGGCATATGCAGCGGAGACAACACCCAATCCAACAGCGATGATCACTTCCATATGCGCAGCCTGCTACAGATGACCGATGAGATCAATAGCACCAGTTGTGAGCAGCTAACAGCTACCGGCAACTCCGCTCCCGTATCAAATGCAGGAAGTAATTACGTCATCCCGGTCTCTACTCCCTTTACCCTCTTTGGTAGCGCTAGTGATGCAGATGGCGACGCTGTCAGCTACTGCTGGGAACAATATGATCTTGGCCCTGCAGGCAATCCAAACAATCCAAGCGGAGATGCCCCAATCTTCCGATCATTTAGCCCGACAAGTAGCCCGGACAGAACCTGTCCACAGATATCCGATATCATCAATAATACCCAAACAACAGGAGAAATATTGCCTAGCTATGCCAGAACGATGCACTTCAGGTTGGTCGTTCGAGACAACAATTCTGCAGGTGGCTGCTACGACTGGGATGAAATGGAAGTCGATGTGAGCGATTCCGCAGGTCCCTTTCTGGTTACTAGTCCAAACACCGTTGTGGGCTGGCAGGGTAATTCTTCACAGACGATCACCTGGGATGTCGCAAATACCAATGCCGCACCAGTAAGCTGCTCGCAGGTAGACATTCTTCTTTCGACCGACGGTGGATTGACCTATCCCATCACGCTGGCAAGCAATGTAAGCAATGATGGCTCACACAGTATCATCTCACCCAATATACCAACGACAACAGCCCGTGTAAAAGTGGTCTGTTCTGACAATATCTTCTTCGACATTTCCAATACTAACTTCAACATTGTAGAGGATGTCGGACCTAATTTCATTATGAACGTATCTAATAGCCCTGCAACAACTTGTGCAGGCTTCCCGGTTGATTTCCCGGTCAGCCTAACAAGCAACAATGGCTTTAACTCCAGCGTGAGCTTCAACAGCTCAGGGGAGCCTGCCGGTGTGACGGTTGGTTTTTCTCCAAGCACAGTTACCCCTACCGCGACCTCAGTGATTACAGTAAATACACCTGCAAATCTTGCCGCAGGAACCTACGGAATCACCATCAATGCCAATGGCGGTGGGCAGAGCCAGCAATCCAGTATAGAGCTGATCGTGACTGGCAACATTACTAGCCCGCCGAGCCTTCAATCGCCGAGCAATGGTGATAATCAGGTTTCGATTTACGACTTCACCTGGAGCAATAATCCCAACGCTTCAGAATATGAAATTGAGATATCGACAAATTCCCAATTCAGCAATATCATAGAATCTGCAACGCTAAATACGACCAGCTATACAGCAAGTAATCTTGCACAAGGGCAAATCTACTACTGGCGAGTCAGATCCAGCAATAACTGTAGCCAGAGCAATTGGTCCAGCGCATTCAACTTCACCACGGCCGTCTTCGCATGCAGCACCTTCAATAGCCAAGATGTGCCAGTGAGCATAAGTGCCAATGGCCCTCAGGTTGAATCCTCCACCTTGAGTATCAACACGAGCGGTACCATATTAGATGTCAATGTTGTTGACTTGAGTGGTGATCATACTTATGTGAGTGATTTGACCTTTACCATCACGAGCCCTTCCGGCACCTCCGTGATTGTCTGGTCCGGCGAGTGCGGCCAGCTAAACAATTTTGATTTTGGCTTCGACGATGATGCCGCAGATAGCAACTGGCCTTGCCCGCCAACTGATGGCGGTACTTATCAACCAATTTCTGCACTGAGTGCATTCAATGATGAAGAAATGAACGGCACCTGGACACTCACCATCAATGATGCATACGATGAAGATGGCGGCAGCCTGAACAGCTGGGGATTGGAGATTTGTTATGCAGTGGTCGAAGCGACGGGACCATTAACAGTAGATCTCAAGGTAATGTTGGAAGGAGCCTACCTGGGCGCCCAGACCATGGCTACCGACCTTCAAAGTCTCGGTTTGATTCCGACAAATCAGCCTTATGCAACTGCACCATGGAACCACGGAGGTGGCGAAACATTACCCGCAGCTAACAATATAGTGGATTGGGTTTTGGTGCAGGCGAGAGAGGCCACCTCTCCGGAAATTGTTGTTGAACAACATGCGGCAGTCTTGCTCAATGATGGAAGCATAGTGGACGCGAGTGGCAGCGGTGATGGAGTCTTGTTCACCGATCTTACAGTCGGAAGCCCTTATCATTTTGCTGTACATCACAGAAACCATATGGCAGTGATGACCAAGGCCGCAACAGATCCAGCTGCTGGCTTGATCGATCTTACAGACAACAATATTATCGATGGCGGCAACAGTGTAACCGCCGGTATGGGTGGTGGTGTAAGAGCCATGCTGGCCGGCGATTTTGATGGCAGTAATGTCTTCACTTTCGTAGATTTCAATCAGTACATTGCCAAGCCTTCAGAGATCTATTTCTACGAAGCCAATGACTGTAATCTGGACGGATTCATAACCGTAGCTGATTACAATTTCTACAAACGGAATTTTGATCACCTTTCTAGTGCTGTGCTACAGTGGTAAGTTGGTATGCTTAGTTTCTAGTTTCTAGTTTCTAGTTTCTAGATAGAGTGCATAAAGTAGCGAGTAGAATGGACCAATAAATAAGCCCCCAAGACAGAAGCCTTTGATTGTCAAGTAGCTTCTGTCTTGGCTTAAGTGCTTTATTGTAGTCTTTTTTTGGGCGTGCCCCACACTGCTCAGCATCTGCAATGGGAAGTCCAGCCTGACAGTTCAATCGAGCAGCAAAGTAGCTTCAAGTCTCAAGTTTGCAGTGTAGGTCGGGCTGTACGTTCTCACTCCCCTTGTCCACTGCGCTTCGGCTTATGCGCTCTGTAGTCTCTCCTATCGTCGAGCCTCCATAGCACATGCCTCAGTCGCTGTGGCCGGCGGCTCGTACCACTTCCATCCCTCACGCAATCAGCAGTTGCGGAGGATTTTAATTCTCGAAAGTGCCAGCTTTGAGTCACCCATCTTGCCATATGCTTAGGCGACATATCAAGTTCGCCCCACGTGACAAACTTATTGCAATCAAAAATACAGAGCAACGAGCTAGAATATATCAGCACAGTCACAACTTGATCCTTGATCCGGAACCATGGAGGTTCAGCGAC
>JAHDDV010000267.1 GCA_020629205.1 Chitinophagales bacterium | reverse complement strand
AGGTAGTTCATCAGGAGATTTATGATTGCATAGACCTGCATGTTTACAGTGAGGGCAGTCATTTGAAATATGATCTCTATCTGAAGTCAGGTGCTGAGCCCCGAAAAATTAGCATCCGGTATGAAGGGACTGATGGACTTTTTTTAAAGGATGGTCATCTACACATTGCAACTAGTCTGGGAACGGTGCAAGAATTAAAACCTTATGCTTATCAATGGAAAGTCGGGAAGAAAGTAGAGGTGCCATGTCGCTATGTCCTTAATGGTAATAGGCTGGGCTACGAGCTGGGTTCCTATGATCAAAGTCAGGATTTGATTATTGATCCTACCGTTATTTTTGCTACTTACTCGGGATCAACTGCCGCCGCCTGGGGAAGCACTGCCACTTATGACTCGGAGGGAAATGCCTATGGTGGTGGCACTGTTTTTAACAGCGGCTATCCCGTCAATGTTGGCTCATTATATGGATACTTTAGTGGTGGGACCGATGTCGGCATATCTAAGTTTACAGCCGATGGTACTCAGCAAATTTATAGCACTTATCTGGGAGGCTATCAGCCTGAGATCGCCAATAGTCTAATCGCTGATGAGAATGACAATTTGATTATTCTATCGACAACTTCTTCCAATGACTTCCCACTGTCTCCTAATGCCTTCGACAGTAGTTTTGGTGGTGGACCAAACCTTAACTCAAATGTGATGGATTTTGTGGCTGGTTCTGATATTGCTATCAGCAAGTTGTCTTATGATGGCGCGACGCTCATGGCATCTACCTACTTTGGGGGGAGTGGTACCGATGGTATGAATGATGCTAATAGTCTTCAAAAAAACTATGGGGATGAGGCAAGAGGAGAAGTGATCATTTCTTCATCGGGAAATATCGTCATCGCCTCTTGTACTAGCTCTGATGATATTCCGACCACAGCAGGTGCTTATCAAATGGAAAAAGGTGCTTGGCAGGATGGCTTGATTGCCAGTTTTAGCAGCGATCTTTCGACGCTGCAATTTTGCACCTACTTTGGAGGGGAGGCTTATGATGCAACTTATTCTATCAAAGAACATGAGTTCAACGGCGACTACTATGTGGTAGGTGGGACAAGTGGTGCCGTACCCCTGAGTGGGGGGCAAGTCCCCAATCCAATTGGAGGAGTGACGGATGGCTTCGTGATCAGGATGAGTTCGGATGCCACTTCAATTACTGGCACCTATGTTGGTAGCCTTTGGTATGATCAGGTTTATTTTGTAGATATTGGCATCGATGGAGATGTCGTGGTCTTTGGGCAAACAGAAGCTTACAATTATCCAATGACGCCGGGTGTTTGGGGCTCTAGTGGTCAGCGTCAGTTTATTCATTCCTACTCATCTGATTTGGCAAGTACTGTTTTCTCCACCACCTTTGGTGCAGATGGCGGAATCAATATTTCGCCAACGGCATTTATGGTGGACGATTGTGATCGAATCTATGCGGCTGGCTGGGCTGGCGATTCAGAAAGCGGTCCAACCAATGGGGCAAATCTCTATGTAAGTCCGAACGCCTATCAGACCGAGACGAATGGACGTGATTTGTACTTCCTGGTTCTTGCTGCCGGGGCTGAGGATATCCTGTATGCCACACACTTTGGTAGTACCTCCTTAAGCGAGCATGTAGACGGTGGCACAAGTCGCTTTGATCCATCTGGGGTGATTTATCAGGCTACTTGTTCTTGCGGCTCCTGGGCAGATACACCCACCACTTCCGAAGCAGCCTATCCGCAACAAATGAACTCGCAGTGTGACATGCACTTGCTCAAGTTGGACATGGAGCAATTGATTCCAATAGCCAATGCATCTGCTGATCCCGCAGGAGCAGGATGTGCAGATCCGATCTTCACCGTGCAGTTTGAAAATACCAGTGTCGGTGCAGATACCTACATCTGGGATTTGGGCAATGGAAATGTGTTTGAAGGAGAAACACCACCGCCGATAATCTACAATGAGGCGGGAATTTATGATGTTAAACTGATCGCCTTGAATACTTCCGATTGTGCCAGCAGTGATACTATGTACACGCAGATAATTGTGGAAAATCCAGACATTACGGAGGCTTCTTTTGATTATAGTTTGCCTGGCGCATGTCAAGAATTTTTGGTAGATTTTGTCAATACATCAACCGTTGCTTTTGACCTTGCCAGCGACTACTACTTCTACTGGGATTTCGGAGATGGCTATACCAGTGAGGAAATGAGTCCCAGTCATGAATATCTCTATCCCGGCAGCTATTCTGTTACTCTTGTCGTGACCTCATTGGCCAATGAGTTTTGTACCAGTTTCACCTCTGAGGCGACTGTTCTTGATTTTAGTAATGGCGCTAATACACCTGCAAGCGAACAATCCGCACTGATCTGTCAGGGAGCAACTTACACCTTGCCTGACGGGGGATTGGTGACGGCTGCAGGGCTTTACAGCAGCACGCTTCTTTCTGTCGAGGGCTGCGATAGTATTGTGCTCACAAACCTCGCCTATGAGACGGTTGAGGAGGGATACACAGAGGCAGCATTTTGTGCAGGATCTTCTTATGAATTACCCGATGGGGGAGTGGTGGGCCAGCCGGGTTTGTACAGCAGCATTGTACCCAGCTACCTGGGATGCGATAGTACTGTTTTAGTTGATCTCAGTACCAACGAGAGTATCAACCTGAGCGAAGCGCATGTGGTTTGTGGAAGCCCATCATTTACTTTGCCCAATGGCTCAGTGGTAACAGAGAATGGTGCCTATGAAGATGCCTATCAAACAGCCCAGGGATGTGATAGTATTGTGACACATCAGGTTTCCTTTTATGACGTTTATCAGTCTTCGCATTCCGTCACGGTTTGTGAAGGACAGTCCTACCTACTTCCAGATGAACAGGAGGTGACACAAGCAGGCAGCTACCCACAAAGCTTTGTTTCGCTTTTTGGCTGCGATAGTACCGTGATCTATGAACTAGTCGTCTTGAGCAACAGCAGTTCTCAGCAAAGCGCAAGCATCTGTGCAGGGCAGACTTACGCACTTCCAGATGGTCAGCTTGTATCTCAAGGCGGTATCTATGAAAGTTTGCTTAGCTCCTCGCAAGGTTGTGATAGTTTGGTTACAACAAGCCTTTCTCTGAATGCAGTCTATGAGCAAAGCCTGCCCGTACAAATATGTGCCGGTAGTTCTTACATCTTGCCTGACGGAAGCAGTGTAATGGAAGCAGGAGAATATCCGATCAATCTGCAGACCGCCGCTGCTTGTGATAGCCTGCTGATTTTTGAGCTAAGTCTTGTTGCAGGGATCGAGATCACGGAGGATGTTTCGATTTGCACTGGTCAGTCTTATACTCTGGCAGACAACACACAGGTGGAGCAGGAAGGGACTTATGAAGTTGCCTTAACATCAGTGAGTGGATGTGATAGCTTGATCAGAACAAACTTGTTCTTGCTGGACAATTACGAAGTACAGAGCAGTGTCCAGATTTGTGAAGGAAGTAGCTTCGACTTGCCTGATGGACAGGTCATTTCAGAAGCAGGAATTTATCCTGTGCACTTGCAAACGGTGGCTGGCTGCGACAGTTTGGTGAGCTATGTGCTGGAAGTCACTGAAAGCATTGAAACAACTGAGACCCTCAGCCTCTGTGCCGGAACTGGAATCGAGCTTCCGGATGGACAGTACATTGAACAGTCGGGCCAGTATCCATTGCTCTTCCAAACAGTATTGGGTTGCGATAGTCTGGTGACATATGTAGTTGAGCTCGAAGAAGTGATTGAAAGCACAGTACAAATGAGCGTCTGTGCCGGGGGCGGCATTGAGCTACCAGATGGCCAATATGTTGAAGAGGCCGGGCAGTATCTGCTGAACTTTCAGACAGAAGCTGGTTGTGATAGCTTGGTGACTTTTGTAGTGGAATTGACGGATGTTCTTGAGTCCGATGAAGTTGTCAATATCTGTGAAGGGGCTAGTTACCTGTTGTCAGATGGGCAGTTGGTTTCAGAAGCCGGCTTTTATGTGGTCAATCTAGAAACGACAGCTGGCTGTGATAGCCTGCACAGGGTAGAGCTCAATCTCCTACCTCCAAGTTCGACTTTTGAAGAGCTGGCGTTCTGTGAAGGAGAGACTTATACACTGCCCGATGGTCAGACTATTTCTCAAGCGGGAGATTATGAATTGCTGCTACAAAGTCAGTCAGGATGCGATAGTCTATTGACCATTCAAGCCGGTTTGATTGCCGCGATTGCAAGCGATGTGCAAGCTGCTATCTGTGAAGGGGATTCCTTCTTGTTGCCAGATGGGTCAAGCGTCGCTTTGCAAGGGGAATACAGCAGTGTTCTTACTAGTGCCTCCGGCTGCGATAGTATCGTGAATACTTTGCTGCAGTATCATCCGGAATACCAAACTGCGGTGCCTGTTCAACTATGCGCGGGACAGAGCTATCTGCTACCAGATGGTACGGAGGTACAGGATGGAAGCCATGAGATATTGTTGGAAACGGTGCAGGGCTGCGACAGTTTAGTGAGCTTCAACATACAGGTAGCGGACAATATTGATCTACAGGATTCGATAAGCATTTGCCAGGGTGAGCTCTATGTCTTGCCTGATGGTGAAGTGATAAGCGAAGCGGGCTCCTACATCAATACTTTTGTGTCTTCGACTGATTGTGATAGTACGATTACTACCAGCTTGAGCATCTTACCAGTTTATGAACAGGTGGAAATGGTGGAGATCTGTGATGGTGAAACTTACCTTGCACCCGATGGTAGTATGCTCACTACATCCGGTCTGCATACCTCGGCACTGCTCTCCGATGCCGGCTGTGATAGTCTAATCCACACATCAATTTTGATGCTTCCTGTCTATGAGGATTTGCAGCAGATAGACCTCTGCGAGGGAGCTGTTTATACCCTTCCTGATGGTGTAGAAGCCAGTAATTCCGGCAGCTATGTTTCCTCCTTATTTTCCACAGCTGGTTGCGATAGTACGATTGTCACGACAATTGAGTTGAGCGGCATTTTGGAAAGTACTGAGATAGTTGACCTTTGTGAGGGAGAGGTCTATACCCTGCCGGATGGCAGTCTTGTAGATTCTCAAGGGGCCTACGCTGTATTGCTTCAGGATATCGGTCAATGTGATAGTCTGGTACATTTTGAAGTGAGCGTCTATCCGCAGTATTTGGATGTGCAGGAGCACTTATTGTGTTACAATGAGCAATTTGAATTGCCAGATGGCAGCAGGGTTGAAGAGAGTGGTGAGTATGCATTTTCCTACAGCTCAGAATTTGGCTGTGACAGCATCATCATCCGCTCTCTGGAATTTGAGCGATGTGGCGACTGTGTCAGCATACCAAATGCCTTCTCTCCCAACAATGACCTGATCAATGATTTCTTTGGGCCAATCATCTTCTGTGATGTGCTTTCTCTCGAGTATCTGGTCTTTGACCGCTGGGGCAAACAAGTCTTCCGAACGAGGGATCCGAATTCCTCCTGGGACGGAACATATAATGGCGCAGCATGCGATTTGGGTGTTTATGTTTGGTACTTGGTTCTAGAGGTAGAGCAGGATGGCTTGCTGGAGCAGATTAATGCAAAGGGTAATGTGACTTTGATCCGCTAGTGCTGCGAACTTCGTTTGCGTAGCACTAGGGCGCTGTTTCCGCGCTCGAAAGACGGTGATGCATAGCCCGGATAGAAGCGGAAATGCAGGTGCACTGAGTGCGCTGTTCTGTGCCAGTGGCGAGGGCTCGACGATAGGAGAGACCTCGCCACTGGATACAGACGGCAGCGAAGGGTGCCTGCATTGTAGCGGATAGCCGGCAGGTCGCTGCTACGGGTCTATGCTGCTTTGCTCCAAAAAAAAGAAAAGAAGAAAATATCATTCAGTATCTTAGGAGGTATTCCAATACCGAGCCTATGAATGATTACCGATGTTTACTCATCGCTTTGCTGCTTTATAGCCCTTTCCTGGCGGCGCAAAATCTCTTTAATGAACTGCAACTGAAAGGAGAAGTGCGGCTGATTATTGAAGCCAATACGACCGTAGAAGGACATGTGGAGGAATGGGGCTTTGAAGAGCGGGAGCCGATGAGTATACAAATTCTGGCTTTTGAGCAAGGGCGATTGGTCGAAGAGCGTATGCTTTTTATGGATCGTGAATTTTTTAGTAAGACCTATCATTACGATGCCGCTGGCAAGCTCAATGCTGTTGACACTGAAATGAGCTCGACAAAAACGAACACAAGGGTAGTTTATGAATCTGATCGTATAGAGCTTAGCGATGCCCAGCAAGAGATCATCTATGTTCTGGATGATCAGGGGGAACTAAAATCCAGGGAAACGAGATACCTTGAGCGTGGAGGCAATCATATTTTGGCCTACACGGAGGAGGGTGCTGAAGGGAAGCATTTCTCAAATGATACTTTAAACCTCACCAGTAAACATGTTGTCGACCCAGATTCAAAGCATCTGCTGGAGGTTCTGTATTATGATCTGGATGGGGGCCTCAGCAATCGTGCCAGTTATCGATACAAATATGATGAGCAAGGTAATTGGATTGCGCGGCTTTCCTGCGATCAGGAAAGGGGAAATTGTATGCTTAGTGAGCGCAAGATTTTTTATAAGGACAAGTCATCGGATACCGAAGAATCTCTTTTTGGTATCTGGTACAATGTCAAGAATGATAAGGCTCTTCGTATCTATGAAGGGGGCAAGCTCTACGAAGTTAGTCTGAGCTCGGGCCGTGTCACTGATGGTGGGTGGTCTTACAACAACGATGGCAAAATTAGAATTGATCACGGCGGGCTGCTAAATAAACGGGACTACGATTATCACTTGCTTCCTGGACTATTAATGTTGAGAAGTGACAGAGATAAAGAGGAGATATTTGTTCGGGAGCCGGGTAATGTTACACCTAAGACAGAGATGGCGACCATTGCATTGGAGCAAGAGGCGAAGGAGGATGCCTTTTCCACTTTTAGAGAGGATGGAAAGCAGGGGCTAAAGCGTGCTGATGGTAGTATACGCATTCCTGCTCAGTATCAAGATCTACGGTACCTCACTGATAGCCGGGCCATTGCCAAAAAGGATGATCTGTACTTTCTGCTTGATCTGGACAAGAACAAGGCGATATCCGATTCCTACGGACAATTAGTATGGGTTTCTGCGACCGTCCTACGATGTAAGAAGGAGAGTTTTTTTGGCCTAATATCTATTGACGGAAAATTGCTCACTCCGCCCAAGTACAGTCGACTCCTGGCTACTCGTAGTGATACATATATTGTGACAGATATGCATCATAATAGTTTTCTGATTGATGAAAACGATAAGCGTCTGCGTGATACTCCGGAGGTGAAGTACGATGATTTGTATTTTGGTACTTTGGCAGAGATTTATGGAGGGCAAGGGCCAAGTACAGCTTTGTTGACCAAAGAAGGAGACGAACTCATCCCGCATCGTCTGTATTATCGCATCAAGCAGGGAGCAGGTGGCTACTTTATCGCCCAATCAGCGGATGGCAAACATGGCTTGATTGATCGCAATGGGGATGTGATTATAGATATAAAGTATGATGGGCTGAGTGTCGGAGGTGATCAACACCTGATCTATAAGAGCGGTGAGGCTTATGGACTACTCTCCTTAGATGGTCTTGAATTGACAGAGGCGATCTACAAACAATTGATGCCTTGTGTGAAAGGAAAAACCTACTACGATGAAAACATCAGGTGCAGTGGCTCTTTCAGTTTCAAGAAGGATGGGAAAGATGGATTCCTGAATGGTATGGGAAAAGAAAAATAAATGAATAAATTGAAGATGAAATACTACTATGTGATCG
>JAHDDV010000266.1 GCA_020629205.1 Chitinophagales bacterium | reverse complement strand
CCGGATAGCAATGGAAATGGAGGTGCACTGAGCGCCCTGACTGCGCCGCTGGCAGGGGCTCGACGATAGGAGAGACCCTGCCAGTGGATGCAGGAAGCAGCGAAGGGTGCCTCCATTGCAATGGATAGCCGGTATGCTGGTGCCACGTGGCTGCCTGCTGTGCTCCTGATTAGTTTTTAGTGTTTAGTGTCTAGTGCATACTGTTTAGTGTTCACTTGATTGCCAAGTTGAAAAATCTATTGTTCAATCCCATGGAAAGACTGGTCGGGCAAAACGTGGATCAGCTACAAAAGCCGAGTCTGTCAAGGTCAAGAGGAATGCATGAATGGCTTCTTTCTCCTCTTGGTTTAATCCTACACCACCTTGCTTGGCAAACTGCATCCTGGAATCTACATTATAGCTGGCATGCACCCCTTCACTATAGAAGTCAAGCAACCTTAGCACTTCTCATCCAGCAGTTCATTTCGTTTCAGGGGAACAGGCCCCATCTTACATCCAAAAAGAAACAATACCTGATTGACCTTATCAAGTCGTAAGGTAGCTTTATGCTGCTCTAATTCACGGACAAACCTAAGTCCCACCCCTGCCATATCTGCCAACATCACTTGCGTGAGTCCAAGTTCTTTTCGCTGTTGCTTGACAAACTGACTCAGGTTTTGGCCTGATCTGTGATTTTTGCTCTCGTTCATTGCATATGCATTTATTACCCGTTCAGGTATAATATACTAATACTTAAACAAAATTATACCCTAAAAGGTGCAGAAAACTATGTAAGCCATCTTTTTATACCCAATAAGGTGCAATATGTGGGAAAAACACCTTCCTACACCCTAACAGGTGCAATATATCATCTGTTGGTACTCGATTAAAAAACACGGGAACTGTGTCTTTAAGGGCTTGGCTTTGATTCGCAATACAAAAAGGGCGAGCACAAGGCAAGGCCCCTACAAATCTCCCAATCCAAACGGTATCAACCTCGATGCAAAAAAGCGCGACCGGAAGACTGTGCAAAATAGCCGGTATAGCAATGGAAATGATTATCTACAATGGCGCTATACAGCGCCTGAGTCACTGTAGTGGTATGCTTGAATCATAGCGAGCAGATTCCTTACCAGCCCTCTCAGACTTTTCAAAGTATTTGGCTGCAACGAGGTCCATTGCAGCTTGCTATGTTGAAAGATTCTGAATTATGCTACATAAGTATCATAACGACCTTGCTTGGTCACTCTTTTGTAATGGAATTGCAATGCATTGTACCAAGGAATTTCATCTTTGTGCTACCACCAAAACAACGCTGCAATGCTCGCTAAGATGGGCCAAGCTTACAGTCCAAGCATACATGTACGCTTAGCTGCCCCTCTTTATCTACTGTTCTTAGTTGTTATCAAGGCATTTTCAAGCAATTGTTGATAGGCTATCTGGATGTAGGAATCATCAGAAAACTTTGTTCTTTTTCTATGACTCCAAGCATACAGATAATCTCTAATCTCTTCTTTGGTCTCCAGCTTATTTTCTCGTGCAACGAAATCCATAGATGATAGAAGCTCAAGTCCGAATTCGCTATACAAACCGGTCAGAAACTTGTCCGTATCCTTCGCAATCTTCAAAAATCCTGGGCGCTCTGCCAAGTACTGTTCTACTCTATCTCTTGGCCCAAATTTCACATCGAGTGCCTCAAATGGCTTCGTATCTTTACGTTGGTAACCTTCTAGGTACACACCATTGAGCTGATATAGAAGGTGCTTCACTTTGCCAGAATATGGGCCATAGAACTTGGCCTTAAATTGCAATCTAAATTGATCCTGAGCACCGAACCGTTGCAGAAAATAACAGACCTTTTCAGCCGAAAACTCCGATAGAAATTCCCCTTCCTGCACTAAACGATATGCTACGTAAAGTAACATGGCGCGAGCAGGAGTGAGGTTTGTGTTTCTTTTCAGTGGAAGTTCCGCAATCGCATTTGCTGGTTCATATAAGTACACCTTAGCACTAATATCTGACAAACTTTCTTCAATCATCGATTTCACTATGATCCAGTCCAATCCTCCATTGCCACATCCCAGAGGAGGAATAGCGATAGATTGGATCTTCTGATCAATGATTAACTTACGAAGTGCCGTTAATCCCTTTTTGATATAGTCGTACTCTGAGGGCTTACGCCAATGAGTCTTTGATGGGAAATTGACTATCAATCGGTCACCTGTGATTCGATTGTAGTCCATAACAGATAACAACTGTCCAATCTCAAGTTTTCCCGCTTTGCAGGTCTTGCGATAGACTGAATAATTATGAGAAAACAGTGTCTTAAATTGCAGGGCAATTCCTTTACCCATTACTCCAACAGTGTTGACTGTATTGACAAGAGCTTCAGCATCAGACTTAAGCAGATTACCTGTACAGTATTCAATCATAATTCTCACATTAAAAATAGTAATTTGGTCTAATAGCAATCTTGTGCTCATTAACACCCATTTCGATTAATCTAGCTTTGCTTTCACTACTGTATACGCAATACCCTGATAGATAAGTAGTTGATAGATCTCCTTTCACAAGAAACTCAGCTTCCTTGCGCCGCTTGGCATCTCGATCATTCTCATCCTTCCAATATTGTTTATCGACATCTTGAAATGAAACAACATTCCGAATGTCTGACAAGTCATCTATTGTAAAAAATTTTGTCAGCCTATCTGTTGCATGTCCATCACTAAAAATGAACTCCAAGCCCGCTTTCTGGACATTTGAAATGGAGCTTACGCAATATATGATTTCATGAGGAGAGCGTTTATCGACCCCGTTGTAGCCCTTTTGGATCACATACAACATCGGTGAACGAGTTCCAAAGTAAAACGGCACAAAATCCCCTAAAGTATATTCAATGCTGATGCTGAAAGGACCGTCGGCTTCAAGTGCAACCTTTGCCTGAAATTGGTCTCTTCTACTGATCAAAGAATTGTCCCCTATCGGAACATAAGAGTCATTCCTGTTCTTCGACAATTTGTGAGTAACTCCATACCTAAGAATATGAGGCACATTCTCAATGTGCGTCATCCTGTAGATAAAAACATCTTGCTTGTTCATATAAATCGACTACCAAATCTTGTACTTCTGCAATCTCATCTACTTCTACTTAATTTAGCTGTAAGATAGACATTTTAGAAAGGCTGCCAGTAGTTACATTTGACCAGCCGTAACAAATCAAACACCAAGAGCCTAACAACCAATCAATTGTAACTATTTTAGCGTAGAGTATCAATGAACAATCCTAAATTTTGTCAGGCAAGATAATGGCAGCACCCGCCCTGCTTGAAAAAGCTCTACAAAGTATAGACCGGCAGGCATATCATAGACCGAAAGGCTCAACTGATTTGAACCTACTATGAGCTCGGTTTGGATCCGCTTGACTGACCTTCCAGAAACATCCATGAGTGTCACCTGGGCAGGGCCGGGTTGGCTAGATTCAAGCGAAAGATGCAGTACGGATGCGGCTGGGACGGGATAGATTTGCATTTTTAGGTTAATGTCTGTTTGAAGATTTTCATTGCTAATTGGAGGGGCTTCGTAAAAGCTGAGATCTGTTTCAAAGGTAAAAATGCATCCATCAGTGGTCCAGACTGTAAGACTGTAGCTTCCTGCTTCAGAGAGACTTTGATCTAACTGGCTGGGATCTTCAAAGGAATCGGCAGGGGACCACTGCACCTCGGCTACGTTTTCGAGCTGAGGCTGAATTAGATAAGGACTTCCAGTAGGTGCTTCAATAGACGAAGGGAAGGGATTC
Organism: Chitinophagales bacterium; assembly: GCA_020629205.1. GTDB lineage: Bacteria > Bacteroidota > Bacteroidia > Chitinophagales > UBA2359 > JAHDDV01. The sequence continues at coordinate 4,050 of JAHDDV010000266.1, read as the reverse complement.
ATAGCACTGGTACACTCCGAAACGGTGTAATCATAGTCTCTCGTGACGGTATTTATTAACTCGCCATCTCGGTATTCACTTACACAAACAGCTATAACAAAACGACCAATTGCTGTGGGAATGCCGGTTAAAATGCCCGATTGAGGATCGAGTGAAATAGGTTCCAGTGATGGTATCGGATTTTGAGCTGTATAGTCTGCCTCATAGGCCACTTCCGCGTAAGGAGGACCAAAGTACTCCCCCTCGCAAGAAAGAGAGTAGCCGGGCTGAAAACAATTGATATTTCCTCCTATTAAGGGAGTGCAGAGGTTGTACACCAATGAGTCTCCATCCAAGTCTGTTGCACTGAGATCCAGGGCAAACTCCGTATTGCTGCATACAAGACGAGGTGGTCCGCTATTGAATTTAGCAGCATTATTGCAGTTGGCCAGTTCGGGTATAGTTGTCAAATAGGCTGCGCCAGTTTCTGAGGGCGAGGCAATGTTCATCACGCTCGGGTGTCTGGAATATCGAAGGTATGAGACTGTGACCGGGAAATCGACCGAAGCGGGAGCAGCCCATGTGAATTCGTAGCGAGCCCTCTCAATGCAATAAGATACCACAGTTTCAGCTCCACAAACAGGAGTCTCTGTGATTTCCATCTGTGCTAATACTGGGGTTTGCAAGGGGCCAAAGTCGGTTCCATTTGCATCGTAGATTTGGAAGTAGCCAGGATTGTCAAATGGTGCTCCTTCACTATCGCAATCCCTGTAAATCAACACTTCAAATTCATATTCATCTTCCCCAATACAGGTATAGCTAATCTCACCACCCATCAAATGTTCGGCCATTAGGGGGTAATCAGCTGACAGGGTGCCTAGCAAAACAAATATCGTTATGAGGTATGGGATGCTCGCTTGTTTCATAGAATCTCGCCTTAGTTGCAAAAAGGAGTTCATAATAACCTAACACTGTAGGGGAAATTTATTCCATGTGTAAGGTAATGCTTTTTGCTTTTAGAGAGCCTTAAGCGCTATCGGTGTTAAGCTTCTCAATCATTCCCCATTTTGTCGACATGAATCCAATCTGTGCCCTTTCGTACATGGAATCCTTTATTGCCCAATGGCATGATCTCATCATACATCGCTTCGATCAGGATCTCGCCGTTTACATGGATCAGGCCCCACTTGTGCTTTTGACGGACCACATGACGAAGGAACCAATGCTTGTCGGCTAAGCTGTCCGTGCGGATATTATAGGAAGTGAAATAGAAGGGCTCTGTGAATTGAAACGGTGCCTGATTCACAGTCTCTGCGTAGTAGTTGATACTAACTGGTGCACTGGTGACCTGCACAGGCCTATCCACCCCATAAAGATCAATGATCTCATGATACTCAACCGGGATAAGCTGTTCGCCATGTTGATTAAGGCGTCCATAACGATCGCCTATGCGGACCTCAAAACTACCATCATTCCGCTTTGCGATTTCATCATAAATTGGTTCTTTCACAAGCTCTGATTTTGAATTGTATAAACCGATTCTGCCATCGCTGTAAAGGGTAAAGATATTGGCTACCAGCCATCGCTCCAAATGAGCGGTTTGATAAGAGAAGCTCTGAATGGAATCGTAGACGCAATCTAGCGTTTGATATTGCAACTTTGGCGGGTTATGGAGTTGATGATACAGTTCTTGCTTGCCATACTGGCCCATCATCACAGGTGGATGCATAAGCTGGTCACTATAGAGCCCCCATTTATCCCCTTTGCGTAGCAGGATGACTTTTGGGGCAAACTGTATTTCATCATATTGCGGTGAAATCTTCCAGTAGCCTGAGGGCCAGAGGATGCCCCAAAGGCCTCTATATTGGACTAACTTGTGGGCACCGCGGATAAAAAAAATAGTATCACAGGGCAATGCCTGTTTCTTCTTTAGCTGCTCCGGCTGGTAAAGATACTTGCCTGTCTTCTTGTCGAAATGGATCTTCTGGGCTTTCAAAAACAGAGGAAATAGTAAAACTAGAAGTAGGATCAGGTATCGCATAGAGGGAGCTTTGGTATAAGATGCTTACAGGCACTGAATGGGTGCCTGAGGGCGGAAAGTGGGCATTTGGTCCTATGATTGGCCCTCCGCAGCGTGAAATTCGCTTTGAAAGCCAGACAAATCCTGATTCTGGAACCATAAAAGGCGCATGATGGTTGCTTTTTTATAATTTTGCAATCTTTGCACAATAATTGCTTGTAAAACATTGATAACTAAGCAAAAAATTTAATCATGTACAGAACACACACCTGCGGTGAGCTGCGCCTCGATCATCAGGATCAGGAAGTGACGCTTGCCGGCTGGGTTCAAAGAACCAGACAATTTGGCGGAATGACATTTGTCGACCTACGAGACCGCTACGGAATTACGCAATTGGTATTCAATGATGATACCGATGCGGATCTATGCGCAAAGGCCAATGATCTGGGCAGAGAGTTTGTGATTCAGGCAACTGGAAAGTTGATGGAGCGCACCAACAAGAACCCCAATCTTCCAACTGGTGATGTGGAGCTGATCGTATCTGATATGAAAGTATTGAATGCATCCAAGACTCCACCATTTACAATCGAGGAAGAGTCGGATGGTGGTGATGATATACGCATGAAGTACCGATACCTGGATCTTCGTCGTCCTTCTGTGCAGCGCAATCTGATCCTGAGACACAATGTTGCTCAGGAAGCACGCCGCTATCTTTGCGAGCAGCATTTTATGGAGATTGAAACACCGTTTCTGATCAAGAGTACGCCGGAAGGGGCTCGTGACTTTGTGGTGCCGTCGCGAATGAATGAGGGTCAATTCTATGCATTGCCTCAGTCGCCGCAGACCTTCAAACAGATTCTGATGGTAGCTGGATACGATAAGTACTTCCAGATTGTCCGTTGTTTCCGTGATGAGGATTTAAGAGCGGATCGTCAGCCAGAGTTTTCACAGATTGACTGCGAGATGGCTTTTGTGGAGCAAGAAGATATCCTCAATACTTTCGAAGGCATGCTTCGGCATATCGTCAAATACACCCGTGGATATGATATTGGGGAAGTGGAGCGCATGTCTTATAACGATGCCATGGAGTTTTACGGTTCCGATAAGCCGGATGTGCGCTTCGGGATGAAGTTTGTCAACCTAAATGAGGTTTCTCAAAACAAAGGCTTCAAGGTATTTGATGATGCGGAACTAGTGGTCGGTATCGTGGCGGAAGGCTGTGCGGAGTACACACGTAAGCAACTCGATGCATTGACTGATTGGGTAAAGCGTCCACAAATTGGTGCTAAGGGTCTGGTCTATGTTAAGTGTAATGCCGATGGCACTTTCAAATCTTCGGTAGACAAGTTTTTCGATCAGGATGCATTGAAGGCATGGGCTGAAAAAGCTGGTGCTAAGGCAGGCGATTTGATGCTGGTCATTTCCGGCCGTACTGATAAAGCCCGCAAGCAAATGGGTGAGCTTCGACTGCATATGGGTAAGGAACTTGGCCTTCGTAATCCAGATGAATTTAAAGCCCTTTGGGTATTGGATTTCCCACTCTTGGAATACGATGAAGAAGAAGATCGCTACGTATCTACTCATCACCCTTTCACGCGTCCAAAGGCAGAGCATGTCGCTAAGATGTTTGAAGATCCGGGAGGCGTCTTGGCAGATGCCTATGACCTTACTTTGAATGGAAACGAAATCGCTGGTGGTTCGATCAGAATCCATGAGCGCGATCTTCAGGAGCGTATCTTTGAACTGCTAGGCATGAGCAAGGAGGAGTCAGAAGAGAAGTTTGGTTTCCTAATGGGTGCCTTCGAATATGGTGCGCCTCCACATGGCGGTATTGCCTTTGGATTCGATCGTCTTTGTGCTATCCTCGGTGGCCAGGAGTCGATTCGTGATTTCATCGCCTTCCCTAAGAACAACTCAGGTCGCGATGTGATGATCGATGCGCCTTCACTCATTGATGAAAAGCAGTATGAGGAGCTTTATATTCGGCCGGTTGAGGTGGAGAAAGCTTAGGCTGTTGATTGTTGATTGTTGATTGTTGATTGTTGATTGTT
>JAHDDV010000265.1:3122-7828 GCA_020629205.1 Chitinophagales bacterium | reverse complement strand
CAACAATCAACAATCAACAATCAACAATCAACAATCAACAATCAACAATCAACATCGCACATTATTCTGTTTCCCGGAACTGCGCACCGGGCTACAATCGCTGGCGCTCCTAAGGGAGCTTTTTCCCGCTATTTGCGGGAATACTCATCAATGTTGAATTTCTTGTAGTCAATAATCTACCAAAGAGGTTCAGCGACATATCAATGTCGCCCCACGTGCCTAGGCTTTCAAAATTACCCTCGAAATCACCGCGCTAACCCTTCGATTCTATTGATATTTTACAGCTAATCATCAACAATCAACAATCAACCATTCACCGAACACCGCCCATCATCCTTCAATCAAAACCGTCTCCCCCTCTACTTTGTATTCCAGTTTCAAAGGCCAGCAAATTGAATGCAAGGCATCTTCAACCGATCCTAGCTTAAAAAAGCCACTGTACAATCTGGCCTTCAGAGAAGGACTCATTTTGACCTGCTTACCAAATTGACGTTCAAATTCCGCAAAAACAGATTCAAGCATCGCCTCCTTAAAGTGGAATTCGCCAAGCTGCCATCTCGCAATTTCTTCAGTAGATAAAGTCCTGCGAACAAACTTCGCTTTTTCGTGGAACCAACTTATGCCCGTTCCAGCAGTCAAGGTTTCCGTGGCACTGTTGATGAAATTACTCACCTTCACTTTTCCGGTTTTACAGTCGACTGCAAATGAATGATCACGAGCAAAGACATTAAAACTGGTTCCCAATACCATGACTTCTCCAGTCTTGCCTATGACTTTGAATGTACTCCCTTTTTTAACATCGAAAAAGGCCTCCCCTTGCAGCCAAATACTGCGATCCTCTGACCAGCTGTTCTTATCATAAGATACTTTAGAGGCAGCATTAAGGATCACTTTGCTATTATCGGGCAGAATGACAGTTTGTGTTTTTCCTTCCGCCACCTCGACACTGGTGGCTCCACGCCCCAGCCAAAACTGAAACAAGAAAAACCCTGCAAGCATGGCCGCAGCCAGATAGGGGATGATCTTGAATATATTGCGGCGAGAAACAGGCTTGGAGGCAGTAGCACTTTGATCGGAGTCCTGCTCTGCTTTATTTTCCTTACGAAGGGTTTTCTCAGCTATACCCTCCCAGAGCCGATCGACATCTCCCTGAGTAGGTTCCACCGCCTTAAAGCTGATCGATAAGACCAATTTCCGTGCTTCTGCCACACGCCACTGCTTCTCGGAGGTTTCTGCTGTCCACTGTTCCCACAATTCAGCATCTTTAGGATCGCCTTTTACCCATTTGATAAAAGACGCATCCAGAGCAAGTTCCAAGATGTCAAATTTGTCGTATTCCTTATGCATAGGCATTCAAGCATTTGAGATGGGGGAGTTCTCTGTCATGTCTAGGAGGCATAGAAGTCGCCTCTGTACTCAGTTTAAAGCGGAAAATGAAAAAAAAGTGGCAACAAACACAATAAATATTTTTTGAGCTTTGCCAGTCCCCTTGAAATCAGGTTTCTGGCAGACTGGTAGTTCATATCCAGATGCTCACAGATTTCTTCATAATCCATTCCCAGCTGGTACTTGAGATACAAGGCCTCTCGCTGTCGACCGCTCAACTCATTCATAGCTTTCTGTAGGTCCTGACTCCTTTCCATATCAGTTTCCTGATCAATAATCTGCTGATCGATGGCAATCTCCGCTTCAAAGTGGTGGTCTTCTGCCTCATCGCTACCGACTTTTTTTAGATTTTGACCCTTAGCCCGGATGATCTTCCTACGGAGAGAGACGGACAGATAGGATATCACCGATTGTACATCGGAGAGGCGCTCTCGTTTCTCCCAGATTTCTACAAACAGCTCCTGCAAACAATCCTCAACCAATTGTCGATCTGGAGTGAGCCGGTACCCATAGCCCAGCAATTTGTCAGCGCTTTGTCTGTACAATTGCTCGAAGGAACTAGCGTCTCCTTCTCGAAATCTGTCCCATAAATCTTTGTATTGCATCACGGAAGTGCATGAATTACCTGCAAGCTAAAAAATGTTACACAATACACAATACACAATACACAATACACAATATGCAATACGCAAGAGTCTCTGGTATGAAGAAGCCAATTCGAAAAAAAATACGGTCAAATGAGTACATCAATCAAACTGCATCCTCCTATATCCGAAGCTGCGCAGCTAACCATTGTTTAATAACAAAATTAACAAGAGAGTATGTTCAACAAATTGTTTGGTTTCTCAGGGATCGTGCTAATGACAGCACTACTACTATTGACCTCATGCGAGGAAAACTTACTGAATGAAGCGTCCGAGATTGATGGCGCAGCTAAGTCAGCCCAGAACGAAGACTTGATCGGCTTTGAAGGTCGTACAGGGCCGCTTGGAAAGGCTAAGTGCTTTGAACTGATTTTCCCGGTAACATTGCTGGATGAAGAAGGAGAGATTGTTGGAGAGGCTACCACGCAACAAGAATTCAAAAATCTAATACGTGAATGGAAGTACGCAGAAGGCAGAAAAGCAAAATTGCAAATCGAAATGCCATACGATGTCTTGCTTGATGATGGGACCACACATTCTGTAGCCAGTGAAGAAGATGCAATGGCACTCAAAGAGGCCTGCGCAGAGCTTGGTTTCGCAAAGGAATGTGGCAATAAGCCACATCTTGGCTTCAAGTGCTACACCACCGTTTTCCCAATCAGCTTTACCATGCCAGATGGATCCAGTATCAGTGCAGAAAGCAAAGAAGACGCCAGAGAACAACTAACGACCTGGAAGGAAAACAACCCAGATGTGGCCGGACATCCAGCGCTCAACTTTCCGATTCAACTGATCAAAGACGATGGTACGGAACTTACCATAAATAGCAGAGAAGAACTCAAAGACCTTCGCGGAACTTGTAATGAAGAAGCGGAATAAACCGCTGGCGAATAGCGAAAAAAACTAAATCATTTTGGGATCAAGGCACCTGCTTGAGCTAATTGGCGACAGTAGGTGCCTTTTACTGTTTATGGCCTGCAATTCATTCATGAACCAAACATACGGGATTTTATTACATTCTTTGTTATATCATTTGTACATTTTTGTTAGGTAAGCACCTACGTATGCATTGCTATGATAGATTGTTGTATTATCAATCCATGCCAATGGCCTACCTCTACTATCCACTTCCCACCTATTTTTAGCCATTGTTATTGTCGCGTATTCGCCTGAAAATTAAGGGGAAATACCCGTTCTTAGCTCGGCAGTGCCGCTCCTCAGAAACTGCATCCAACCGCATTTTTACTACTTGATTCATCGACAGCGTACTACTGATGGACTACAATACAGCTGAGGCAAACGTCAGCTTCAAATGTCGCGTATTGTCAATATTGGCTGTTTGTTGATATGACATAACAACTGTCACTAATGTGATCATACAAAATGGGGGCTGTACAACACCCGCATTGTTTCCTAAATTTTAAATTTGTTTAACCAGAATTAAGCTCAAGGATTCAATCATTTAATTAAGCAGTAAAAACTAAACATGAAAAAACTAAAACATTGTATGCTCGTATGTTGCGCCTTTTTGGCCTTGATGTGCGGGATTAACCTAAATACTTCGGCGCAATGCGCAGCCGGGGAGGTCGAGTATGTGATCTCCTTCCCGGTCGCAGGAAGCTTTGCAGGTGAAATCAGCTGGGAATTGCTGGATGCTAGTGGTGCGGTAGTTGCCTCCGAGGCTTGTGGCGCTTTCGCAGCAGCACCCGTGAATGTCTGCCTTGTGGCAGGTGCAACCTATACCTTCAACGCCGACGATGATTATGGAGATGGCTGGAATGGCTATACCTATGATATATCCCCAGCTGCTGGCGGATGCTCTATCGCATCGAATGCAGCTGCAACACCAAACAATGGAGTTGCAGGTGATGCTACCGGTGATTGTGCAGCTTCTGATTTAGAAGTCTCACAAGCCATGACGGAAGGTGTACCTGAAACATTATTGGGATGTACTGACCCTGCCGCCACAAACTACAATGCGTGTGCAACGGCTGATGATGGCAGTTGTGTAATCCCAGCTGGCTGTCCAGCTGGGCAGAGTGAGTATCAGATAGATCTCACTACAGGGGGCTTCGATGGCGAAATCAGCTGGCAGATCGTTGATTCTGGAGGAACCGTGGTTGCAGAACAAATCTGTGGTGCCTACGATCCCTCTGTTCCTATCTTTGTTTGCCTTACGGACGGCGAAACCTACACCTTCAATGCATCAGATGATTGGGGAGATGGTTGGAATGGCGGTACTTACAGCGTTACAGCTCCTGATGGATGTGTAGTGGCTTCTGCTGCCCCAAACAATGGAGTCGCTGGAGATTCAACTGGCGACTGCGCTGCATCTGACCTCGAAGACTCCCAAAGCTGGGTGGCTGGTCCTACCTCACAATGTGATTTGGACGTTACGCTTCCTTTCGCGGATCTTGTAAACGGTGTTTTTGCCACCACCGCTACAGCCTATTGTGGTTCTGACCTTGGTTTGGCCGATAACTTGAATACTAATGGTGATGCAGTAGTTTATGTCGCCATTGCCCCATTTGGAGAATGCTTCTCTGACTATACCGTAACCACCACAGCCGGTGTGCTGCTGGAAGGTGATGCTGTGACAGTAGGAGCTCCATTGGTATTGGCTGCTGGTGTAGTTGGATTTGTACAATTGACTACAGCTGACCTGGCTGGACCAGT
>JAHDDV010000265.1:0-3022 GCA_020629205.1 Chitinophagales bacterium | reverse complement strand
GACCAATGTACAGTGGCTTTCTTCGGTGTATCCGATAGCAGCTGTGCGCCACCTCCCGCCAATGACCTCTGCGCAAATGCTACCCCAATAACTTGCGGTGATGCACTTGCCGGGACTAATGTTGGCGCTACGAACAGCGCTGAAGCAGAAGCATTAGGGAGTTGTGGCACAACTCCATCAGCCGGTGGCGTATGGTACTCATGGACAGGAGATGGTTCTACAGTAACCCTGTCAACCTGTGATGCAGCTACATTCGATACCAAAATCAATGTTTACGAAGGAGATTGTGCAGCACCTGTTTGTGTTGGCGGAAATGACGATGGTGCTGGATGTACCGGTTTCACTTCTAGCTATGAGTTTGATTCGGTACTTGGTACAAATTACTTCATCTTTGTGTCAGGATTTGATGCTGATGAGATAGGAGACTTCACCCTTAGCATGAGCTGTGTAGCATGTACTCCTCCTACTATCGGAGATGTATTCTATAACTGCCAGGATGGTACCTTTACCTACGATGTTACCGTGGCCTTCGGTGATCCAGCTGGAGCTTACACAATAAGCACCGACTACGATGCGACTACCTATCCAGCACTAGATGGCGCTGCCGTGACTATTGGCCCATTCCCAAATGCTACTGCACTGTCGATCACGGTGACAGATGACAACGATGCCGCTTGTTCTGCTGTGGCTGGTCCTTTCGATGGCCCTAGCTGCTTTGTTGCAACCGCTGCATGTGGTGAAACCATCACTAGTCCTGATGACCCTACTAACCCAGGATTCTATCCTATCAACACAGATGCTACCTGGGAAATCTGCGATCCAAGTGGGGCCCCTGTTACCCTAACCTTTGGTGCTGTAGCAACAGAGGCTACCTATGATATTGTCTATGTATTTGAAGGTGTAGGTATTACCGGAACACAAATCGGTGCCTACGATGCAGCAACGGCACCTCCTGCTACAATTACTTCTACCGATGCCTCTGGATGTTTGACCGTCCTCTTCCTAAGCGATTTTTCCGTTGTACAATCTGGCTTTACTGCAGATGTTACGCTAGGTGTCCCTGGCGAAATGTGTGATGACCTGGATGCTAATACCATCATGGACGTATGGGACGCTACCGGCTGTGTATGTGCTGGTGTGCCTGCCGTCGTGGGTTGTATGGATGCAACAAACTGTAACTACAACCCTCTCGCAAATGTCGATGATCCTACAATGTGTCTGGATCTGGATTGCGAAGACGTCTGCGGTGGAACAGCTATAGTTGGTTCTGCCTGTACCGACCTTGATGGCATGGCAGGAACTTACGATGCTGCCTGTACATGTGTGGCCACAATCGTAATGGGTTGTATTGATCCAGCTTCTTGTACCTACGATCCGACAGCAAATACCGACGATGGCTCATGTCTTTACGATGACTGTGTAGGAGTATGTGGTGGTACTGCACTACCTGGCACTGCTTGCGATGATGGTGATCCGGTTACTGTAGGCGATACCTACGATGCCAACTGTAACTGCACCGGTGCAGCCGTGCCTGGCTGTATTGATCCTGCTTCTTGTACATACGATCCAACTGCTACGACAGACGACGGCTCTTGCCTCTACGATGATTGCAACGGTGTTTGTGGTGGTGCTGATGTACCAGGCGCACCTTGTGATGATGGAAACCCGGATACAGCTGGTGATGCCTACAATGGCGCATGCGAATGTACTGGCGCCTTTACAGGTGACGATTGTAATGATCCAAATGCAGACAACTTCTCACCACTCGCTACAGGTGACTCACAGTGTAACTACCTCGGTTGTACCGACCCGGGGGCTGTAAACTACAACCCAGATGCGGCTATCGATGACGGAAGCTGTGTTTTTGCCAACTGTACACTTGACGGTAGCATCTCACAGCTCAGTAACGCTCAAGGCTCGATACTGCCTACTTACTATGATGCTTACGAACTCGTATTGACTGGCTTTACTTCTCCGCTTACTTATGATTGGGACAGAAGCGGCTATGTACGTGTAAGCTCTAGCCAGCAAGAAGGTACAATGAGTATTTTGGCTTCTGACGATGCCAGCTTTAGTGTTACAGTAACAGACGCAAACGGTTGTGTATTCATCTTCGATGAAGACTATAACGGTGCTACTAACAACGGTGGTGGTGACTACAATGGTGGTACGATCACCCCAGATGCAGATGTTGTACTTAACAGCATCACAGGTGAGACGCTTAGCGATGAAAATGGTGCCATCAATATTTCCATCGCTGGTGGTGTTGGGCCATTCGAATATGCTTGGACTGGACCGGGTGCATACACTTCTACGGCAGAAGATATCAGCGGCCTCGAGAGCGGACACTACTATCTTACAGTAACCGACCTAGGCACTGGTCAAGAAACTACCGTGTCTTACTGGGTACCAAAAGACAGAGAGTCTGGTCGTCTAAAAGCTGGCCTGGCTGAAGTAACAATTGACGTTTATCCAAACCCATTTGCTACAGTAGCTAACCTACAGTTCGCTTCTACTATCGAAGGTCCTGTCACAGTAGAGCTTGTGGATCTTTCTGGAAAAGTTGTGGCTGCGCTATTCGAAGGTAATGTCGAAGCCTCAGTTCTGAATACACTTAGCATCGATGGTACTAAACTACCTACAGGTGTCTACATGGCTCAGATTACAACACCAGACGGAGCAGTTGAGACAGTGAAAGTTGTCTTGGCCCGATAGTCTGAAAACATACTGAGGTAACCAGTGCCCAGGGCACTAGTGGTGCGAACTTCGTTTGCGTAGCACTAGTGCTCGGGACACCAGATACCTCACCGATTTGAAACAATCCGCTCGTCTTCTAAGAAGGCGGGCGGATTCTTTTTTTGGAGCACAGCCACTTCACTCTAGCACCGACCGTCCCGCTCTACGCTATTATGAGCCCCGCCTCTGCCTGCTACAGCATCACCTCTAGCGTCTCTCCTATCGTCGAGCCACTATAGGCGAGCTTCCGCCACGGCATAGGCAGCCCTCATAGCCGCTGCGATCG
>JAHDDV010000264.1 GCA_020629205.1 Chitinophagales bacterium | reverse complement strand
AAAAAAGAATCCCTACCTTTAGCCCCACAAAAAAAAGAAAAGCATGAAAGTAGCAGGAGCAAAGATATTGCTAACCGGAGGAAGTCTGGGCATAGGTAAAGAAACCGCAAAGCAACTAGTAGAGAGAGGAGCCACCGTAGTGATCACAGGTCGAAGCAAAGAAAGACTCGAAGCGGCAGCCGAAGAGACAGGAGCAATTCCGCTCGTATTTGATATCTCAGATATCGACAGTATCGTAGGAAAAGCTGCCGAAGCCATGAAATTGCTGGAAGGCAAGATAGACGTACTAATCAATAACGCAGGTATAGGTGAATTCCCGATCATCGGAGAACTTAACAAAGCCCACTTTGACAAAGTATTCAACACCAATGTGGTCGGGCTGGCATTGCTTACCCAGGAGCTCGTGAAACCGATGAAAGCACAGCAATCGGGTACGATAATTAATCTCGGCTCGACAGCGAGTCTCAAGGGATTTGCACGTGGAACGGTCTACTCTGCCTCAAAATTTGCCGTACGCTCCATGACCCAATGTTGGCAAGCTGAACTTCGAAGAGACAATATCCGTGTCTGCCTCGTCAATCCCAGTGAAGTCACAACAGCATTCAATAATAATGAAGATCGGGCCGAACGAGAAACTGTTGGTAATAAATTGGATCCAAGAGATATTGCCCACACTATTATTTCAGTTATTGAACTCGCAGACAAGGGTTTTATCCCTGAAGTGACTGTCTGGGCGACCAATCCCTTTTGATTGATAAACTAAATCCTGGCCATGAAGCCTTTACATATACTGCTTGTACTAGTTCTTGTCTTGCCTTTCATCAATGTACTTGCCCAGAGCAAGCCCAAGGTAATAGTGATCGGTATCGATGGATTGAGGCCAGATGCCCTCGCAGCTGCTGATACACCCAATCTGGATGCCCTGATTGCTAATGGCCTTTACTCGCCGGATGCCCTAAACGATGACATCACTGTCAGTGGTCCTGGATGGTCTGCTATGCTTTGCGGTGTTTGGTCAGACAAACATGGGGTAGAGAATAACTTTTTCTTAAACTCCGATTACGATACCTACCCACCAATCTTTCGTAGACTGGAAGAATACAACAGTGAATTGCACACGGCCAGCATCTGTCATTGGTCGCCTATCAATGCCTTTATTACACAGGATCATGCAGACTATAAGGCCACCTTCGGGAGCGATGAAGAAGTTGCTGAGGATGCTGCAAGCTACTTGAGTAATGAAGATCCGGATTTTCTGTTTCTACACTTCGATGACGTCGATCATGAAGGGCATGCCTTTGGTTTTTCACCCGATGTACCAAATTACATAAACGGTATTGAAGGGGTAGACAACTTAATTGGACCGATTCTGAGTAGTATTGAAAACCGTCCTGGCTACGATGAGGAGGATTGGCTGATTCTGGTAAGCACAGATCATGGCGGTATTGGAACTTCTCATGGAGGATCCAGCATAGAGGAGCAGCGCATATTCGTAATCGCCAGCGGCAATTCCATCCCTGTCAGTACACTAAACAGTACTGAGGTATACGATGAGAACACGGGAGAGTACATAGAAGATTTCTCAGCTACACCACGTATAGTTGACATACCAGTCACGGCCATGGCACACCTTTGTGTTCCTATTGATCCTGGCTGGTCTCTGGATGGAGAAGTACTGGTAGAAACCTGTGGAGCAACTTCCATAGGAGCGCAGGCCGATAATCCGACAGATTGGCTGCTGTGGCCTAATCCCTGTACGGATAAACTCAATCTTCAGACCGATACGAAAGATCAGCTGCATGCTTATCAGGTCTTCGATGCACAGGGACAAGAGTTCCTGAAGAAACAGTCCTCAGATCTTCTGCAGGACCGCTGGATTGATGTTTCAGCTCTGAGTCCAGGCACTTACTTCCTTAAGCTAAACCTCAAGAGGGAATTGCACAAATACACCTTTGTCAAACAGTAGGTGCTTGGTGCTGCTGAATGGCTGATAAAAAAGAAGAGGAGTGAACTAAACCACTCCTCTTTCATCATCATATAACTTGACCACCAGGGTCGAATTTCTAAAAGCAACAGAAATATACGAAGCTTTATATGATTTTTTTGTCCTGTAGCCGATGAAATGCAAGAAGCAGTGTAATCCTTCCATCGACCCGGTAGTTTTCAAAATAGGACAGTCTGAGAGCATTTGATTTTGTGATGCACTACACATGCTCTACACGTTGTTATGGGTAGCCCTCATCTTGATATATTTTCACTTTATCGCCTTTCGCAAGGGCCTGTAAATGAGTTGTTTAGTGCTGTGATTTACTTCATCGGACAGACTTGGCATATCTCTTGAACAAAGAGGAGAAAGAAAGAGAACGTGTATGCCTGCAGCAGCGATAAAAAGAAGAGAGAGAATGGAAGGGATCAAGTTTGTACTAGTTGATGATGATCCGGCAACCCACTGCTTTCATCGACTAATGATTGAAAGAGGAAATGTGCAAAAGCTTCCGCTGCGAGTGGAAGATTATTCTTCTGTAGATGCCGCAATTAATGCACTGAGTGTTCAAGATGAGCAGCAGCTGACCTACATACTGCTGGATCTCAATATGCCCCTAAAGACGGGCTGGGATTTCCTGGAGGAATTTGAGCGATTGAGCTCTTTAGATCCTCGACCACAGGTCTTTGTGGTCAGCAGTAGCCAAAATCCGAGCCATCGAAAGAAGGCTTTGACTTATAAGGATGTTTTGGGCTATGAACCAAAGTTTGTGTCAGATCAGTTCTTCAAGTCTCTCCTGGCAAAGCACAGTGCCTAGATAAGAAATAAAGGGAAGAGCTGTGGAAATTAAGATTGCTATCTTTGGGCATACTTTCCCAGTATGAGCAAACCATTTATAGAAGACCAACGCTTTGAGGCAATTGACTTTGAGCAGCAGCCTCTCACACTAGCAAGCTACGAGAACTGCCACTTTCAAGGCTGCCTATTGACCAATGCCGACTTATCGGGCATGAGCTTCATTGACTGTGTCTTCCACAGTTGTGATTTATCTATGGCCAAATTGCTGGGGACGGTTATCCAGGAAACCAAATTCGACTCATGTAAGATGCTGGGTTTGCGATTTGAAGATTGCAATCCACTGCTGTTGGGTTTTGAGTTCAAGAGCTGCCAGATGAACTATACGTCTTTTTATCAGCTAAAGATTCCGAAAACGCAGTTCATAGATTGCCAGCTCAGAGAAGCAGACTTCAGTCAAGCCAAGCTCAGCCGAGCCTCCTTTAAGGGATCCGATTTAGGTCTGGCTGTATTCGAGAGGACCCTATTGGAGGGCACCGACTTTCGGGAAGCATCCAGCTTTTCCATCGACCCGGAAATAAATGAGCTGACTGGGGCAAAATTCAAGATTCAGGACCTGCCGGCATTGCTTAGCAGACACAATTTGCATCTGGAGATCTAGCTTAGTCTTTTCAGCCTCAGCGCTTGAGTTCGGTGCCTCCACCACTTTGTTCTTCCTTTATGTGTTCTTAGTGATTACCACCTATGTCAGGCAACCAATTAGGGCGATCTGGCATATAAACAGTATTCCAAACCAAAATCACTAACCATGAATGCACATTATTTGCAAGTACTAGTAATCCTAATGCTGACCGGCTTCGCTGTAAATGCTCAAAACAACACGGCTTATGGGCTAAATTTCACATCCGCAGGAGTAAAGTTTGCCAGCTTTGACATGACGACGGGGGAGGTCGAGATACTGTCAGACGGCATTGTGAGTCCGCAAGGTTTTGCACAAGGAGTAGCCGATTTCGATCCGGTGAGCAAATCCTATTTCTTTATTCAAGGTGGAGGTAACAACACGAAGGTTTATCAAATCAATGCTCAAACCGGCGCCATAACAAATTCAAGTATCATTGATGATCCAAACGCTGCGGTAATTCCATTGACAAACATTGCCTTCAATTGGATGGATGGAAAGCTTTATGGGGTCTCGCATGAATACAATGGCAGTGATCTGCTGAAGTTTGTGACTGTCGATCCCTCAACAGGAATTTTGACCTATCTCTCGGATACCCCTACCAGCACCGGCGCTTACAGCTCCGGCAATTCGGATATAGATCCTATTCATAGAAAGTACTATTATGTAGCCTCAGATCGAATTTACACGGTTGATCTCGATTCCGGAATTGCCACCTCTGCTGCCATCGAATTTCCCGATTATGATAGCAATCAGTTTCTTGCAAACCTAATGTACAACTACATGGACCAGAAGTTATACGGTTTGCATTTTCTCGCTGTTCCCGATGACAACATCTTTGACGAAGACTACTACCATTCAGAATTGCGATTGGCAAGCATCGATCCGGAGACAGGAGTCCTTGACTTGATTTCAGAGGAGCCTACTAGCAATGACGGGTTTTCAATGGGAGACTGTGATATCGATACCGCTAATGATAGATACTTGTACATTCGTCAAGATGCCCTCTATAGTGTTGACCTTAACTCTGGCGAAGTCTTGGATGTTGTTCCTTTGGAAAATGAAAATCAAGCAGTGGTGCCCATTATCAATATGGCATATGATGATCTGAGCGATCAACTAGCGCCCATGACCATGCAAATGGGAGAAACAAGAATCATGGAGCCAGGGGCCAGTTTGGAAGTCAGTGCATGGATAGGAGACGATCTCCAATATCAATGGTCGGACGGGTCTACTGACCACAGCCGGACAATCACAGAACCGGGACAGTACGATCTCGAGATAATTCATGGCGGCTTTACCGTGCAAGGAAAATTACTCGTCGAAATGACCGAATCAGCCACTTCCATAGAGGAGCCAGTAGAAGGCAAAATGTCTGTATACCCAAATCCTGCTCAAGCTCAGCTCTTTCTTGATCTAAATGGTCAAATGGTCGATCTAGCAAGAGAATACAGAATAGTGGATGTTTCCGGAAAGGTCCTGAAAAGCGGAGCGCTAATAGAGGGAGCTGCCCGCCACCAGATCCCTCTGCAGGGACTGCCTTCTGGCACCTATCTGCTCGAACTTCTGACGGAACAAGGTAGCAATACAGCGCGTTTTCAGATCAAATGACCACGGAGAGTCAATGGATATAGAAGGGCTCAAAACACAACAGTGGCAAAACTCTAATGCCCACAACCAATCGGAGAGCCCGGAGGCATCTTGGCAAGCCCAGGAAGTGGAAATGACTGCGGCTGTTCTTGCCATGATTCCTTCAAGTTCATAAGATACTGCTCATGAGCCCGTAGCTGAGCTCCGTTCTTTCCACTGGAAATACCATCAAAACCATCGATCATCAAGTTCAGTCTTTGCAAACATAAAGCACTGACTTGCTGATCGATCTTGGTGTTTCCAGCCAGTTGAAGCAAGTGAATGAAGTAACACTTCTCCAGCATCATGAAGTAAGCAATGTCCTTCTTCTGATCTTTGATTTTGACTTGAATGGTTTTCAGATACTCAGCCAGATTCCACTTGCCTTCAGCATTGCGACTGATTCGCGCCAATCGCTCCGGATGCAATAGCAACTCAAGGCTATGATTCGCACTCGATTCCGCAGCACTTAAGGCATCAAATGTACTGCCTGTATGCCCCTTAAAGGATTCCCGGTCCCGCCAATAAGCTTCGGCAGCTGGTACCAATTGCCGCTCCAGACGCTCGGGCAGTCTCAGGAAGGAAGTCTCCAGCGTAGCAAGTACAGCACTGAGAGCCGCTTCTTGCTCTTTGAATGGAACAATGCTCGGCCGGTGGTCTTCGCCTTTCTGCTTGATGGCATAGGAAAAATCCAATCCTCCGATCACTTTACTGGCAGCTGTCACTTGATAACGATGCATCAAATAGACAGGCACTAGCAATTGCTCAAGCTCAGAATAGGGCCTCCCTGCCGGAAGTTTCTCAGGCCCCATTTGATTCAGTACATGATCCCGTAATTCAATGATCCTCAGTAGCTCATCCACACTCTTGCCCCCATTATCCCAAAGATGCGATCTTGGATGTACACTACCTGGAGACCGTGTATCACTATCGGTAATAAACTCAAATCCATCCGCTTTATTCTCCTCAAGCAACTGCAACAAGCCCGCTTCCTCCTGCTCAGCGGATTCATACTCCAAATACCCATAGCGAATTGCTCGTTTATCCCAATCGCCAATGCCTTGATCATAGGCATCAGCAAAATTTAACTCGCCTGATCGATCAAGTGTTATCAAGGGATGCGGATAGTCCATCACAGAGGCTCTATCCTTGGCAGATGCTGCAAAATTGTGCGAAAGACCTAAGGTATGCCCCACTTCATGAGCAGCCAATTGCCGCAATCTCGCCAAAGCCATCTCTAGCATCCGAGGATCATCTTCCTTTTCATCAAAGTCAGCTATCATGGCCTGAGCAATCAAATAATCCTGCCGAACCCGCAGCGATCCAAGTGAAACATGGCCCTTGATGATTTCTCCTGTCCTTGGGTCGCTTATTGAAGCCCCATAAGACCAACCACGGGTGCTTCGATGCACCCACTGTATCATATTGTACCGCATATCCAATGGATGTGCCCCCTCAGGCAGCTCCTTCACTTGAAAAGCATCAATAAAGCCAGCAGCTTCGAACGCTTCATTCCACCATCGAGCTCCTTCCATTAGGGCCGATTTGATGGGTTCAGGACAACCTGGATCGAGATAGTAAATCAAGGGCTCAACCGCCTTGCTTTTTGCAGCAAATGGATTCTTCTTTTTCAATCGATGACGCACAATATACCGCTGCTCGAGATCCTCCTCAATAGGAGCAGCATAGTCATAGTAACTATCAAAAAAGTACCCGCAACCAGGCTTAAAGACCCGCGTCTCATAGTCATCATTAGGCAGCTCAATGAAAGAATGATGTTGCCGGACCGTCACCAAGTCAGATTGAGGACTGACAGACCGAATATGCCTGCCCTGTGCCTTACCCGAAAAGGTCAATATGGCTTCAAACTCACTGTTTTGTGGGAAATTATGTAGTTGCTCTTGATAGATAGCACTCTTGCTCGCATCCACAGCGTAATGACCCTGATCAGTATCAGCAAGCACCTCCGAAACCCCATGTGCATCGCGCAGCAGAAAACCAGTCATATCTACGGTGTTTACTCCGCCTTTTGTATCCATGATATCAAATCCCCAGATCACTGACTTTGCAAATGCCTCTTCAACTGCTTTTACTTCAGCCGGATTCTCACTATCAGCGCGATAGTACAGATTTTCCTGTATCAACAATAGCTTTTTACCCGATCGATAGAAGGAAACCACTTGCTGTCCACCCAACTGCCCCCGATCAAGCCCTATATCATTGGACCCAACCCCAGCTGCCAAACTATTGACATACAAGAACGGCTCACCAACCCGAGTCTCTGGAACTTCCAATATCACTTGTCCCGTGCTATCCACCCAGGCATAATTGAAAAATCCTTGATAATCCTTTGCACTGAGAGACATGCAAATCAAGAAGTAGTAAGAAAATACAGCGCAAAAAATTATAATTCGAGCTGAAGTTTGTTTTGTATATGTCATGTTTTCAGTTGAGTGTAGGGTTTGAATGACTCGGCTTTGTTCGACGATTTCCTTTGCAGTAGCCTTAACACACAAGATACATTTTGTTCGGCAATTCCGAGATGATCTTTATCTGGAGCCCAAGGGTATTCGATCGCGCTACTGACCTACCTGCTGTCCGTTCCAATGATGCCACCCTCCCGACGCTTCCTGTATCTGCTGCATCGGTCTGCTCGTTCCTCACAGCCCCCTGCAGCAGCACAGTCAGTCGCCGGTAGTGCAGCATCATTTCCTCTTCCATCAGGGCTATTGGGCACCGTCTTTCGGGCG
>JAHDDV010000263.1 GCA_020629205.1 Chitinophagales bacterium | reverse complement strand
TGCCGGAGGCCTCGTGGCTTGCGACATTCGGAGATGTCGCTGAACAGTTCTGCTGCAGGCCGCGTGGGATGCGACATTCAGAGCTGTCGTTGAACTTTCGCTGAGTACAATCCTATACGCCAACAATCAATTATCCACAATTAATAATCAACAAAATGCGATTAGCTATCTAAGGATCTAGCCATGCATGCACCATGCACTAGCCACATGAAACAATCCGCCACGCCCGAACGGCGGTGAAAAGGAGCCCCGGGCGAAACGGAACGAAGTGCCCAGATAGCGTCGCGAATGCCGGAGCTGGGCTGGCTCGTAACGCAGTGGAGAGACAGACCAGCCCGTGCATGAGCAGCTAGCTGGGTGCTGAGTATTAGTGGAGCACGGGACCCATGCTGCGACGAGTCATTGCCGCTGCGCTGCATAAAAAAATTAATCCAATGTGTACTCCTCTTCCCGCAATAGGAAGAAACGAGGCGTGCCATCTACTTGACGGGCTTGAGGGTGTAGCTGCAGCATATCTGAGAAGCCAAAGACCTGAGTGATGAAGGTGACAAGGGAGTCTTGGGCGATAGGCTCGAATACAGGGGGCGGTCTAAACTTGTTGCCATTTTTGATGTAGAGCTGGCCCTTGATGCGCTTGACGAGATGCTCGGGCATCAAACTCATGCGCCTATAGTCGACAATGCCGAGCAGCGTTTTATCGTCGAGTAGATTTAGGACTTGATTAATTTGCCGAGGTAGATCTTTGTTTTTGTCGAGGCGAATGCGAAGGGACTTTCTTTGTTTGAGGAGCTGTGCGCGCAGCTGCTCTTCGACCGCAGCATGGGCTACCAGTTTTTGAGCGATTGCCTCCTCGAGATCTGCCTGACCGCTTTGCTTGGCGGCTATGCGCTTCCAGGTTAGGGCTTGCGTATAGCGGGCATTGAGATGATAGTTGTTTTCATTGTCCTCATAGATTTGGAAAGACTCGAGGACCATTTCCCAGTCTTCTTTTAGAAAGTAGAGTTGCAGCAAATGATGATATGCTTCGATGGCTGCTTCGATCTGTGGCTCCGTGGGATTGTTGATGAAATCTGCTTCATTGAGCGCATCAAGGGTATTCAGTCGAAGAGCGAGGGAACGTTCGATCATGTTTGCTTGAAGCAATTGTGGGGCGAGCTGATGTGCCTCACGCCATGCTGGATAGCTGTCATCTACTGGGAGCCGATTGAGGTGATGCTCGAAGACTTGTTCGTAGTTCGGGCTAAGTAGAAGCGTAGGTGTTTCATCCCTCACTATATCTGGTGTGATGAATTCCTTTCCTTGCTTTTCGGCAAGCACTTTTTCTTGAGTGGCCTTTCGCCTGGCTTGCATCAGCATCCGTTCTTCACGAGCTTCGGCATAATACAGGGCATCCTGATCGTGGCGGTTTTTGAGCTCGATAGACACGCCTGACATTCGTAGCAAATAGATGTGCAGATAGCGATTGTGCAGACTGGCCTGCATGAGCGGACTAAGATCATTCTGGCCAATGGTATCTGTTTTTGCACCTGACTTCAATAGACGATGGAGGAACAATGCTTCCTGACTGATGGCTGCCAATGTGGGTATGCAAGGACAGTCTTTCGAATTCAACTTATCGACTTCAAAGCTGGCAGATTCAATGAGTGTAAGAAACTGCTGCTTATTGCCTGATTCGATGCTTTCACAAATAGAATGGCACAATGACTGAGGTGGATCGATCGAACTTTGTTGGGCTTGAACTTGTAGGCAATAGAAGAGGGTAGCAAGTATTAGCAGGTATTGCAGCAGAGTGAAATAGGGGGACATCGTGGGCTATTTTTGGGTAATTGGGTGTTTGCTCAAAATCTTGACTAAATTGAGTCGAAATTTGGCAATGTTGAAAGCCCTAATTTAACTCTTGTAAGGATGCTTGAAGTATATTATTCCCGAAAAATGCTGCTACCTTATGCCTTTATCTGCATTGCAGCAGGGGCTTGGGGTTTTTATGAATTGGCGGAGGGGCAATTTTGGCTGGGTTGTTTGCTGACTTTTCTGGTAGCTGTCATGGCTGGGCAGACCTTTCCGAGATTGTTTAATCTGAGTGCTCAGATAGTCGTGAAAGATACTGGTCTAATTACATCAGATAGGGGAGAGGTGTCCTGGAATCGTATCCGTACAGCTGCGGTAATTCGGGATGCGAGTACAAAAGATTGGTACATGGATGTGCAATACAAGGACAGAGATGAGGAAGGCAATGCGGATGTTAGGGTTCCGCTCAAAGATATGGCTGTAGATCCGGAGGTATTATCGGAGGCCATTAATGAACATATCGGTAAATAGAGGCATGACAGAGATCATCAAGAAGTACTTTCCGGATTTGGGGGAGGAGCAATATGAACTGTTTGGGCAATTGCCGGCGCTGTACGAGGACTGGAATGCGAAGATTAATGTAGTGTCTCGTAAGGACATTGACCAGTTGATGGTCAGGCATGTGCTGCATAGTTTGTGCATCGCCAAGCTCATGCCCTTTTTGCCTTATACCAAGGTTTTGGATCTTGGTACAGGAGGTGGCTTTCCGGGTATTCCTTTGGCGATCCTTTTTCCCAGGGTAGATTTCCACCTTGTAGATTCGATAGGTAAGAAGATCATGGTCGTGGAGGAGGTCGTGAAAGCACTGGGACTGCAGAATGTCAAGGCTACGCAAATTCGGGCGGAGCAATTGAATAGTGAGTACGATTTTGTGGTTTCCCGGGCCGTAGCCCGCTCTGCCAAGATTGTCAATTGGACCAACAAGCTGATTATTCGCGACCGATCTCATGAGCTGGCAAATGGATGGTTGCTGCTAAAAGGGGGCGATTTGAAAGAGGAGTTGAGCGAGGTGCAATTACCTAAGCGTAGCTGGGCGCTGCAAAGCTTGATTGATGAGCCTTTGTTTGCAGAAAAGTGCATTGTCCACATCGCCAAAAGGTAAATTATGTTGACGATCAAATGTGCCGGCTGTAAGCGAAAAATCTGGAAATACCTCAAGATAGGGAAAGGGCAGGTACTGCGTTGTCATAAGAGCAAGATCACTAAGGAGTACGATTTTGAGCGGAGAGAAGAGCGGATCTATTGTCGTTGTGGGCGTGCCATTTGTGAAGACAAGGGAAAGTACTTTCGTATGATTCCCAAGGCCTTTATGCATACTGGTGAGAAGAATTAGTTGAGGCTACCAACCCTTGTCCCTTTGGGTGATTAGAAAGGGACTCATGAAAAGCAGATACAGCATAAAAAGGATATCCAGCACCGGAAGCAATATCAGGAGGTCTCTCTCCTCCAGCTTGCCAGTGATCGGAAACAGTACAGCCAACATACAAAGCCAACGGAGTAACATCAGGATCAATACCGACTGATGCATCTGCCCTAGTACTAGCAATAGAAAAAAGCACAGCAAGCCCATTATGTGGGTACCGCTGAAAATGCTCAGGATAATCTGGGTATCGCTCTTGTAGGAGGCCGCGGTGCTGATATGCCGTCGCTTCTGTCGAAACCAGTCTTTCCAGGTATCCTTGACCTGCGAAACCGTGTGGCTCTCCTTGCTAATGCAAATAGCTGTGTTCTCTGAATTAGTCACCGAAGCAATGAAGAGATCATCGTCTCCTGAGGAGATATGTCCGTGATTCTCAAAGCCTTTTGCCTTCTCAAATACCTGCCGTCGATAGGCTAGATTTCGGCCTACACCCATATAGGCTTTGCCATGCAAGGCATAGGAAAAATACTGGGTGGCGGTCATCAGGGTTTCGTAGCGGATCAATTTGTTGAGCAGCCCTTTTTGCCTTTGGTAAGCACCATAGCCCAGCACAATGGTTTTGGGATTTTTTAGCGGTTCGATCATATCTCGAATCCAGTGGGCCGATTTTGGACGGCAATCCGCATCGGTCAGAAGGATCTGGTCATTTCTGGCTGCATCGATGCCTTTGGTAAGTGCGAACTTCTTGCCTTGTAAATCTCGGTGCATGCCAGCCGTGGAAATGGATCGTAGCTGTGGATATTGCTTTTGAAAGTGCTGAAGGACCTCTGCGGTTTCATCAATCGATGCATCGTCCACCACTATTACCTCATAAAATGGGTATTCCTGCTCGCAAACGACGGGCAGAAAGGCTTCCAGATTGTCTGCTTCATCTTTGGCGCAGATGATCACACTTACAGGCCTTTGAGTGAGTGGTTCTGTTCCCTTCGCTTTCTTAAATAGGGCCAGCCGCGAGAATGCCAATAAATAGAAGGCAATTTGCGCTAGCAAGCTTAAGAAACACAGGAGCAGAAGACTGAGGAAAATGGGGTGATAATCTATTATCAAGAGTCGGATTTATCAGAAAAACGGCGCAATCGGTGGGTATATTTTACGCTCATTAGCCCTACAAAATTAAGGATAAATTCATAAACGAAAAAAGCTACTTTTGTGGGCATTATCAGCGCTTTTATGAAATTCAGTATCAAACACAAAGATCCGCGTTCGAACGCGAGGGCAGCCCTTCTGGAAACCGATCATGGTCAGATCGAAACACCCATCTTCATGCCTGTAGGGACTGCCGCCACAGTCAAGGCTGTTCATCAACATGAATTGGAGTATGAAATCGGGGCACAGATCATATTGGGCAATACCTATCACCTATATCTTCGTCCCGGATTGGATGTAATTGAGCAGGCGGGTGGATTGCATGGCTTCAACGCCTGGCAAGGGCCCATGCTGACGGACAGCGGTGGATATCAGGTCTATTCCCTGGCAAAAAAGCGTAAGATTACAGAAGAAGGGGTGAAGTTTCAGTCCCATATCGACGGCTCCTATCATCTTTTCACCCCTGAGAATGTGATGGATACTCAGCGGACCATTGGAGCAGACTTCTTCATGGCTTTTGATGAGTGTACACCATATCCTTGTGAGTACAATTACGCTAGAAGCTCGATGCAAATGACCCATCGATGGCTGGATCGTTGTGTAAAAAGGGTCAAGGAAACGGATGACAAATATGGCTATGAACAGACCCTGCTGCCCATCGTGCAAGGCAGCGTATATACAGATCTTCGAAAGCGCTCCGCCAGCTATATCGCAGAGGCCGACCTCTTTGGCAATGCCATTGGCGGTCTTTCTGTGGGGGAACCGCATGAAGAGATGTACGCCATGACAGATGTGGTGTGTCAAATTCTTCCCAAAGAAAAGCCGCGTTACCTAATGGGTGTGGGCACACCAGCAAATATTCTCGAATCCATTGCCTTGGGTGTGGATATGTTTGACTGCGTGATGCCGACACGTAATGCGCGGCACAATATGCTCTTTACCAGCGAGGGCATTATCAATATCAAGAATCTCAAGTGGGAAAAGGACTACAGCCCGATTGATATGATGAGCCCGGCCTACACAAGTCGCACACATTCAAAAGCCTATCTCCGTCATTTGATGCGATCGGATGAATTATTGGGGGCACAAATTGCTTCGATTCACAATTTAGCGTTCTATCTTTGGTTGGTCAAACAAGCTCGTAAGCACATTATAGCCGGCGATTTTGCCTCCTGGAAAAACCAGATGGTTCCCAAACTGCAGCAAAGACTATGAAACTGATTCTCTTTGATATTGATGGTACACTTACCCGCACTAATGACGTGGACCAACGCTGTTTCAGTGAAGCATTGGAAGATGTTATGGGTTTACAGGAACTCAAATGGGAGGACATGGACTTCCTGCAGGTCACTGATCCGGGTTGTCTGAGAGAGGCTTTCAAACAGCAGCTCGAACGTTCACCTACAGCGGAAGAGGTCGAGCGTATCAAGGAGGTGTTCATCAGTAATCTCGAAGCGGAGACCGCGGAGGTGGAGCAGTTTCGGGAAGTTCCCGGTGCCAAAGCGATGATTGATGAGCTGAGAGATCATCCCGATTACAAGATTGCCTTTTCCACTGGCTGCTGGTTGCATTCCGCTGAGCTAAAGCTCAATATGGTCAATATCGATTATAATGGTATTCCTTTTGGCAATGCTGATTTGGCCGCGACACGTGACAAAATTGCTTTGGAGGCCATTCGATTGACCGAGAAGGAATATCCAAATCTGCTTTTTGAGGAAACCATCTATGTTGGAGATGGCCTTTGGGATCTAAAGACTTCTGCTCTGCTCGATTTGTCCTTCATTGGTATCGATGTTCGTAGCTCCGGCAAGCTCGCCGAGGCAGGCGCTACCAATGTCCTGCGAAACTTCCTGGACAAAGATGCGTTTTATAAGTTGTTGGAAAAATGAAGCTACTCGACCGCTATATCATTGGGAAGTTTTTGGGGACATACCTGTTCTCCATTCTGCTTTTCACTGCTATCGCGGTTGTGATCGACTTCACCGAGAAGGTGGATGATTTTCTGGATTCATCTGCTTCTGCCTGGCAGATCATTTCGGAATATTATCTCAATTTTATTCCCTGGATCGTACTTTTGCTGAGTCCGCTCTTCATTTTTATCAGCGTCATCTACTTCACCTCCAAGCTAGCCTACAAGTCTGAGATCATCGCGATTCTGAACAGCGGTATGAGCTTCTACCGTTTGCTTTTTGTGCCCTATTTTTTGGCGGCAGCACTGCTGGTCGGTTTCCAGCTTTATAGCAATCACTATTTGGTACCACAGTCCAATGCTCGCCGCATCAATTTTGAGGATGTGCACCTCAAGCGAAAGTCGAAGGATCTGACACAGAACGTTCACATCCAGATAGATGCCAATAATTATGTCTCTGCCAATACTTTTAGTATGCGCGATAGCTCGGCCACACACTTTGTGTTAGAGACCTTCACGCCCGAAGATCGGGTGAGCATGCTTTATGCAAAGAAGGCCAGATACCGCGAAGGTAAATGGTGGCTGGAAAAGTACTATCACAGAAGAATCAATGGGGAGGAAGAAAGCCTTCGTAGGGGCAAAAAGATGGATACAATCATTAATGTCAAACCTTCCGAGTTTACCGATTTGGTACATCTAAAAGAAGCCATGTCCACTCCTGAGCTCAATACTTTTATAGATAGAGAGCGGCTTAAGGGTTCCAATAATATCTCCTTTTTCGAGATGGAAAAGCATCGCCGAAGCGCCATGCCATTTGCCACCTTCTTTCTCACGATCATTGGTATGTCCATTGGTTCGCGCAAGGTGCGTGGAGGTACAGGCTTCCACCTCTTCTTTGGCATCGCCCTCAGTGCGGCTTATGTGGTCTGCTTCCAGTTTTCTTCGACCTTTTCTACCCTCGGTGATCTACCGACTATTTGGGGCGCTTGGATTCCAAATATCCTTTTCGGTGTGCTAGCGATTGTTTTGATGTTTAAAGCACAGAAATAGTGTAAGGATTAATGAGCAAGGTGTTTTCTCGGTTGTTGATGTTGTGTATTGTTGATTGTGTATTATGTATTGTGGGTTTTCTTGGTTTGCGCACTGTAGGTAAAATGTGGTGCAATTGGGGGAAACGCTTTAGGGACAGTTATTGAGTTCCTATCCCTTAGCCTTTCTCTACACCGATTCGCCCGAGGCTCAGACTGATGCCTTAGCAATGCGCCACTATAGAGAAGAACGTCTTGCACCTTGCTCTTTGATCCTTGCACCGCAATGAGTCAAATGCTGTTAAAAGAGCAGTACGTCATCAGTCACCAGTCACCAGTCATCCAAAGAGGGCGGTTGCCCCTCTCCGCTGCCCAAGAGCATACGAAGCTAGCAAGCATAGGAGCATGCAGCTCCGAGTGGCACCAGGCTATCCGCTAATACTCACCTTGCATCCTGCTGTTCAGCTTATGGTAGCTGTGGTCTCTACGCATGCGCTTCGAGCCCCCATCTACCCAGGGTTGATTGGTTCTAAATTTATGCCGTTATTTGTC
>JAHDDV010000262.1:5053-7882 GCA_020629205.1 Chitinophagales bacterium | reverse complement strand
CAAAAAGATAAGCTCCTAAAAGGTGTCACGAACTTTGTTTACGCAGCACTAGAGACTTTTTTCTAGAGCGCTGTTCTTAAAAAAGATTAGTAAAAATTGGAGATAATTACCTTAAAGTGGTATTTTCCTCGAAAATCTACTAGGAATGAGTATTGCAGAGTACATCCTTCAGCTACAATCATTCGAAGAATATGCTTTCTCCTGGGATGAATTACTAAAGAGCTGTAACAAGACAGAAACCGCATTGAAGAGAGAACTCTCAAGGCTGGTTGCAAGCAGAGAAATAGTAAACCTGAGAAAAGAATTCTATCTAATAATTCCTGCACGCTATTCAAGACAAGGAATAATACCGGTGCAGTTGTATATCGATAAACTATTCAAGTTCCTAAAGAGACGGTATTATCTCGGCTATTATTCGGCTGCAAAATTTCACGGAGCAAGTCATCAACAGCCCCAAAGGGAGTACGTTATGATAGAGAAACCGAAACTGACAGATATCGGCAAGAAAGATATGCATATTAGATTTGTTACTACATCGTATTGGCCAGCCAAAAATATTCAAGAGAAAAAATCCGATGCCGGAATATTTAAGATTTCAAGTCCAGTATTGACAGCTGTAGATCTTATTCGTCACCAAAACAAATTGGGAGGACTGAACAGAATGCTGGCTATTATTGAAGAACTCGCCGAAGAGATCACAGCAAAGGACATTTCGGAACTGTTGACTTGGTATCCGCACAAGAGTACCATACAGAGATTTGGATTCATCCTATCCGAATTGAAAGTTGATCCCAACTTGCCAAGGATACTCGCCCTGTATCTTAAAAACTCTGATTATTATCCAGTATTGTTAGCGCCAAGGTCAGAGCACAAACCTGGAGGAGTTGAAAATTTCTGGAAGGTTGATGTCAATATTAAACTGGAGAGTGACATATGATTGCAAAGCCTTACATTGCCAAATGGCAAGAATTTGCACCTTGGAAACAATTCTACCAAGTAGAGCAAGATCTCGTTATTAGCCGAGTATTGGTTGAAATATTTTCCGATCCTTTTTTGCAAGAGAATTTGGCATTTCGCGGAGGAACAGCACTTCACAAGTTGTATCTACATCCCGCCCCGAGATATTCAGAAGATATTGATTTAGTTCAGATTAATGCTGGGCCAATCAAGCCAATAATGCATAGACTTCGGGAGGTAATCACTTTTTTTGATGAGCCAAGAAAAACACAGGTTAAAGGACATGGGGCCAAAGCTCTTTATCGTTTTACATCAGAATACGAAGAAATTCGATTACGTCTAAAAATAGAGATTAACTGTAAAGAACACTTCAATGTAATGGACTGGGTATACTATCCATTTCAAGTTGAAAGTGAATGGTTCTCGGGGACTGCTGATATAAGAACATACAATATCAATGAACTCTTAGGAACCAAGCTGCGGGCATTGTATCAGCGAAGTAAAGGCCGGGATTTATTTGATCTGGATTATGCACGACTCAACGCGGAGGTGAGTTTAGAACAAGTGGTTTATTGCTTCAAGAAGTATACTTCGTTTTCTACTGGGAAATCACACCCAAGCCCAAAGGAATTTTTACTGAACATCGAAGAGAAAGAACAGGACCCGGAATTCTTGGGAGACATGGAAGCCCTATTAAGGCCGAGAGTCCACTATGACCACAAAGCAGCATTTTTCTGGCTCAAAAATAATCTGATAGACAAAATATAGCTGCTACCACTATTGAAGTCAAAACCCTAAACACTCAATAATCAAAGGAAATATCTTCAAACAATGCATCGAGAGAAACGTGATTATTGATCAGCCCTCGATAGTCCCTCCCACTTAATAAACAGCTTACGAATTCATTCTACTGATCTTGGCTTAGGCCTATCTGGCTCGCTAAATGCTTAGCTTTAGATTGTCCAAAACTATTGCTATGTGGATTGGGAATCTTGACTGTGCCAAAATAAGCATCCTCAATATATATCTTACCCCTCCAATGTGGAGCTCTCTTATTCACAATGGATGGTTTAATCTTGTTGAGTATTGCTTTCATGAGCATCTCGCCTTAGTTGTTGCTTCAATGCCGAATTCTTACCTTGTCTGCGCATGGTCGACAATTCGATATATTTGATTGTAAGCAGTTCCAGTTTGAAGAGCACTTTGGAAGCGCTCTCTCAGCGCATCAAAATTGTTGGTTCGCCTACTTTGGAGAACGGCGAAATGAATCTTTCTGCCTGGATCAAATTCAAAGATGATGATTACTATTTTGAATTATGGCTGGAAGAAATCAGCTCAGATATTGTAATGATTGATTTTGATTGTCAGAGCCGTGCTTTTATCAATTTGATTTGCGATGATCCAGAGCAGCTGCTGAAGTTCTTTTTGACTTTGATTGAAGATAGTGTTGAAGCTCATTGGCTGTCGCAACCGCCGGACTTGCCGCTTAGGGATATGTACATAGAATTAAGCCAGGGGAACATAAGTCACAGTTTCATGAAGGCGAAAGGGAAGTAATTCCCCACGCCCGAAAGACGGTGAAAGCTAGCCTCGGGCGCAGCGGAACGAAGTGCTATGATAGCGTGGCGGATGCCAGCCAGTAGTAGCTCCGACGATAGGAGGAGATGCTAATGGCTGAGCAGAAGCAGCTAGCAGAGTGCTGAGTATTAGCGGAGCACGAGCAGGTCGCTGCGACGAGCCTATCTGCCGGGCTCCAAAAAGAATATTTACAAAGGAAATTAGATAGTTGACTATATTTTAATTGTGTGCAATCAGCAATCAATCAAGATTCTGCAGCAGCATTTCTTGAACACCTTGCACCTTGCACCTTGC
>JAHDDV010000262.1:0-4953 GCA_020629205.1 Chitinophagales bacterium | reverse complement strand
CACCTTGCACCTTGCACCTTGCTCTTTGATCCTTGATCCTTGAACACACCAGTCACCAGTAATCAGTATTGCACCTCCAATGCCCCAACAAAAGCAGCGTTCTTTTTGTATAAATTGTAATCCGCCACAGAGACCACGCCATCCAGATTACAATCATTCGGATGGTACAACATAATCGCCGAAGGATCACTCAACCAGGCATTATAGTCCGCAAAAGTACAGACCGAATTACCGTCAAAATCACCAGCCGGCATGAGCAAACGATTGTCGGCAGAAGCGACTTCAGTAGCAGCTAAGGTAGCATTGCTCGCAGAGAAATCATACTGAACAACATTCGGCAGATTGATACTTGCATCCGAAATCTGATCGAGATGATTGCGATGACGAACTACAATGGAGTAGGCTTCATTAGGAATCAAGCCCGTAAATAAGACTCCATTGGTCAGACCATCCGCATCGATAATGTCTCCATTACTCAGCATGATAGCGGCCTTTGAAGCCAACACAAGCGTTTCATCAGCCTTATCTCGAATCTCCACCAGTACCCAATCCACCATGTCAGCCAATGTCGTTGCTGGGAGAGTTGCCAGCGTTTCGCTGCCAGCATAATTCCAGGGTGCAGTATTGTAAGGCTGAGCATAAGGCGCCGTACCACCATAAAGGGCACCAGGCGTCATCTGTCCTGCTCCGGCATATGGACCTTCAAGCAGTGCTCTAAGGTTTACAACTACAGGACCTGTAGCCACTGTTCCATCCAGATTGATATTATCGAGATACAGCCAGTTACCCCAGCCACCAAGATTAGTAAAGCGCAAAGTAATCTGATCGCCATCATAGGCCGATAGGTCTAGGGTCACATTAGCCCACTCCGAACAATCGGCTGGAACAAATGCATCAGTGATATCGGGAGCCGTAGCCAAATCAGTGCTGCTCTGACTGAAGAGCACATCTGCAGCACCGGAGCAAGGAGTCACCGACACTTCCAAGCCGTCTTCATAGCCGTCGCCGTATCTTGCATAGGCATAATCAAAGCTCAAACTCGTGCTCTGCAATCCCGAAAGATCAAGCACCGCATAGAAGTAATCAAAGGTGCCGCGATTGTCATTATCTGTATTGTAATTGTCAATACCCAATACCGTATTATTACAAGCATCGTTGTTGACCAAGACAAACTCAGCCGGATCACCATCTGGATTGTCAATGTTCCACACAGAGCCAATACCATTCTCAAAGTCTTCAAAAACAGGAGCCGGATTTCCGGCTGTAACAGTGATGTATCCATTAACGGTATTGGAGCCCGAGCCAAATTGATTGGTAGCAGTCAAACTGATAGTATAGTTGCCGGGACTGGGATAAGAAATTACCGGATTCTCTGCTGTTGAATTAGCCGGATTAGCTCCTGGGAAAGACCAGGCCCATGATGTTGGTGATCCAGAGGAAAAGTCACTCAATTGTATACTTTGTCCCGGACAAGCAAGCGTGACATCAGCTGTGAAGTTTACCGTAGGCGGCGAATCCGAACAGTCTTCACGACCATCTACAAAACTGACTCCGGTATTGTTCGGATCCAACCAGGCAGCCAATTGATCATTGCTCGCCGAAGCCGTATCCCAGGAGTAAGCAATTTTCCCATAGATATCATATCCTTCAGAATCAGCTCCACTGCATGCCGCACTTCCACCATACAATTGGCCCACTACACGCATATTCTCATCGTACAGTGGAGAGCCTGAAGATCCCGGCTCCGTAGTACCGTCTGTCCAATCAGTAACCTCCCACATGGTGCCACCATTCGAACTCACGGGAGAAGTATTGAAATAGCTGATCTTCATTACATCGCCAGCTGGGTGGTGTATACCTGTTACATTGGCAGCGGCAGATGAGCTATTAGACCAACCCGCAAAATAGGTATCATAAACAGTGGGATCTTCATCCAGTAGAAAGAGAGCAAAATCTGAATCTGCACCATTGGCCACCAAGCTAGCCCCACTCAAAGTCTGTGAAAAATTGCCATCAGGACCACCGCAACTCGGACTTTCATAGTTGAACACAAAAGACCAATTAGAGGCATTGGCCGGCGCATCCAAAGAACCCAGACAATGATTGGCAGTCAGGAAGTAAGGTGCGCAATCCTGCTCCGCATTATTGATCAAGGCACCGGTACAAGATCGATTGCCATTTACTAGAATCAAGGCCACCGATTTCTTCACCGTCTGCCAGGCAGAGAATTCAGGACAGTTCACATCATTGTTGCAACCCCCGGAAGATCCGTAAGCCCTCATGATGCCGTCCACATTTACCATCGAGCGAATGGAGCGATAGCCATGGACAATCTCCGAAAGCTCAATGACTCCTTTACCCGCAACTTTGGCAGGCTCATAATACTCCAGCACAACACGCTCGCCCTTCGTCAACCCCGTAGCCCAACCGGCAAAGCCCTTGTTGTTCAAATGAGTGAAGGCTCCACGCACATCACTCTGATCCGGAGAATACAAAAAGAAAGTAGCTCCCTTCGGTATCCAAAAATTACTATATGATATATTGACAGTCAAAGCCTCCGGACAATGAATCTCCAGACGCCACAGTCTATCCCCATTTGCCAGCTCTGTCCAGCTGCCTTCTTCCTCCATTCCAAAATCTACCAAGTGCTTCACCCCAAACCTCGGTGGCGTACCGCCCTTCACATCCTCCGCATCTTCGATGGCCAATGCCTTCAGATCGATTGCATCCGTCTGATAGACAGGTACTTTTCCTTGAATCGATCTTTCAAAGGAAATAGGTGTTCCTTCAACAGCTACTTGAGCCTTCACAGAAGTGGAACAACAAGCAGCTAGAAACAAAATGAATAAAGCCCTGAGTGATTTCATCTTAGTTTTTTGAATGACAGAAATAGCCCAGGCCAAGATAAGGATAAACATGCTTGTCAAGTATCCTAACAATCGTCCCCCAATTGCCTTTTAGGAGCATTTTTCCTTTCAGATTCGCTATTCTTGCTATAACTTGAGGAAATTGAAGAACTCGATTCACCATAAATGAAACATGAACACAAACATGAGAAAAAGTCTATTTTTTGGAATTTTGCTGGCACTCCTGCTACTTTGCAAAGACACACAGGCCCAAGACACGTATGCAAAAGTCTATGAGCTAATTCAGGCCAAATGTGCTTCCTGTCACAGTGGAGACGTGCCTGCTGGTCAACTTGATTTTGGTGGCTCCAGTGAGGATATATACCAGGCATTAATCGGGGCTGATCCGACCAATCCAGCTGCAGCAGAGAAGGGTTACAAATTGGTCAAGCCGGGTTACTCTCGGGAGAGCTACCTCTTCAAAAAGATCAATAACGGACTCGATCCCGACTTTATGCTGGATGGTCCCGAAGGCGGACTCATGCCTTCTTATCAAGCAGCCCTCACACATTCCGAAGCCGAGCTCATCCGCCAATGGATCGCTTTTGGTGCCCCGATGACCGGTGTGGTTTCCGGCACCGATTTAATTGATGATTACTACGCGGCTGGACAAGGATTGAAAACCGAATACCTCGCACCGCCCGACCCATCCGAAGGATTTCAGATTTATCACGAACCTGTCTATCTGGCCCCCGGTGAAGAAAAAGAGTTCACAGCAAAAGTGGCTCCCAATCTATTGGAGGCCATCGAAATCAATAGGGTAGAAGCTTCGATACACGATTATTCACATCACTTTATCCTATATAAGTATTTCCCTGAAACAATTGATAACGTAGCTGAAGGCCGTCAGGTAGTTGGCAACTTCTTCGATGTTGTTGACATCAATATCGGAGCGGCTCCATTGGCGATTTGGCAGTTTAGTGATGATGATGATCTGCCACCAGGTACAGCCTATCGCTGGGAACCCGGTACTGCCCTTGATCTGAATTTCCACATCAAGAATTACAGTGAGACCGCCATCCTTGCTGCCGAGGTTTACCTCAATATTTATACGCAGCCGATGAATACTGCAGAGCAGGAGATGTTTGCCAATTTAATGGTCTACGGCGATCAAAACCCCTTCTCACTCAATATTCCTAACACCGGAGAAACAACCCTGTCTTTCCCCTTCTACAACAATAGCAGCCAGACTGCATACTTCTGGAAGTTTCAGGGGCATACCCATCAGCTAGGTACCGACTTCGACATGTATCTTCGCAATGCCGATGGTAGCAGAGGGGAGCAAATCTACGAAGGATTCAACGACATCAATCACGAGTTCAATCAAGGCTATTGGGACTACGAGCATCCACCTGTTTTGCGCTACGATGCACTCCTGCCAGTCAATCTGAATGAAGGCCTTATCATGGAGGCAAAATGGTACAATGACGGTCCCTCTGATGTAGGTTTTGGTATTACAACCGACGACGAAATGTTTATCACTTACTACCAATACACCAATGGCCCTACGAGCTACACTGCCACTGAAGATCTTGTAAAACAACCAACGTTTGATATCTATCCGACTGCCTACACCGGTCAGACGAGCATCCGATATCAAGTCGAGGAACAGGCACAAGTTAGCCTTCAGGTTTTTGATGTACACGGTAAGCTAGTGCAGGAATTAGCGAATGAAAAACAAGCCGCCGGGATGTATCAAACCTCCTTTTCCGCGGCTCGATTAGGACTTCCGGCCAGCATGTACATAGTACGTCTGCAGGTCGATGGACAATCAATATCCAAGAAGATTTTTGAACGTTAATCTTTTTTGGAGCCGAGCAGTTTCGACCGTGGCAATGACCGTCCTGCTCTTCGTTCCAATAGTAGCACTGCCGAGCAGCTGCTTGTATCCACTGCCAGCGTCTCGCCCTCTGGGACGAGCCGCTGGCAGCGGCACAAGCAGTCTGCTCGGCAGCACTACTAT
This sequence comes from Chitinophagales bacterium, assembly GCA_020629205.1. GTDB lineage: Bacteria > Bacteroidota > Bacteroidia > Chitinophagales > UBA2359 > JAHDDV01. The sequence continues at coordinate 84 of JAHDDV010000262.1, read as the reverse complement.
TTCCTCTGCGATCAGGGCTATTATTCACCGTTCGTTGGTCGCGGTTTTTTGTTTATTGTGTATTGTGTATTGTGTATTGTGTAT
>JAHDDV010000261.1 GCA_020629205.1 Chitinophagales bacterium | reverse complement strand
GCTATGCTCCCTCCTCGCGCCTCGTCTGACAAAAAGATAAGCTCCTAAAAGGTGTTACGAACTTTGTTTACGCAGCACTAGGGGCTGTCGATTGTTTCTTAAATCATCTACCGCATAGATTTAGTGAAGCGGCTCGACAATATAGCACTATTTGAGAATGGTTACATTACCCTTAGCTTCATAAACGGCGACTTGGTCTTCTTGGTTGTATGTGGCTTTCTAGTGTCTAGTGTCTGTTGCTGTTTTTTGCGTCACTAGACACTAAGGACTTGACACTAAGCACTAAGCCTTCATCGCTAAATTGCCCAGAGCGATTTAAAGATTAAGGTACTTTACGATGTCATCGTACAAACCTCCCTGATTGGAATAGAGAGCATAGTTTTTGGCGGAGCTAAACCACTCTTTTGTGGAAGGCCTTACCTTCTTGCAGGCAGCCAATAGATCCTTGGTTTGTAAGGGACTTAGCTGACCGGTTTTCATGGATTCGGAGATTTTCGCCTCAATAGCTACGTCGACCAAAGCTGTTAAGTCAGCACCAGAAAACTCTTTGGTTTTTTTGGCAACAGCGACAAGATCGATGACTTCCATTGGCTTTCCCTCTAGCAGTATCTTCAAGATCTCTACTCTGGCGGGGCCATCTGGTGGAGGCACAAAAATGATTCTATCGAATCTGCCCGGTCTTCGAAAGGCCGTGTCCATATTCCAGGGGGCATTGGTGGCTGCCAGAACCAGTACCCCTTCATTGGAGTATTCCACTCCGTCCAATTCGGCCAGAAACTGATTGATCAGTGGTCGGCTTGAAGTGGTTTTCATGTGATTCCGGCTAGCACCAAGGGCATCCACTTCATCGAAAAACAAAACGGCTGGGCTATTGTCCCGGGCCATTTCAAACAAGCCGTGTAGCTTTTTTTCACTGGAGCCCACCCACATATCCAGCACATCGTTGATGCCGGCCGAGAGAAAGGCCGCATTGATTTCGCCGGCAGTCGCTCTGGCTAAATGCGTCTTGCCGCAACCGGGAGGACCGTACATCAAGATGCCTCCTCCAATGGACTTTCCGTATTGCTTGTAGAGATCTGCATGGTTGAGGGGGTGAATGATCTTTAGGCGAATCTCCTCTTTGACCGCATCCATTCCACCTACATCTTCGAAGTCAATTTGTGGGCGCTCCAGATCGTAGAAGCTTTCTTCTTGCTCTTCTATATCGCCAAGGGGTACCCGAATGCGCTCTTGATCTGATTGGAACTCGGATTCTGCCAGATTGAGTTCATTCGCAAATTGGGGGTCTCTCAGGTCTGAGTCGATACTGATGGCGTATTCATATTCCTTCCTTGCTGCTTCCGGCTGTTTATTATCCAGTAGTAGTTTAGCATGAAGTAGATTGACAGCTGGGGAAGGGGCTTCCTCGGCTAATAGTTCCTCTACAATCACAAAGGCCGGATCGTCTTTGCCATGTTGGTAATAAGCCGTGGCCAGGAAGAATTTGATGCCACTGTCATGAGGATTAAGAGCGAGGGCTTTCTGAAAATGAGATACCGCCTCTTCGGTCTTGTCCAGATCCAGGCAGAGCTGGCCAATCTGTAGCAATAGTGGGATATTATCAGGACTGAATTGCAAAGCATTCAGTAGATTTTGCAGGAGATTCTCTTGTGAATTCATAAGCGTCATGAAGGTCCAGCAAGGTGCTGAAATGATCGATAAAGAGCAAAGGCTTCAAATATCCACTAATTGTGACTGATTGTAAAGGAATTGACCGATTTTCGAAACATCGGGAACAATAGCCGTAAAAAACAAAGCTAGCCCGATAATTGTCCTTGCTAAGATACCGAATCCAGCAAGTTTAGCTGTACATTTGAGCCACTCTGCCTGCTTTAGCTATGTCGCTCCAAATTTACTACTCCGGTCAGTACAATGTTAAGTATCAGGCTGTTCCATACTTGTTTATTATTAACCTTACTGGTTTTTTGCCAGTCATTGGTAAGGGGACAATGTGCCTATCAGCCAGGTGATACTCAGGTGCTCTTCGCTGGTGGACAGCAGAATATTGGCTTTGATTTCTTCCAACAATCTGTCGATATCTGCAATCTTTCTCCGGGAGAATCCTACTCCATCTCCGTTTGTTCGGCAAACCTCAATTATGATCTCAGTCTTGCAGCATACACCACAGGTGGCTCATTGATGAATTGGACCAATGGCTGTGAGCTGAGTTTTGTTCAACTAGCAGGTGATTGTGCCACAATCGTTGTGGGAAATTCCGGATGCAATCTCAACTTTGCACAATTTTTTGATGCTGGCTTTTCTTGTTCTACCTGTGATCCGAATTCCTTTTCACTAGTGACAGCAACTGCAAGCAATGATCCGGATCTGATTCGAAGTACTTTCATCGGACAAGGTTGCTTTGAAATTCTCAATATGGATCTAAACGGTCCGGCTGGCTCCATTGGTGTCTTCGAAAACGGGAATGTCCTGGGAATGCCCACTGGAGTCATGCTGGCAACAGGAGATGTAGCGATCGTCTCCGGGCCCAATGACGATGAAGGTGGAGGAGCAAATATTGCGGACGGATCGGATGTAGACTTACAGATGATAACGGATGATATTCACGACGTAGTCAAGATTGAATTTGACTTTATCCCGAGTGCCGACTTTGCCGAGTTTCAATATGTATTTGCCTCCGAAGAGTACTGCGATTACACGGGGTCCGAGTTCAACGATGTTTTTGGGTTCTTTATTAGTGGCCCCGGAATCAATGGACCCTTTACAAATGCTGCGGAAAATATCGCTCTGATACCCGGTACCAACACACCCGTTACCATCAATAATGTGAATCATCAGGCAAACAGTAGCTACTATATTCCCAATGTGCAACAAGACGAAATCAACTCTGAGGTTTCCTGTGCCGGACACCCAGCCGCTGTCTCTCTGGTAGAAACACAGTTCGACGGTTTTACCACTGTACTTACTGCTCAGGCAAATGTGCAGGCTTGCGAGACTTACCACATCAAAATGGTGATTGCGGATGTTACCGATTCTGGTTGGGATTCAGCTGTATTTTTAGCAGCAAACTCCTTTAATGCCGGTGGAGGCAGTACGGTAAGCGGCGTGGTGCCGAGTACCGGGACCAATCAAGTCTATGAAGGCTGTGCAGATGGCTACTTCCTCTTTGAAAGGACGGAAGACGATCTCTCGCAGCCATTGGATATCGTATACAGCATTAGCCCGCAAAGTACTGCCATAGCGGATCAGGACTATGTGGCTCTTCCCGGATCTACCTCTATACCCGCTGGTCAAAGTTCCGTACAAGTACCAATAGTAGTCTACGAAGATGGGAATCAAGAGGGCATAGAGACGATTATCATAGAATACCAAATCGACTGCGGTTGTCCGGGCAATGTAAGCGGTCCGCTCGTTTCGGCAACAATCGAAGTGGTGGAAGCTCAGCCTCTGGAAGCTGTTTCTGAAGATATCACTATCTGCGAAGCCTCCAGTTTCTATTTGGAAGCTCAAGCCATCGGTGGCCATGGAGATGTGTCGGTACTCTGGCCGGCAACAGGTGAAGAAACAGCTGCCATTGAAATTAGCCCAACGGAATCTACCGTGATTCAATACATACTCACAGATGCTTGTGGTTATTCGGCAAATGGTTTTTACAATCTTAGTATAGCTGATCAGATAGAAGTCACCATCGATACCATGGCCTGTCCAGGGGTGCCTGTGCAATTGGGTGATCAGGCTTTCTATGCAGGAGCAAATTTTACAAGTATTAGTCCATCTCTGATCGGCGATTGTGATTCAATTACCCTCATCACCGTTGCTCCCTTGCAGAATCATGAGACCCTCATAGATTCGACGCTTTGCTTTGGAGAAAGCATAGAAATAGCTGGGGTACTGTATGCGGCTCCTACAGAGACTTCCCTCAGCGTATTGTCTTCAGAGGGTTGTGATTCATTGATTCAGATTTCACTACAAACTTATGATGCCATCAGTCCAACGCAAATCGATACAACAGTTTGCACCGGGACTGAATTGCAAATCTTTGATAGCACATTATTGCCCAACACCAGTGGCTCCTTTCTCCTGGAATCTTCTACTGGTTGTGATTCTCTTGTCATTGTATCTGTTTCGGAAACTACAGATGCTGGTGTCACTATAACCGAGCAGGCTTGTCAGGGAACGAGCATTGAAGTGCTTGGACAGAGCATTGAAGCTGGTAGCTCCGCTTCCTTCGATCTGGTCGCCACGAGCGGATGTGATTCGACCGTGATCGTACAGGTAGTACCCATTGACATTGTTCCTACTTCAATGGACACTTCCATTTGCATCAATACGCAATTGGACTTTGAAGGAGAACTACTTGATCCGGGCAGTAGCCATAGCATTGTTTATGAATCGGTAGATGGATGTGATTCCCTGCTTCTCCTAAACGTCTTTGCTTTGCCCGTTCATGTAGTGGAATTCGATACCCTTGCCTGTGATGGAGGTACGGTGATGATCGAGGGCCAGACTTTTACTGCAGGCTCGGAAGGAGCAATCAGTTTGTTGAACGTTTTTGGCTGCGATTCTACGGTCAATATTTCGGTAGGAACTGCCGAAACCTATTCCCTTGAACTAGACACCTTCGCCTGTGAGGGCACTAGCCTCTTTTTCGATGGTCAGGAGATTCCGGCTGATAGCCAACTAGCCCTGAACTATCAATCGATCTTTGGCTGTGACAGCATCGTTAGCGTTCAGGTTGCCGCTGTGACTAGTCAAGTTGCGGTACTGGATACGGCTGTTTGTGAAAATAGCAGCTTAGTTCTATTTGGCACTTCGTTGCTTCCCGGAAGTTCTCAAGACTTTGTACTAGAATCACAGCAAGCTTGTGATTCTATCCTGACTGTCAATGTTGCCGCCTTGCCAAGTGCTACTGCCACCCTTGATACGGCCGCTTGCGAAGGAACCAGTCTGCTGATCAATGGTTTTACCATTGCTGCAGGTACGAGTCTGGATATGACCTTGCCATCTCTGGCAGGATGTGATTCGATTCTTAGTGTGAATGTTGCCTCTGTTTCACCTGTCACGGCAAGCTTTGACACCCTGGCATGTGAAGGCGGATCGATCGTTATTGAAAATCAAACAATTCTGGCTGGTACCTCTGCCGCTATCCTACTGCAAGCCAGCAATGGCTGTGATTCGCTTCTGACCGTAAATGTAGGTAGCCTTGCGCCTGTCTATGGAAGCTTTGATACCCTTGCTTGTGAAGGTACTGGCATCATATTTCAGGGAACAGAAGTGCTGGCAGGCAGCTCAGCTACTTTTGCGATTCCCGCCAGCTCCGGCTGCGATTCGCTTCTAACGGTAAATGTAGCTAGCCTTGCGCCTGTGTATGGAAGCCTCGATACCCTTGCTTGTGAAGGCAGTAGTATTGTGTTTCAAGGCAGCCAAATTCCCGCAGGAACCTCCGCGAGTTTTAGCCTACTTTCAAGTGCTGGTTGTGATTCTATTGTAACTGTAAATGTAGTACCGCAATCTCCCCTTTCTGCTGTCATGGACACAGTCGCCTGTGAAGGAGGATTTGTCAACATTGCCGGACAGGGTGTTGCTGCCGGAGATAGTCAAACCCTGGTGTTAACCAGCACTGCGGGTTGCGATTCTCTGTTGACAGTAAATGTAGAAATGGTCGATGTCATTGAACAAACGCAGTTCTTGCAAGCCTGCGAAGGCAGCAGTGTGGACTTCGAAGGGTTAAGCATTGAAGCTGGGTCCAGTGAGGAGTTTTCCTATGTCAGCCACCTGGGCTGCGACTCTCTGGTTACCGTTTTTGTGACACCTATTGCAGCTTTTGAAAGTCAGTTCGATACATTGATTTGTGCAGGCTCCAGCCTGACAATAGAGCAGCAACAGATCAGCGCTGGTTCGAGCACGACCCTAAACCTAACAAGTCAATTGGGTTGTGACTCTGTGGTGACCGTCAACATTGCGGCTATTGAAGCTGTTCAGGCAAACCTTGATACCTTCATCTGCACTGGTTCCACACTCGACTTTCAAGGAGAACAATTGCAAATTGGAGATTCTGTTGACTTCAACTTCGAGGCCGCCTCAGGCTGTGATTCCATTCTGAACTTGAGGGTCTATGAAAATCCAATTTATGCCTTACAATTAGACACTTTTGCATGTACGACGGAGGGGGTAATCATCAATGGTATAGGGATTGCTGCAGGAGAAACCGAAGTCTTCAATTTCAGCACTACTGAAAACTGCGATTCAATCCTCACGGTCTACGTAGAAGAAAAGGAAATTTATCAAGACCTCGTTTTGGAGCAAGCCTGTGAAGGACAGACCCTGAGCTTTGCGGGCAGCACGGTCATGGCTGGAGAGACGGTCGTTTTTTCATTTGAGACAATTTACGGATGTGATTCCATAATCACATTTGTAGCTGAAGAACTGCAGCCGATAGAAGTGCAAGTCGATACAAGCATGTGTGCCGGTGGCCTGGTTTTGATTGATGGCACTGCCATTGCGCCCGGTGATCAGGCATCTCTTAGCTACAATTCTTCGCTGGGTTGCGACTCCAATGTTCTGGTTGTCGTGGAAGAGGTCGAAGTCCTTTTTGCCGAGCTTGAAATCAGCGCATGTGAAGGTACTTCAGCAGACTTTGATGGGGCAAGTATTCCGGTTGGAGAGCAGATGGACTTCACCTATACCTCCATACTCGATTGCGATTCTATACTGACCGTCTCTGTTACGGCTTTGCCGACTTACGAAGTAGTCGTAGACACCCAGGCATGTGCAGGCAGTCAAATAGATATAGAAGGCACGCTCATTGATGCGGGCAGTATTCAGCAGCTAAGTTTTCAGAGCATTGATCTCTGCGATTCGCTGGTTACTGTCAATGTCATTGCCCAGCCAGCATTCTCTTCAAGCATCGATACGAGCATCTGCGAAGGCCAATCCATCTCCTGGTCAGGCCAGACTTTTGACTCCGATACGGTAGTCAATTTTACTTTGAGCAATCAATTTGGTTGCGATTCTATCTGGACCTTCCAACTGATCACCACTGCTCTTGACATCGGCTACAGTACGGAGGATGTCAGTTGTTTTGGTCTGCAAGATGGAAGCATCACAGTCGACTTCATATCAGGCGGTCAGCCTCCATACACCTACACACTCAATGGCGAAATTATCAACGAAACAGATCAGATATCCAATCTCTCCGAAGGCAGTTATCTGCTTGACATTTACGATCAGCAAGACTGTCATGTCACCGAAGAAATTTATATAGGAGAGCCAATAGAGCTTACCGTGGAAGCCGGTCCCAATCAAATCATCATGCCCGGCGAGCAAGCGATGATAGAGGCGAGTATTAGCGATCCATCGGCCAGTATCAACTGGTCTCCAGCCATAAATCTGTCCTGCTTCGACTGTCCCAATCCTGTGGCCAGTCCGACTCAGACAAGTTCCTATGAGATCACCGTCACACAAGAAGACGACTGCATCAGCAGTGACCAGGTGACGATCAGCTTGCTAGCTCCTTTAGAAGATAGCTACTCGATCGCCAATGCCTTCAGCCCCAATCAAGATGGTGTCAATGATGATTTTGGCCCCATCCTTCAAGGCGCCATAAAAGACTACCAGTTCATGATATATGATCGCTGGGGCAAGCAACTATTCTACAGCACCGATCCCGATATTCGTTGGGACGGCAGCTTCCAGGGTGACTTGCAGACACTTGGGGTTTACGTGTACTACGGTCAGTGGGCTTTCGACTCAGACAGCACTCCCATTGAGATCAAGGGCAATGTCACTTTAGTAAAATAGTTACCCAATTTTTTGGAGCCCAACGCAATTCGGCCGTCGCACTGACCTACCTGCTTTCCATTACAATGCAGGCACTGCTCGCTGCTTCCTGTATCCAC
>JAHDDV010000260.1 GCA_020629205.1 Chitinophagales bacterium | reverse complement strand
TGGCATAGGAAAAATGTTCAAGGAGCAAGGAGCAAGAACTGTTCAAGGAGCAAGGAGCAAGGATCAATGAGCAAGGTGTAAGAACTGTTCAAGGAGTAAGGATCAATGAGCAAGGAGTTAGCCTTGGTTATTGATCCTTACTTTTTTTGCACTTACTCGGCCCTTACACCTATTTCATGCAATGCGTCTCTACAGTTTGTACTTGCCTTGGGTGATGGCGGAATGGCTATAGCCTTTCCCTACAACGGTTCGACGGGGGAGCTATGCTTGTTCCTTGTAAGGGTGGACACATCTTGATTCGATATCCAATAACACACCTTGCTCTTTGATCCTTGATCTTTGAACCAACTTTGCATTTTCACCTTGCTCTTTGATCTTTGATCCTTGATCCTTGATCCTTGATCTTTTATTGTTCTTTGAACTTGAGCCAGCGCCTTTGCTCTCGATCTAGATAGCTGTAGAATTTTGTGGGTGTGGGAAGCTCAATTTTGAGGCGCTTCTCTTCAAAGGGGTGAAAGAAATCCAGCGCAGTAGCAGCCAGAAACAGTCCTTTGTGAAGTAATACCTCTCCGTCTGTTCCATAGAGCTTATCTCCTGCGATCGGCTTTCCTATACTGGCAAGATGCTTTCGCAATTGATGGGTACGACCCGTCTGCGGAAAGAGCTTTAGATGGGTCAAATGTCCGCTTCTGAGCGAAGCCGTGCTGCTCAGAGACTCCATATCAGTGATAGCAGGCTTTCCATCAATAGGACTATTGATTTGAGTTTGCCTGGGCGGCTCTCCTACAATGATCGCCTCATAGGTCTTCTTGATTTCACCCTCTTCAAATTGACGGGAGAACTCCATTTGTGCTCGGGCCGTGCGGGCTACCATGAGGAGGCCTTGAGTGGGTGCATCCAGACGATGCAATGGGCGAGGGATCTGTAGGGCGTCAGGCTCCGGTGAGCTGGACAGATTATATGGGAGAACGTTTTGGATACTTCGGAATTGATTGCCACTCACTATGATGCCTGCTGGCTTGTGGATGATAGCCAGATGATTATCCAAATGAACGAGATCGAGTATCATCCGATAGGGCCGTGGAATTGAAGCTGCTTCCATTAACGCAATGATGTCCCCTTGCTTCAACCAATCACCAGAATGTGCTTGTTGATCGTTCAGTAGTATTCTGCCTTTTTTGAAGGCTTTCTTCAAGGAGGCCCTGCTGGGCAATTCAATGAAAAGCCCAATGGCATAGTCAGATATTCTCACTGCTCGATCGAGTGCGGGGACCTCATGTCGTTGAATGATCCGGGCTTTGCTCATACCAAGGTGACTTCTCTAGAGATGTCGATGCCGAACTTCTCCCGGACTGAATCCTTGATCTCTTCGGAAAGTTGGAAGATTTCTCTGCCGGTGGCTTGACCGTAGTTGACCAATACAAGTGCTTGTTTGGCATAGGCGCCGGTTTGCCCTACGCGTTTGCCTTTCCATCCACATTGCTCTATCAGCCATCCGGTTGGTAATTTAACGCTATGCTCATCTACGGGATAACTGGGCACTTTTTCATAGTGCCCTTCGAGCTCTGCCAGTTTTTCCTTCGGCACAATAACGTTCTTGAAGAAGCTTCCGGAATTCCCCAATTCCTTTGGGTCTGGGAGTTTGGAAGAGCGAATCTCACAGATGGTATCACTAATCTGTAGGACTGTGGGTTCTTTGATTCCCTTTTGCTCCAGACTCTTGTTGATCGCACCATAGGAGAGTTTGGGCTGCGGTGCCTTGCTCAGCCTAATAGTGACAGAGATGATAAAATACTGTCCTTTTAGTTCTTGCTTGAAAATGCTATCGCGGTAGCCAAAGTCACAATCGTGAAGGGTGAACTCAGCCAGCTTTCCGGTGCTGGTATTCATCGCGATTAGGGTGACAAAAACATCTTTGAGTTCGGCGCCGTATGCGCCAATATTTTGAATCGGCGCAGCCCCGACCGAGCCAGGAATCAGTGAGAGATTTTCAATTCCCCACCAACCATGATCCACAGTGTACCGCACCAGGTCGTGCCAGACCTCTCCGCCTGCAGCCTCCACGTAAATATGCTGTTCATCCTCAGCAACTACTTTGATGCCTTTAAACTGATTATGGACCACCAGGCCTTCGTAATCTCCTAGCAAGAGAATATTGCTACCTCCTCCTAGCAGGAACATCGGATAGGACGTTTCTTGCTGCTGCTTAAACAGCGATTTTAGTCCGGCAATATCTTCAGCAGCATAATAGTAGGCAGCCTTGCTGTCGATATTGAAGGTGTTGAAAGCGAGTAGGGAGAAATTTTCCTGAATCTGCATCTTTTGGGAAAGGTGTTTTAAGTATCAGTTATTTGCAGCGCGATTTCGAAGTCGATTGAGACCAGCTTTGGCCTGTTGATCGATGCTGTCTTTGTAGCTGTGTCTTTTGGACTTCAGGCAAGAGTCGTAATACATCTCTGCCAGGCCGTCTTGACCTTTTCGTTCGTACATCAAAGCCAGTTGCAGAGCTGCCTTTGCGGCGTAGTAGTAGTGAAGTTCTATTCCATTGGCCACGGTACGTTGATACAGTATTGCTGCCTCTTCTTCTCTGCCGAGCCCTTCTAGAATACGGCCCTTTCGATAGGCATACTCCAGAACCTCCTTATCGTCTTGCAGCTGTTCATCCTTGATTTCTTCAATAGTCTCCAGGGCTTTTGCGTAATAACCGCCATTGAACAGAAGTTCGGCTTTAAGCATGATCGGGTTGGGACTCTCATCTGAACTAGCTTCCTGTAGGGCTTGCTTGTCAGCGTCCATCAGCTCATTGCCTTCCAGGATAGCATTGGCAATAGTTTCTTTGTATCGAGCTTCATCTCCTTCCACCAGATAAGACCAGGCCAGTCGCTGCCACGCTTGTTTGATGTAGTGCCTGCCTTTGAAATCTTGCACAAAACGGCGAAGGTAGAGGTGACTGTCATCATCGAGTCGCGCCAGCTTGGCGGTACCGAGGAGGAAATCGAGAAAAACGAAATCGAAGTAGGATTCTCCGGAGGGACGCTCTTCCAACACTCGGATTGCCTGATCATTTCTGCCGCAGCGCATGGAGATATCTGCAATCACAAATACATTCATCAAGCTCTCGTCAATCGCTAAGTTGTCAATAATTTCGACTGCCGTCTCTCGATCATTGCCCACATAAACCAGCATGAAGGCATACATCAAGATGCCCTCCTCGTACAGCAAAAATTGGTTTGCTTCACTGTAGTCAAGGAATTGTTTCAGCTCGCCAATACCTTGATCGACCTCTCCACTGAGACCGAGAAGGCGGACGATCCAGCTGTAGGAGTCTGGTATGGTTCCGATCAAGGCGTGCAGCAATCCCAGGCCTTTTAGGTTGGGGCCAAAGTCAGGGTATTGCTCTTGATTTGTTTCAAGCAGCTTGAAGGCTTTCCTGATCTCCCATGCAGCCTGCGTATATTCTTCGAATTTGATTCTTGCCAATGCAGAGTGTAATAGCATATCGGCATGGCAGTAACTCTTCCATGGTGAAGACTCCGCTCCGGAAAGCGTCTTGATTCTGCTGGACTTCTGCTCGTCGAAGGCTTCGAGATCCTGACTTTCTTCGGATAGGAATACGGTCAAAAAATCCCGATAGCTCTCCAGCCATAGGATAAGCGGATTGTCTGGGCGGGCAGACCTTTCCTTATCAAGGAAAAAATTGGCGTCTTGAAAATTGAGGGCAAGTGTGCTTTGATAGGCTGCACTGATGTGATCGCTATAATCAAACTGAGTCGCCCAGATAGATTGAGCGCTCAGCAGTAGAGCAAGGATTATGCATCCAGCTCTTTGCGTGAAGTTTCGATTTCTGGATCTACAAGAATTCTTCCGCAATGTTCGCACACGATTATCTTTTTGCGTTGACGTACTTCCAATTGTCTTTGCGGTGGAATCTTACCGTAGCAGCCTCCGCAGGAGTTTCTTTCAAAAGTAACAACGGCAAGTCCATTTTTGTAATTGCCTCGTACTCTTTTATAAGCCGTCACTAATCGCTCTTCGATCTTCTTGCTAGCACTTGCAGATTTCTTCAGAAGCGTTTGTTCTTCTTTCGCCGTTTCTGCTGTGATAGTGGTCAGTTCTTCTTTTTTGAGTTCCAGATTTACTTTGAGAGCGTCCAGTTTTCCTTTGGTCTCTTCCATGTACTCCTCGATGGAAGCCAATTCTCGCTCGGCATCTTTGGCTTTCTTCTTGGACAACTCCAGCTCTAAAGTTTGGTTTTCCAGCTCCTTGGTAAGCGCATCATACTCTCGATTGTTCTTGACGTTCATCTGTTGCTTCTCATACTTGGCGATTAGCTCCTGAGCCTCCACACCTTTATTGCCAAGGTCGGATATTTGCTTTTTCTTATCGTCGATTTCCGCATTGAGATTTTTCATACGGGTATTCATCCCTTCGATCTCATCTTCCAGGTCTTTTACCTCTTCCGGCAATTCTCCCTGAAGCCTCCTAATCTCGTCGATTTTGGAGTCGATCTTTTGCAAAGTAAACAGTGCTTGCAACTTCTCTTCGTTGGTCAGATCGTCTTTTGCGCTCATCTATGGAAATATTTAACTGGATTAGTATTTTTTTCGGTCAAAATCACCGCAAATGTACTAAATTTTTCCCTCAAAAGCTCCTGCAGCAATTCCAGTGTAAACTGCTCACTCTCAAAATGTCCAATATCCGCTATTATGATCTGGTCTTCAGCATCGAAAAACTCATGGTACTTGTAGTCAGCAGTAACGAAGATATCGGCCCCAGCTGCTTTTGCTTGTCTCAACAGGAAGCTTCCTGCCCCACCACATAGGGCCACGGTTGATATCGGACGATCAAATAGTTTGGTATGTCGTACACAGTCGGTCTGCATTTTTTCACAGAGCATATTGAGAAAAGCCTGTTCAGTGATGGGCTCAGAAAGCTGTCCCAGCATTCCAGCGCCTACATTAGGATGCACATTGTCCAGGCTGAGCAGATCGTAAGCGACTTCTTCATATGGGTGAGCTTTCTGCAATGCAGCGATGACCGAATATTGCTTGTCTGTAGAAAACAACACCTCAATTTTTACTTCCTCTTCTCTGTGCAGCTCCCCCTTCTTTCCTGCAAAAGGATTGGAATCCTCGCCTGCCCTGAAAGTACCTTGTCCTTCCGTATTGAAACTGCATTGGTCATAGGCACCAATGTGTCCTGCACCGGCAGCAAAGAGAGCTTGTCTTACTTCATCGGCTTGAGCCTTTGGGCAAAAGGTGTAGAGCTTCATTAGCAGACCTTTCTTAGGGGCAAGAATTCTTTGATTTTGCAGGCCTAGTCGATCGGCAAATTTCTTATTGACTCCGATTGAGACATTGTCTAGATTAGTGTGGATGGCATAAATGGCTATGTCGTTTTTTATGGCTTTCATAACCACTCGCTCCACGTAGTTCTTGCCATTGATTTTCTTAAGTCCCGAAAACACAATCGGGTGATGTGCGATAACCAACTGGCACTGCTTCTCAATGGCTTCGTCTATTACTGATTCAATCGAATCCAGGCAAATGAGTGCCTTGTTGCATTCCGCATTAGGATCGCCAACAATCAAGCCTGAGTTGTCGTAGCTCTCTTGGTATCCTTTAGGTGCCAATGATTCGAGATAACGTGTGATGTCTTTGACTCTCATTGATTCTTTCGTATTTCTATTTTTTGGACTATTGATGATGCAGCGCTTCCGACAAGTATTGCGTCTTAATACAATAGAAGCCGTCGAAAACGGTTATGTAAACGGACACCCTCAAAAAGCCCCATTGAATTGTATGAGAATAATCCTTATTCTGCTGTTTTGCGGTGCCTGCCTTTGTTGTCAGGCCCAAAGTTATGCTTTTTTCAAAAGCGATATAGGTGTTGGACAAAACCAGACAAAGGTAAAAGACATCAAGGAGATGCTTGTAGTGCCACTGGTGGGTGCCAAGGGCTTTAGTGTTCCAGCTTCTCTGCAATTTGGTTATCGACATGGACGATTTGCCTTGTCTTCAGGACTTCGTTATCGCAGTTTACAATTAGGTTATTATTATCTTGATAATGCTGACAGTCATATTCTACCTACCGTCTTTTCTGTTACAAGTCAGAGTGCCTGGTCGGCTAGTGTGCCTATCAAGTTGGAATACCATCGGCCGCTTTACGTATTAAAGTCTTTAGAAGTGGTATTTGGACTGCATGGGGAGATATCCAACCATCAACTTAAAGAGAGCCGGACTCATGAAATTGGCTCTGCAAGTGGCCGCGATTTCCTCAATCTGGTATTGGTTGATCTTGAAGAGGCTGAGGGTCCGGGCTATGCAGCTGGCTTGAGCATCGGTCTGGTTAATGCCTTTTCTGATCTTGGGTCAGTTGGATTTGAGTTGCGCTACCTTCATGGGCTCAACAATGCCTACAGCGGCTCAGCCGAATTCTATGATGCACTAACGGATTCCGATGTCCAATTTATCATTGATCATCCGAAACAGAAAGTTTACGTACCTGATGAGCGTTTTGAAGTATCGGCTACAAGTGGCTATCTAGCACTCAACCTCGTTTTTCAATATCGGCTAAGCGGGAAAAAAGAAACCACAAAATAGGCTCTCCTTATACCAGCTCCCTCGGCTCTGAAATCTCATCTTGAATTCTCAGCAATTTGTCAATTGCATTGGGATTGTAGGCCACGGTACGCAGGGATTTGAATTCAATTGGGATTTCTCCTGTCGTATATGGGATGCGCATGATGTACCGTTTGAGCTGCAACTGCTTTGCAGCCTGCTCAAAGTTCAGCCAAGGGTGTGTGGTATTGTCGTCTCCCACCAGAATTAATGTGAGATCAATTCCTGGCATTGCTGCGATTAGATCTGCGGGATTAATGTGGCCATTCTCATCCAGAAACTCAGGAGCATCAATCGGAATCACTTCTACGGCAAAGTCCCCAATTTTTCCACGTTCGGACCATTGCAGAATCTTTCTGAGGTACCTTCGATTGGCAAAGACATATCCTATCAGTAGTTTTCTTTGCATATGTAACAGTTTTGGATTCTTGCTTTTTTGCAGCATATTTTTGAACAAATGGGCTTCAAGGGGCATAAGAAGCTCAATATCAAATACTTAAGTACAGACCCAGGACAGTCTGCCTCCTGCTGTCTCAAGTTAATGATTTAATTGTAAATATGAAAGAGAATTCTCTTATGGATGGCGGGAATCTGACTGGTGACTGATGACTGGTGACTGATGGTGGTGCTTGTAATCTTTGCGCGCTCGAAGGACGAGGTTGGGCGACATATCAATGTCGCCGCGCGGAGCTAGCTGTTCGAATCTCATTTACTACTAGCGCGGCTGGTTCTGTTCCTATCAAAGTCCAGACCTGTGGCTGATCGATTGCAGTCGATGGGAAGGCGTTCTAGCGCGGTAGCTGATTGCGGGTATGTGAGCTTCCAGGGACGTAGCGAGCGACATTGATATGTCGCTGAACCTCGTGGCAAAGTTGACGGTTTTCTGTCATCAGTCATCTGTCATCAGTCATCTGTCAGCAGTCATCTGTCATCTGTTTATAGTGTTTGCAATGGTGGCGCGACAAATCAATGTCGCCGCGCGGAGCTAGCTGTTCGAATCTCATTTACTACTAGCGCGGCTGGTTCTGTTCCTATCAAAGTCCAGACCTGTGGCTGATCGATTGCAGTCGATGGGAAGGCGTTCTAGCGCGGTAGCTGATTGCGGGTATGTGAGCTTCCAGGGACGTAGCGAGCGACATTGATATGTCGCTGAACCTCGTGGCAAAGTTGACGGTTTTCTGTCATCAGTCATCAGTCATCAGTCATCTGTCATCAGCCATCAGTCATCAGTAATCTGTCCCAGTCATCTGTCATCAGTCATCTGTCATCAGTCATCAGTCACTCATCTGTCATCTGTTTATAGTGTTTGCAATGGTGG
>JAHDDV010000259.1:1981-7940 GCA_020629205.1 Chitinophagales bacterium | reverse complement strand
CCCTCACTGTAAACATGCAGGTCTATGCAATCATAAATCTCCTGATGAACTACCTCCCGAAATGCTGCCACATGGGAGGCCCACTTTGAGCGATCATTCCCCAGGAAATAGTTGCGATAGTTGGGCAACATAGCCTTTGGCTGGGTAGCATGATCCATTTCGGCCTGCTCAAATATCATTTGATAGGCATGAGCCTTTAGGGACATCCAATCTACAGAGCGATGTTCGCCCTCGGCATGGCATTCCGAATCCGCACAATGCGGGATGGCCTCTTGTACTACATAGGTAAAACGGTCCTGCTCGAGGAAAACAATTCCTCCGGGTAAATCAGCGGCAAACTGCACCTGTGCAGGCCATTGATTTTTGTTTTCAATAAATTCCAAATTGCCTTTGCCGAAGCAAAAAAGCGGGAGAAACAGCAGCAATTGGGAATAAACACATACGCGTGTCATCCACATAAATCACAATTGTGCTGCTTGGGTGAGTAGCAGATTAGGTTAACAAATCTGGCCAAATATAGGAAAGTTACATTTGATTCATTGTCTTCATGGCAATAATTCCTTGGTTTTCTTTTTGGAGTCGGGCTGAATCAGCACGTAGCACCGACCTGCTGGCTATCCACTCCAATGCAGGCACCCTTCGCTGCTGTCTGTATCCAGTGGCGAGGTCTCTCCTATCGTCGAGCCCTCGCCACTGGCACAGAACAGCGCGCTCAGTGCACCTGCATTTCCGCTTCTATCCAGACTATGCATCACCGTTTGTCGAGCGCGCAAGCACCCATATCTTGCCGCAATCTCACAATATGGTTGCTCTCACACAATATTCCTCAACTGGTAATACTGTCCGGAGGGCTTCCGCCTGCTAGTTAAATCCGCCTCGAGAAGGCTGTTCTTTGAAAGGATGCAGACAAATAGAAAACAAAATTGCCATTAAATAACAAGGGTCAAGCATAAGACAGCCAAAAATTAGATAACTTGGCCTAGAACACAAAAAAGACAGCTTTCATGAAACTACGATTTACTTTCTTGCTGCTCTTAGCAGTACTTTCCACTGATCTTAGCAAAGCCGGTACTTACCAGGATGTCGTGGCTATTTTTGGCGCGAGTTGTGCCTTTAGTAGCTGTCACGACGCCACCAACCCTTCAGCAGGCCTTGATTTAACCGCCTCGGAATCCGACATTTATGCCCAGCTGATCAATGGCACACCTTTCAATCCAGAGGCAGCCAACAAAGGTTACAAATTGGTGAAGCCTGGCGATCCGGGTAGAAGTTTTCTATACCGAAAAATGAACCATGGATTGCATTCAGATAGCAATTTGGAAGCAGGTATGGGTGGCAATATGCCACCGTCTTCAGCGATTCCAAAGAAAGACATTGAACTGGTCCGCCAGTGGATTCTTTTTGGGGCCAAGGGAGGCAATTCCAATGATGTAAATCAATCAGTGATAGAAGACTATTATGCGCAAGATCCAGCACCTTTTGTGGCACCGCCCCCTCCGGCAGAAGGAGAAGGCTTTCAGCTGCATCTCGGACCTTTGTTTCTTGAGCCTGGAGAAGAGATCGAGTATATCTATCGCTACGAACTTCAGAATGAAAATCCTCTGGACGTAAACAAGATTGATGTGCAAATGAATCAGGAGTCTCACCACTTCTTGTTTTTCCAGTTTAAGGAAGGAGAAGAGAACGCACAGCCAGATGGCCTGATCGAGGTTGACCTGCTAGGCTTGATCACCGGTAATGGCTCAGCAATAACCTCCGATACTAAGATGATTGGTGGTTGGGCCTATAGCAAGGAGTTTGAACTACCATCCGGCACGGCCTTGCGTTGGAATGATAATGCAGTACTCAAATTCAATTACCATATCGCCAATTACAGTCAAACAGCCATCCTACCTGCCGAAGTTTACATCAATGTATATACCGACGAATACGGAACGGCCCCGCTGGAAATGCATTCAGAATTTCAGATTACTACCAGTACACTATTATTGCCTGAAGGAGAAAGCACCCTGGATTGGGACTTCGACGGTTTCGATCAAGCTTCAAGCTCGGACTCCGTACACATTTGGTCTCTAGCTGCACATACCCATAAGTATGGGACGGATTTCGATATATATCGTGGCGACAATGGGGAGCAGATTTATGAAGGTTTCTACAACCTCGACTACTCGGCTAATCAAGGATATTACGATTATTCCGAGCCTGCCTATCGATTCTATGAGCCTTTCGAATCCATGAGGGCAGGTGATGGCATCTTCGTGGAAGCAGACTATGATGTCACGCAACCAGGAGGGGTAAGTATGGGCCTCACAACCGAAGATGAGATGTTTGGTTTCTTTCTGCAATACATTGTAGGGGATAATGTTGCTGCTACTTTGGCCGAGTTTAACGAGCCGGGGGTAAATAGTGTATCTATTAGCAAGGCTAATCGTATGGAGGCATACCCGAATCCCAGCAATGGAAAACTAAACCTTCACATACCGAATAACAGCGGCACATTGCAGGTTTCTTTATTCAATATTTTGGGAGAGGAAGTCAAGCAGATTTCCCTTACAGGTGGACAAACAGACTATCCAATTGATATAAGTGATCTTAGCAGTGGTTGCTATCTACTGCATCTGCGGGCTGAGGAATTCAGTGAGACTAGAAAGGTGACTTTGCAGAGGGACTAAGAAGAGGGTGCATGGTAAATGCTTATGAGCGACATTGACATATCGCTGAACTGGCACAAGATTACATAAATAAAAGTAAAAAGGGATCGAGCAAGGCTCGGTCCCTTTTTTTTCGTGATTCCCTGATGGTCAAAAATTCTTAACTCACTACCTCCTTAGCATGAGCTTCTCACTAATATTTGTCTGTGGGCCATTCAAGGATAGGAAGTACAAACCTTCCGGAAAGCCTGACAGATCAAGCTCTAGCTGCTGTCCATCCACTTGTCGCTTCATCAGGTTTTGACCTGCTGGAGAATCAATGGAGATCACCACATTTTGCATGTCTGCCACTTTGGAAAGTCGAAGATTGAAAATACCTGTAGAAGGATTTGGCGATACATTGAGACCTGACTCTGAGCCAGGATTTTCTACATCCACACCGATGATCAATTCACCCGGCTCTGCTTTCATTAGCTTGTTTGTGCTCCGGTTGGTGTACCAGATGTTTCCATCGGGACCGATCTTGATTCCTGTCAGTCCGGGCTCTTCTGTTTGTACTCTTCCAAGCTCCGTAAAATCTGCCATATCATAAATAACAATATCACCATTTGCATAGTCTCCGACTAGCAAACGATCTTCAAAGATCTCAATACCACAGGGCTGATCCAATCCATCTTCAATGATGACTTCGTGGCTGAAAGAAGTGATGGCTGAATGCTCAGCTAATGGCTCATTCAGTTCCTCCAGCTCTTCTATTTCGGCTTCGGAATTGATATCCAGTCTCATTACACGGCTGTTGCCATTGTCGACGAAATACAACCAGCCGCTTTGCTTGTCCATAATAAGGTGATTTGGGATGTCCCCATCTGCCGTAATGCCCAAATCACGATACCTGCGCACAGTCCCATCAGAATGGTCGTCATTTCCTGGGCCATGATCTTTCACAAAATCATAGCGAACGATTTCTTTATTCCAATTGTCGTAAACCCAAAAAACGTTATCGATTTCATGTGCAATGCCCATGCTGTAGGGGCTGCCGTGCAACATATCCAAATGACTACCATTACCGCCTGAAGGCATAGCATAAATGTTAGGGTCACTTGACCAAAGGGTTGGCCCTGTGAAGGTGTCGCCGCTGTGATTTGCGTCTTGTACTCCTGGTGAACTTGCAAAATTGAAGTTATCATCGCTGAAAGCAATGCCTGTGGGCAAAGACATAAAATGCCAGGCATTTCCATCTACTTGTTGCAAGAAGTCAACAGCAACAATATTGGTGGCATCATCAATTCGAAGCGTAGATCCACCCTCGTCTTCTGTACGTTGGTTAATCACCCATAGTTGATTTTTGCCATTGATTGGAAAGAAATCCAAATCAGTCGGGCTATCCAACAGGCCACTAGCACCTTCAATCTCCGTAAGGATTGGATTGCTGTTTAGATAGTCTTCGATTTTATTTGGCGCCACTACCAATTCAAAAATTTCCGATTGTACGGAAGCAATGTTGTTTTCGGGGGTTTCGTCAGTTTCCCCGTTGATTGCAAGAATTTCCATTTCAATTTCATAGATACCTGCCACTTCCGGAATCCAGGGCGAAGTGAAAGCAACATCTGCAAACTCAATAGAAGCAATCTCTACATCTTCTAAAACTTCAGTGAACGCTGCACCTCCATCAATGCTATACCGCAGTTCGATTGAATTGATATCTGTGGAGCCACCATTAAAGACCATGGCTTCTATTGGCAGACCGGTACCAACTTCTCCGAAAGCACGTACCTGCATCTCGATAAGTTCTACCTCAAATGACGGCGGGACCACTACCCTTACATCATCAATAGCGAAGCCGTAAAGCCAGCCACCACCATCTTCATATCGCCACCTGATGTAAACAGTTTCGTTTCCTACATAGTCCTTGAGATTTAAGAAATGGCGATCCCAACTACCATGTCCGTGCAAATCAATTCCAAGATCCCAATTTTCACCATCGATGGAAACCTCAATTACTGCATCCTCTTGTGCCTCTTGATAACTGTTGTCCAGAAAAAAGGAGTTGAACTCCAAGATCGCACCGTCAAATGCTGAGAGATCGATTGCGGGAGTGATAATCTGTTCATTACTCTTATCGCAGTTGCATAAATCATCATTGGTACCGAGAACATAGCTGGAGCCATTATCCAATATCTCAAAAAACTCACTGCTTAGGGCATCAGGAGTCCCCACATCCCAGCCTCCATCTGTTGCTGCTGAAACTACTGTCCAGCCATCCGGAATGTTTCCTGACTCAAAGTCTTCTTCTAGCAGTACCTGAGCCTGAAGCAGGCTCGTGATCAGTAAAAGAAAGAGGCAAATTATATACTTTTTGCTCATCGTTTTTGGTTATCGTTAAGAAGTGATTTTATCTAATATTCTCTGAAGCCCGGTCCATACACGAGTTATGGCGACCTGCCTTCAATTTAGTCAATATGATTTTGCATTTTTCGCTTTGCCGCGACAGTTTAGACTGCCAGCTGCAATACATCAGAGAATGAAAGCCGCAAGACAATGGACTTGCCTCGGAGCGGTAAGCGTAGTGTTTTTATCAGGGGGCCGGCCGCAGGGTTGATCGGTTCTATTCACTTTTGAATAGTTTGATCACGCAAGACGCAAGACTAGCAACTAATCACTGATTGGTTGCTAGTTTTTTTTTGACAGTTTGAGGGATTAACACCAGGCACTAGACACTAAGAAACCAATCAATCCACCTTGATTAGATACCGCTGCCCCTCACTATGAGCACTTCGATACTTCAAGAGATACCAACCAGAGGGCCAAGAAGCAGTGTCGACAATAATATCCTGTGGGTGTTCATTTGCAAGGACATCAAGACCCCAAATCTGCTGAGTATTCAGATCATAAACCTGCACAACTGCTCCCGTAGGAGAAGCAGGCAGCTGAACAGTCATATGATTACTTGCCGGATTGGGATAGATCGACATCCCAAAGGCGTCCGAAATTGAATTTTCGTTGGAGACCTGACTTCCGTAGGTGTTTCTATAAAGTCGTACCGATTGACTTTCCAGTCTAGCACAAATATCTGTATAGCCATCATTGTTGTAATCAAACAGCACCTTCAAAGTGATATTGGAATTGACCGGCACATTTTGGTTGAGGTCAGGAAGGCCATCTTCAATATTAACCCAAAGGTCAGTGCCAATCAACATATCCTGGTCTCCGTCATTTTCGAGATCGAGGAATTGGAGGCTAAGATTGTAGATCGAGTTTTCTAGAATAATCGGATCTGCATAAGCACTTCCTTCAGACAGTAAGAGATA
>JAHDDV010000259.1:0-1881 GCA_020629205.1 Chitinophagales bacterium | reverse complement strand
TTGGGCTTCGGAGCCATCAAGGTACTGGGTTGGAATTTGCATCGGACCAAAAGTCCCATCGCCCAAATTCATGCTATAGCGATTTCCAAACTCGGTAGTCAATAACAAGTCAGCTGCCGCATCCTGATCAAAGTCCAGCATCTCAAGTTGAAAGATGGTGCAGTCGCTGCACTCAAAAATTACCATCCTTTCTTCAATTTGCAAGTCTTCCGAAATTTGCAATTGATAAATCCTATTTGGATCTTCCTGATATATTGCATACAACTCCTCTTCTCCATTTTGATCAATGTCCCCGCTTGTATAGTAGAAAGCACCATCCCAAGCAGACGGGAGCAAAATTGGTCCCTGCAAGCCCCCCTGCCCATCGTTAGGAAAATACGCAAGCCGATTATTACTGCTGCTTGCAGCCATGAGATCCACATTACTGTCTTGATCCACATCAAAAGCCAAAAGGCTATTAATGTTCTTAATAATGGAGGAATAGATTAGTGAGTCTTGAAAAACATAGTTCTGATCCAGACTTAGCAAATGGATTTCATTGCTTTGGGCTTGCACTCGAATCAAGTAAATAACGCCTGTCTCTTGGTTTTTGAAGAAGTTGACGGGATACTCGCCCGCAACGGAAGTCTGCAAGGCTTCTACTTCAATTCCTCCGATACTACTAAGATAAAGGTCAAAGCTGGTGTCCAGATTCTCGATTGCTAGATCACCTAAACCATCGGCATCAAAGTCCAGATAGTGAAAACCCGCATTATCTTCAAAGGAAGTCATGTCGGAGCTTGTGAATCCACTTTCTGAACCCCAAAGAACATCTGTACGGCTAAGCCCCGCTTGCCCAATGAGCAACTCGGGATATCCATCGTGATTCAGGTCATGAATCTTAAAATCCGCCACGGCATAGGTGACAGGCACCAACATACTAGACTGCTCCACCTGCCCGTCGTCTTCCGTAATGAAAGTTTGTACATTATCGTAAAAGTAGGAGACGAAGTCCTGATCCCCATCTGAATCCAGATCAGCAGCCAGAACATACTGAGGGTCAAACAGACTGGCTTGACTATACAGTGTGTCTCTCTGCATGTTTGTCCAATTCCCATCAGGATTGTAAGAAACACAAAGGGCAAATGTTTGCGTCACGGGGCCACTCAGCGTATGTAACAAATCCAATTGACCGTCTTGATCATAATCAATTAAAGCCCTGATTCTACCCAATGCGAGAAACTCCAGCTCAAAATTTCCCAGACCATCGTTTCTCAGCAAAAAAGTAGACTGGGTGTCAAAGGCAAATAGGTCCAAGTCGCCATCTCCTTCCGCATCTTCAATGAAGAATCGCTCAAAGTTGTAGGACTCAGGGAAGAATATGGGGTCCGAGAAGCTGCCATCGATAGCACCCGCTTGCCAAAACCTTCGATAGATCAAATCATGGATTCCATCCCCATTCAGATCCTGAGACTGTACCAATTGGACACCATTAATATTGACCGGACGAAAAACTTCTTGTACAAACTCAAACTGAGCATGGGCAGGAAGGCTCCAATTCAAAAGTAATAGAAGGGCTATTAACCGAATTACTTGTCGTGCTTTCATATCTTGTTTGATCCAATTTTGCTAAAGGTCGATGCCTGCGCACTACTAAATAGCCTCAAGCAGCAAGGGAACAATTTAGTTTTTTTTCTGCGAAATGAAAGTGCTTAGTGCCTAGTGCTTAGTGTCTAGTTCTAAGACTTGTGCAGCGATCAAAGCGTCCCATAGTTTTTTTCTGCGAATTGAAACTTTTTAGAACGCGCCTGAGTTAAGTATGCCAAGTAGCAGATAAAACAATACCGTAGTGTTCACCGAACAAAGAGTATATACCCAAAGCTCAAAATTGTGACTAGCATG
>JAHDDV010000258.1 GCA_020629205.1 Chitinophagales bacterium | reverse complement strand
CAACGAAGAGTGGCAGAAATAGAAGCCAGTCAAACTATCCAGAACTTTGTGCCCGAGGCACTAGATAAGGGGGCTGACCATGTACTAAATTAGTATCGTCCCGAGAACTTTAATAGAAAACATCTATATTAGCCCTGCAAAGCCCTATCAGCAGGCACACCCTTCCAGTTCTGATATGCTACGCATCGTAGTACACACCCAATAACAACTGCCAGTTTTAGACTTGGCTGTCCGTAGCGGACAGACAGGGAGACTATTGTTTCATCTAAAATGACAGTTCATGAAATTTTCTATGAAGAAGGGAATGTACCAAAGCCTGCTGGTATTTGGTATTTTCCTATTGACTTTTCAATTAAAGAGTCGGATCGCTCCACCTCCCGGAGGTGAAGGTCCTTTGTTACCAGCGACACCCTACTCGTATTCGGCCACTATACCGGCAAGCATGGGTCCCAATACCGGCGCTACCATTGACTACACAGCGCTGGATGATATCACGGATGATGGTGCTACGCTTGGGCGCGTATTGTTTTATGACAAGAAGATCTCGGCTAGCGGAGATATATCCTGCGGGAGCTGTCACAAGCAAGAGCTATCTTTTGCGGACGACATCAGGAAGTCTATTGGGGTATTGGATAGCACAGAGCGAAACTCCATGGCCCTAAATGACCTTGGCTGGAGCAACAACTATCGCTTCTTTTGGGATGCTTCCCAAAATCATTTCCACGAAGCACTCGAACAGCCTTTCTTGAATCCCAATGAGATGGGGCAGGATGAGGAAGGCTTGCTGGCCGCTATCAATCAGTACGATTACTACGAAGAACTGTTTAGCAATGCTTTTGGCTCCTCCGAAGTCACTATGGATCGAGTGACAGATGCCATCGGTCAGTTTATCAAGTCCATCAATACGTTCAACTCGCGATTTGATCAAGTGAATAACGATCCAGAAATGGAGTTTACTGAATCTGAGCTAACCGGAAAACTCATCTTTGACCTGAAGTGCAATGGATGTCACGCATTCGGAAATCAGACCTTTGTAACGGATCAAGAGGAGGGTATAGACAATAGTTTCTTCATCTTCATGGACAATGGAATCAACGATGCAAATGACCTGGGGGTCAATGCCTGGGATCCAAGTTTCCCAGTCAATACCTTTAAAGGCAGAGACCTAAGAAATATCGAATTGACAGCCCCCTACATGCATGACGGTCGACTGGAAACACTGGAAGATGTGGTCGAGTTCTACAATGAGGAAGCCGACCTACAGGGCGGCCCTTCTTTGCTCTTTCAGATCAGTGCGGCACAGAATTTCACCGATGAAGAAAAGCAGGGTTTGATAGACTTCATGAAAACCATGACAGATCTATCGGTGACCACGGATGAAAAGTGGTCTGATCCTTTCGAAGACAGCCCGATTCAACAGATTCAGGAAACTGTTATTGAGGAAGTGTGTGAGGGGGAAAATGTTGCAGGCTACACTGTTAGTGGAACCTATCAAGATACTTTTGTGACTGCAGAGGGGATTGATTCTATTCGCACCCTGATATTAACGGTCCATCCCAATTTTGTTACGGAGCTGGTTGAGAGCATTTGCGAAGGCGGTTCTATTAATGGCCATAGCACCAGTGGTATTTACAGCGATACCTTTGTGAGTCAATTTGGCTGTGACTCTCTGGTGAATCTAAGTTTAAATGTGCTTGAGGAGCTTTCTATTGATGTAAATGAGAGCATCTGCGAAGGCGAGACTTTTGAGGGCTACAGTGAGTCTGGCAGCTACGAAGATAGCTTCATCAGCGTCGCTGGTTGTGATTCTATTCGGACTTTGAATTTGGAGGTGGTCCCACACTTCGTGTCAGATTTATCGGTCGAAATATGTGAGGGGGAAGACTACGAAGGCTATACAACTTCAGGGCTCTATGAAGAGACTTTCATGAGTATGTCGGGATGCGATTCCACTGTCAATGTAATCTTGACGGTCTTTCCGCCCGGAGAAGGAGATTGCGAGGCCGTTGGCTTAGATGAGTCTTCGAGGATGCATGTTTCTGTCTATCCCAATCCCTCCGACCAAAGAATGTTTATTGATGTTGGTGTAGATGGGCCTAAGTTGATTCGTGTTTACTCTGCCGATATGCGGCTTTTGCTTGAGGACCGTTTTGCTCCTCCGGTGTATGAGGTGGATGGAGCTTCGTGGACTGCTGGGGTTTACTTTGTGGAAGTTTTGTTTGAGGGGGAGCGGGTTTTGAAGCGGGTTGTCTTTAGGTGAGATTTATTTTGAACCACATAAGAGCACAAAAGGTTTTACACAAAAGGACACATGAGTTTGTTAGTCCTCAAGGCTCGCAAAGATTTTGTTTACAAGGGTTGACTGACCCTGCTTGAAGAGATTTATGACATTGAAATTGTAGAGAATACCTTTGGGTATTTGTAGCAATCGCATATACGTGAGTAGCTGAGCTTTGTGGATTGGATGTATTGCATCTACAGATTTGAGCTCAACTATCATGCAGTTTTCGATCAATAAATCGCAGCGAAGCTTGGTCTCCATATGGACACCCTTGTAATCGACTTCTACTGGCAATTCAGTCCAACACTGGATCTTTCGGATAGATAACTCATGTACTAAGGCCCTATGATAAATGCTTTCCAAAAGGCCGGGACCCAGATTACGATGAACCTCAATTGCGGCTCCGTTAACTCGATAGGTAAGGTCCTTCAAACTTTGCTTGCTGATCTTCATAATCTATCATGGCTGTGTACCTTTATAACGTAATTCTGAAAAAAGGTAAACAAATGATAGCCCCTCATGTGTCCTTTTGTGTAAAACCTTTGTGCCCCTTTTGTGGTTAAAATAGAATCCCCTAATGCGGCAACCTCTCCCTCACCAAACCATAAACATAAGTCCCCAAGATAGCACTAAAAATCACTACCAAAACTACAGAGAACCCATTCCCCACCAAGGTAAACATAGGCCCAGGACAGGCCCCCGAAAGTGCCCAACCCAATCCAAAAACGGTACCACCAAGCAGGTAGCGCGCAACAGATCGATCCTTGTCCTTGAAAGAGATGGGTATCCCTTCCACACTATGAACTTGACGACGCTTGATCCACTGAATCATCATGACACCAATCGCCAAAGCAGAGCCAATGATACCATACATGTGAAAGGACTGAAACCGAAACATCTCCTGCATCCGATACCAGGAAATCGCCTCTGACTTGGTCATGATGATCCCAAACAAGATACCAATCAGTAAAAATTTTATGTACTTCATAGCTATAGATTAAAAGATAATCGGGAACAACAAATGCGTCATAACCAGACCTCCGATAAAGAAACCAACCACGGCAATGAGTGAGGGGATCTGTAAATTTGAAAGACCACTGATGGCATGTCCGGAGGTACATCCCCCCGCCCATCTAGCTCCAAAACCCACTAGAAATCCACCGATCACCAATACCGCAAAACCTTGTAAGGTCAACAAACTCTTCCAGGTAAACAGCTGCATCGGAGCAAGCCCTCCGTCGAAGGAGATTTGCAATGCACTGAGGTCATCGACCGTTGCTGACGAAAGTGCTAATGGCTCCGGATTCGTCAGGAAGTTGGTGGCTATAAAACCACCGAGCACCGCTCCGAAGATGAACACAAGATTCCATAACTGGGCCCGCCAGGCAAACTTGAAAAAACCAATATGCCGACCAGCTCCTGCGGCTGCGCAAATGGTACGTAGGTTACTCGATACACCGAAACTGCCTCCTGCCCAAAGCAATAAAAACATCACCAGAGCAATCATCGGTCCTGACACATACCAGGGCCAAGCTTGTGAGATAAAATCAATCATTTGCTTAATGCTTTATTCTGCAATTAATTTATTAAAGTTTCGAAGGGCAGATATACTCTGTAGTCTCAAGATCCGTCTCCAGGATAGCTTTAAAACCATCTTCTATATTCACCAAATCATGTACTGCATTTGCTTTTAGAATTGAAGCAGCAATTGTAGATCGATACCCCCCAGCACAATGTAGTGTCAAGGTATGCCCTCCATCTAAATCAGTGATTCTTGAACGGATATTAGTCAGTGGAAAATTCTTCGCACCAATCAAATGTTCAGAAGCAAACTCACTAGGCTTGCGCACATCAATGATGACTCCCTTATCCATTCTCTGTGCAAATTCCTCTGCAGATACATTACTCAGTTGTCCCACTTCTCTGCCTTCTGCCTTCCATGCATCTATACCCCCTTCAAGATAGCCCAAGGTCTGATCAAAGCCAACTCGCGCCAATCTCGTCACTGCCTCTTCCTCTCTTCCTGCCGGAGCAATCAAGATCAACTTTTGATTTACGTCCACCAATAGATCACCGACCCAAGGAGCAAAATTTCCATCCAGACCAATAAAGATGCTGTTCGGCACATGAGCCTCCGCAAACTCCTTAGGACTTCTCACATCCAACATCAAAACCTCTTGCTCAGCATACTGCTCAAACAAAGCTGGGCTTAGTCTATGTAAACCTCGATCAAGCACCTTATCAATACTATCATAACCCTCCCTATTCAGCTGAACGTTCAAAGGGAAATATGCTGGTGGTGCCGTCAATCCATCCGTTACTTCCTTGACAAATTCCTCCCGCGTCATATCTGCTCGCAGCGCATAGTTGGTCTTCTTTTGGTTGCCCAAAGTATCCTGCGTCTCCTTACTCATCCGCTTTCCACAGGCCGATCCAGCCCCATGCGCCGGGTACACAACAATGTCATCCGGCAGTGTCATGATCTTAGTTCTCAAACTATCATAAAGCAGTCCGGCCAATTGTTCTTCCGTATAGCCACTGTCAGGCTGTG
The DNA here is from genome assembly GCA_020629205.1 of Chitinophagales bacterium. GTDB lineage: Bacteria > Bacteroidota > Bacteroidia > Chitinophagales > UBA2359 > JAHDDV01. Next base: position 3,167 of record JAHDDV010000258.1, on the reverse strand, counting down.
CAAGATCCGGCCTTCCTACATCTCCAAGGAAAAGTGTATCTCCAGTAAAGATAGCCACTTCCTTACCTGCCTCATCTTTCAACAAGAAAGTAGCTCCCTCGATGGTATGACCGGGTGTATGCAAAACGGTAATCGTTACGGCCCCAATTTGAAACACCTCCTCATCCTTTGCGATATAGGCATCAAAAGATGGATCCGCTTCCGGACCATAAATGATCTTTGCCCCAGTCTTCTCCGCCAGAGTCAAATGACCACTCACAAAGTCAGCATGAAAATGGGTCTCAAAAACATACTTGATTTGCACACCATCTTCTTCGGCCCTCTTCACGTAAGGGGCAACTTCACGAAGCGGGTCAATGATGATTGCCTCTCCCTCGCTTTGGATGTAATAAGCTCCTTGAGCTAGACATCCAGTATAAATCTGTTCTATCTTCATGATTCATTTTAACAAAGTTCCATAAAAATAATTCCTATTCCCATAAGCAGCACAAAATAGCCGAAACCAGATTTGAGTCTTTGGGCGGTCACATAGGAATTCAACAAGGTCCCCACTAAGATTCCCATCACAGCAAATCCTGTAAAACTCAACAAAAAGCTCCAGTCAATTAATGCTCCCGACTGCACATCACCCATAAATCCAAAAAGGGATTTCACAGCAATGATCGCCAGAGAAGTACCGACTGCTTCCCGCATAGGCAGCTTTGCCAATAAGACCAATGCAGGCACAATCAAAAATCCCCCTCCAGCACCAACGATGCCCGTCACTGTCCCCACAATCAACCCATCCAATACAATCATCGGATAGTTAAATGACTGCTCTTGCTCCACCACTTCTTCCCTTTTCGATACCCTGATCATCGACACTGCCGCCATCAACATCACCACTGCAAACAAGAGCATGATCGCCAGATCTTTAGTCACCTCCAGTCCCCCTATTACAAAAAGATGCTCCGGAATTGCAGGCACTAAATACAAACGAGTCAAGTACACCGCGACCAAGGAAGGAATCGCAAAAACAATCCCCGTCTTGACATTGACCAAGCCCTTCTTGAGATACCGAACGGTCCCGGTAAGTGACGCTGCCCCAACAGCAAACAGCGAATAAGCTGTCGCCAATACCGGATTAATTCCCATGATATACACCAATGCCGGCACCGTCAATATGGATCCTCCTCCCCCAATCAATCCCAAAGACAAGCCAATTAATAATGCCGCTCCTAATCCCCAATACTCCATATTCCTTTCTAATTCAAATTAACACATGACACTATGTTCATTTGTATTCCCAAAAAAAACTCAAATGAATGAACACTTCTCCATACAATCAAAAATCTTCAAAATTTGTCTGTCCTTGATTCGATACAAGATCCGCTTACCTTCTTTTTGAGAAACCAAAATGCCTTTATCCTTCAACTTGATCAGGTGATGTGATAGCATCGATTGCTCCACTTCCACCGACAATTGTTCCTTAATTGCTGAGACAGATTGTGGTTCCTCCACTTCAAGGATTTCCAATATCTCCAGCCGTACAGGATGCGAGATCGCCTTCAAGACGATGGCCACCATCTCCAACTGTTCAGCACTAATATTGCGTTTTACTTTCCTCATTTCCCCTTAGTAACACAAAAGTATGAACAAATGTTCATTTATCCAAGTAAAATTTTGTTGGCAGCGGTGATGCTGCTCAAAATCTGAGTTTAAGAGAGGAGAAATTTCGAATGGTATTGTAGAAATGAGCTTTTCATTTTTTTGGAGCCCAACATTCAGTCGACGTCGCAAGGGATCACCCGTCCTCCGCTAATACTCAGCACTGTGCTAGCTGCTACTGCTCAGCCCCTGCCGTCTCCTCCTATCGTCGGAGCCATCATGGGCTGGCATCCGCCACGCTATCACAGCACTTCGTTCCGCTGCGCCCGGGGCTATGATTGACCGTCATTCGTTCGCTCCACCAAAACTTTAGCCAACTCCTATGTAGCAGCAGTGCTACATTTATGTTTCGCACCATCTGATGCTTTGCATCTATTGCGATTCCTACAACTTCAATTGAACATCCTCTATATCTACATTAAAACGCTGAAAGCTGTTTCGGCTGTAGCCCCCATGTAGCCCTTGCATGCGCTCGTGTGATTGTTTGAAGTATCCCGTAGCTGAGGCATACATGGAACGTTGCTCTTCGATCAAGCCTAGATAGTAGTAGGTATCTGCAAACTGATCCTCCATAATCAATTGCTTTTGAAACTCGGCCTCTGCCAGATCCCATTGTTGATTCTCATAATAGAGAATGCCGAGAACATGGTGATCAAAGACTCCTTTTAGATTGGGTTCCTTTTGGTAAAACTCCATCAAGTGCTTAACCCAATGGATGCCTTTTTCTGGATCTCCTGATTGTGCATAGCTCATGGCTAAGAGTATCCTCATCTCCAGACTTCCACCAGGTGTAGTCATATAGCTCATATTGTGAGTGGTGTACAAGTCTTCAAGATCTTTGATGCAGTACTCATAGGATTGATGTTGAAAATACCAGTAGGCTCTGTAATACAAGTAGTTTTCAGGTTCGAGTTCGATTGCTCTGTTAATCAGCTTGAGACCATCAGCCAGAAGTCCACGCTTAAAGAAGGCGATTGACTTTTGGTAATAAGCCCAGGCATATTTTGGCCCAACTCTGATGGCACTGTCCAGATACAATTGCTTTTCGGCAGAGCCTTGGCGGTAGGTGCTACCTGCCTCGTAACACAATTCGCAGGCTTTCCTTTCCCCACTGCCTTCCGGATAGATCAAGCAGTTTCCCTGTGCCCAAAGTGGACTCATACCGGTAACCGCAATTGCTAAAAGTAAAGCACAAAAACTATAGCATAACATGTTGTAGTTTACCATCATCAAATTTGAAATTTATATATTTAGAGTACTCGGTTTTAGCATCCTGAGAACTGGATTTTGTCCAATGGTCCAGCTGCTTGATAGTAGCAATAGCCTGCCTTTCCATATCCGAGGGAGCACTGGAAACCGTGAAGTCGGGATTGAGCGACTGAGCACGGTATCGCATGCTGATGCCCTCGCAATTGTGCAAAAATCGAACGACTATATAGCCATTGAATCCTTCATATTCTTGCTTGTAGGGAAATCTGGCAAAGATCTCTTCCCGTAGCTTTCGATTCCCGCCATCATAT
>JAHDDV010000257.1 GCA_020629205.1 Chitinophagales bacterium | reverse complement strand
AATTTTCTTTTTTTTGGAGCACAGCAGCATAGTCACGTGGCAATACCCGTCTCGTGCTACGCTATTATGTGCTACCTGCCTGCTTGTTCCTGCAGGGCCTCTGCGGTCTCCTCCTTCGTCGGAGCCCCCATAGGCCTGGCAGTCACTGGCGCATGCAGGCAGCCCATACCGCTGCGCCCGAGGCTATTTTTCACCGCCCTTCTAGCGCTCTAGTTTTTTATTACTTGCGGCGAAGCTGCATCCTTCAAATGTCGAGCCCAAAAGAATCTGCAAACTTGAGGCTTTGAGCTAATTCTTCCCTAAAGCAAATTTCAAATCTGCTTCATCTGAGCTACCTTCCAGATATGGAAGAGCGGCACAAGGGTAGGGGTGCGCAGATCAACCCTGCCAATCCATTTGAAAAAAACTATTATACAGGGGAAGAAGGTCCAATTGAAATTCAAAAGGAGACACAATTCATTGATGTGAAGCCGAAAACGGTAATTAACAAAGTGAATTCCCCTGATGTACCTTTTCCCTTTTCCATCAACCCCTATCAGGGATGCGAGCATGGATGTATCTATTGCTATGCTAGAAACACACACCCATATTGGGGCTACTCTGCAGGGCTGGATTTTGAGCAGAAGATATTGGTGAAGAAAGAGGCAGCCGTATTGCTGGAAAAGCAGCTAAGGTCAAAGAAATGGAAAGCGGCACCGATTTCCCTTAGCGGGAACACGGATTGTTACCAGCCGATTGAACGAAAGCTTGGCATTACCAGATCTCTTCTTGAAGTCTTTCTAAAGTACAAACATCCAGTAGGCATTATCACCAAGAATAGTCTTATTCTACGAGATGTGGATCTCTTGAAGGAATTGGCTGCCTTGCGCTTGGTAAAAGTAGCGGTATCGATCACAACTCTGGACGAATCCCTTCGACGACGGCTAGAACCGCGCACAGCCACTGCAAAGCAGCGGCTAAAAGTTATTGAAGACCTGGCAGCTATTGGCATACCTGTGACTGCAATGATGGCACCGATCATCCCTGGGCTAAACAGCTACGAGATCTTTAATTTGGTCAAGGAGACTTGTGCGGTGGGAGCTTCTTCGATAGCTTATACTGTGGTCAGGCTCAATGGGGATGTTGAGGAATTGTTTGTCGATTGGCTAGAGCGAAATTATCCGGATCGGCAGCAAAAAGTATTGGGCTTGATCGCGGATTGTCATGGCGGCAAAGTCTCCGATCATCGCTTCAAAACCAGAATGCGGGGGGAAGGAAATATTGCAGACATGATTCACCAGCAATTCAAGTTGGCTAAGAATCGATTCTTGAAGCGGGAGCCTGCTTATGATTATGATTTGTCTTTACATGCAGCGACTAAGGATCCGCAGTTGCGGTTGTTTTAGTTTGGATTCATTATTAGCAAGACTCAAGACTCAAGACTCAAGACTCAAGACTCAGGACTCAAAACTCACAAGGCGGTGCCTTGCCTCTTCTACAATTGTTTGAGGTAGTTGAGCATGAATGTTAGAGCAAAAGAATGGGATCGACACTGCGGTTCCTGAGCGTAGTCGAAGGACTGTTGGGCAGGGGTGGAGCTGATGGCTCGAGCCCGAACTACACAGTTCCACTGGGGTTCTAAGGCCGATGGCAATTGTGGAAAAACTGCTTCGCAGTTAGCCGTGCGGCATTGTTGCTTGCTCCACTGGATCTGGTCGCGATTTGGCGACATTGATATGTCTCCGAACTTGGATGGCCAATTCCCTTGACTCGCAGCACTTTATCCTCTCCTTTCCAACAGTCCTTCGACTCCGCTCAGGAACCGGAGCTGCGTGCAAATGATTAGCCCTTTTGATGAAAGGGCAAAGCCAAATATTTTTACTCAGTCCGACGAGCTAGGGTGGTGATGCATAGCCCTGATCGCAGAGGAAATGAGTGCTGCGGATGCCGTGGTGAATGCTTGCCTATGAGGGCTCGAAGCGAAGGCGTAGAGACCTCATAGGCAATGCATGAACAGGCAGACGGGGCGCGAATTGGAACGAAGAGCAGGTAGATAATTGCCACGAGTGGCACTGCTGGGCTCCAAAAAGACAAGCTATTCAATGCAGTGATCAAAGAGCAATTGGCACTAGTAATCGTAGGGATAAAGACCTTGGATCAATCCAGTGAAATCTTGTCCTGTAGTACCGTAGTAGGCGGCGACTACCTTGATGCTTCCGTAAATATTGAGATTGAAATTGTAGGATTCGGAAGCTGGAATATCCAGTTCAATGGGGAGATTTTCCGGGTCATCAGAATAGCGTTGTAGATAATCTGTATACACCTGAAAGCTCGTAACAAATCCAGCAAAGCCTGCTTCTGCGTCTTTGGTTAGGAACTGCTTGGCAATAGCAGCGGCATGGGCGAAACTTCTAGTGGGTTTGAAAACGGTTCGTTCAGAAAATCGACCGGGAATGGTCAACCATCTGTTGTTTAAAATAAGGTCCAGCTCTGATTTTCCTACTGGCCTGTATAAGGTTTTTAACATTATCAGTCAGTTTGATGCGTGATTGAATGAGTGAGTAGCCGACCGCTCCCCAATCAGGAGAGCGGTCGACTGTTCATCGTGCCTTATTGAATAGGGCCTTCGATGATTGCTCTCTGTCCTTCCTGTCGGATTTGGTTTTCCAACCAGATCTTTTCCTTGTGTGGAATTGTAGGAAGTTGAGGACTTTTCGTCTTGCTGATTAAATTCTTAATAAAGTTCATAGTATTGAGTATTAGGGTTATTAAATTGGGTTGAAGACGCGATGGGGATTGTAAAAAGGTTAATCGAAAATTGTTCGTACACTCATCAATTCATTGTATCTCTAAAACCACTTGTACAGTCATTCTGTTTCATAAATATTGTCTATACAGTTCATAGGCTTTATCTTTGGTTTACCGGGGGTGACCCAACCTGCGAAAATTAATGTCACCCCCTCATCGTAAACCTGCGATTTTATTGTTTTACACGGCTGTCGCATAGGCGTTCAGCCCAAAAAAAAGCCCAACATTCATTGAGTGTTGGGCTTTTTCAATTTTTCAATTTGTCTCATCCTCTCCGGATGAAGCCCAAGCGGTCTCGTCGTATCAGTATCTAGATTATCATCATCATTGCGATCGAATAGAGGGTCAAACGGACAGGGTAAACCCAATTCGTTTAGCAATGGTTCCATATTTTGTTGAAGTTGATTCATAGGTCCAAAAAAAAAGGCCCGAGCATCATGCTCGGGCCTTCGTTACTTTTAATTTCGTACGCGTTTACCCGAGCCTTAACAAGTCAAGCTGATCCGATGTGGATGCTGTTGCATTGCAATCAAGCGTGATGATATTTAGGTTAAATGTGGTCATAATGCGTACTAGTTGTTTTGTAGTTCGGTTCAAAGATATGTCAAATTAGCTTGCCGTCCAACAGCTGGGACAATAAAGGCTGTTAAGGAAATGTTAAGGGTACATTCTTTTGGCTCTAAATCGCTGTTTATGAGGTATTTGCGTCGATACTTTTTCTTTGGAAATTTATGCGTTTCATAATAGCCCTCGCTGAACTTGCATTGGAGAATAATTCTTGTAGTAGCTTATGACGCTTCGCTTGCTCTTGTTGTGTATATCGAATGGACGTAATGTGTTTGATTTTGCTGATAAAGGCTTCTGGCCCGTCCGCTTTGATGCACAGACTTTCCAGACCAGTACTGGTGATCATCGGAGTATTGACCAAACAAAATCTTCCTTGGTACAAGGCGGAAAGCAGCTTCAATTTTATACCAGTATCCTGAAAAGTGGGTAAGACATTTAGTTGCGCATTGGCAATTAGTTTGCAGAGCTGTTCATCAGGTGGATTGATAATGAGCTTTACGGATTCTTTCTTGCAGAGGTCCACAAGGTTGCTGTCCGGGTTTCCACCGGCAATTACTAGTGGCAGCTCTACTTGTTCTTGCACTTGCTCCAATAGGAATCTCGCCGCTTCTTGATTCTCGTTTACAGCGAGATTACCGTGATAGAGCATGTACTCACCTTTTCCTGGCTTTCCAGTGGGAATATCAAAGGGATGGAATGGAGGGATGTGGCTACTTTGGTCGTAGGTTTCTTGCAGGTATTGCTGGTCCTTAGTGCTGATGGCAAAGATGTCATCGGCACTATGGAGATTTGCTTCAAATTTGCGGAGTGCTCTGGCTTCCATTTGAAAGTACTGAGCCTTCAGCAAGTTGCTTTCCCGTTTTCCCAGTTGTTGATAGTATTGCCACTCGATATTGTGCATGCGTACATATTGATGCTTGTGTTGTAGCGCATGATGTCCCAGATAAGCACAGCAATGCAGGCCTTCAAAGAGTATAGGATGGTGATCAAGGCTCAATCGATGGAGCAGCTTGCCACTGGTTCGGGATTGCACGATGTATGGGAGGCTGAGACTTAGGCCTTGCAGGCCTTGCTTACGAGGGTAATAGTGTACCTCCTCGCAGATCTGATTCAAAGGTTCTTCTGGCTTGCGATCGCCATATTGAAAACAATGAAGAATGATTCTGCATCCTGCTTTATGCATTGCCTCGAGCTTATGGTAGACATCGATTACGCCGCCGTAATTGGCCGGCAGTGGAATGTCAAAGCTTATTATGTGGAGTTTGGCATCTTCGTGCATCACTTATTGATCGCCTTTCTTTTTAGCTTTACCTTTGTTGGCTCCCTTTGTTCCTGTTTGGACCTTTCCTGATGAAGTGGCGGTGCCAGCACCACTTGCTTCCAGAATAGTGGCTGGTTGCTTGCTCTTTTCCTCTTCAGTCTCCGTAGGGCGTTCCTCTTTCACAAAGAGATCTGCCAAACTCCTGGGGCGTTCTGGAGACCGCCAACTGAATCCCTTTAAGAGGAAAGATTGTGGCTGGACTTGCTGGATAGGTGTGAAGACTGCTTCCGGTTTTTGTTTGAAGACGATTTTTTCAATGTCTCGTTTTTCGATATGGATGTCCATCTCGGAACACTTAGCTTTGTTTACTCCATAGTAGGCTCCATTATCATCTTGAGCAAAGTACACATTTTCCACATTGCTTCTGGCTTCGATGCGATAGAGCTCTTGCTCTTCAAAGAGTCCATCGATTGTTTTTGCCTTGACCTGATTGTAATAACCCGTGTCTAGTTGACTGATAGCAAAAGCCTTTTGACGTAGGTAGAAGGCAGTAGGGGAGTTGTTTTCCGTTTCGACAACAATGCTATCTGCGGAAAGCTGTATGTCATCCATCCAGACCACCGGACGGTAGTACATTTGGAAGACGGAGTCTAAGGTAGAATAGCTCATGGAGTCGCATTTGCCTTGCATGTCGCTCTTCATGAATCGAACATTGCGATAGGCCAAAAAAGTGTTTAAGCTATCGGCTGATTGATCCATGCTATCCGGAATTTCGGGTTTAATGGTCCGCAGGGTATCGGCTGCTACCCAGAGGGTGTCTTCTTGCATGACATTGCGCAGTAGGGCATCTCCGGTGGCAAGAATTTGATTTTCCTTTTCAGCATACTCCGCATAATCACTTGTGATCTCTATGTTGCGCAGTGTATCGGTCCAGACTACCTCGCCGGTAGCGATACCGATTCCGGTTTCTTTACTGTAGTTGAGCTTGTTTGCTTTCAAGACCCGACCATCGCTTTGAATCTCTGCCTGGGTATCAAAGGTGATTCGATCAATTTTTCTGTTGTAGGTGCCCGACTCGCAATAGATTACATCTCCTTCATTGTCAATGACTGTTTCCCCATTGAAGTCAGCAATTTCTTCGACGAGATCATATTCTAAGAAATCCGTTTGCATCTTGTAGCGGTTATCTTCGAAGTAGACACTGTCTTGAAAGGCCACGCGATTTTCAGCCCCAAAATAGGTGGCGTTTTGGCTTTCCATATAGCTTTCCCCTGAGGTCAGCTGACCGCCACCGCGATAGTTTCCGATCTGGGTATTGACATTGTAGTCCATGCTGTCCGTTTCCAGCAACATTTCACCGTCGGTCAGGCTGCAGTTGTCAAAGAAGGTGGCCTGCTTGCTGCCTACATTGTACTCGAGCGAATCGGCCTCTACACTGACCTTTTCATCTGTTAAGTGCACGTTCTGATATAGCCTGGCCTGTTGAGGCCCCACGCGATAGAAGAGAGTGTCGGAAGTGATTTCGGATTTTCTATCTGTCAGAAACACATCGTCGTAGAGCAGTGCTTCGCGTACATTGCCGTAGTATTGAAGGTATTCTGCTTCAATATGGATCGAGTCGCCTTGTTCTATGATCACATTACCAAAGGCCTGAACGTTGTTTTTGTCCAGATCAAAGTAGGCGCTGTCACACCACATATTTACATCATCCTGCCAAAGCACTACCTCGCCGATGAGCTTTCGGATCTCGGTTTGATCATCGTAGATGATCTGCTCTAGTAGATCTGATTCGTATTCGATGGTCTTGTCTGCGGTAGTATCTGTTTGGGCAGTATTTGTGCCATCGGCAGCGATAGTCTGTGCTTGTATATCTGGATTATACAAGGCAAGCATGAGAAGGCTAATAAAGGTACATGCAATCTTCAATGAATCAACTTTGGACTTATATACCAACGCTTAGGTCAATGGCATAGTTGCCCTGACTGATCTCGAAGTAAGGAAATGGCGAGAAGCCCATCTTCCTACTCTGCTGGAATCGGTTGTTCTCCTTTGTTTTTCTTTTTGTCTTTCTTTCCAAATACAGAAAAGGAAACGTAGCGCTTTGGATGTTGCTTTAGATCAATCAAGAGCTTGTCCAGATCTTCGGCAGACTTTTCAAGATTGGTGTATAGTCCTTCGTCCGTCATGAGTTTACCAAGGCTTCCTTCCCCTCTTTCGACTGAGGCCAATAGCTTGTTCACGCCTGCCATTGATTCCTGTGCAGCTTCGACGGTTTGCTTCAGTCCTTCGATACTGCCTTTGAGATCTGAGTTGGCCACTTCATCCGAGATCTTTGCGGCATTCTTCACTACTTTGGTAATATCTGCGTTATTTGATTTGAGGTTTGAAGTGATATCGGAAACATCTTTCAAGATCACGTTGATCTTCGCAATTTCCTGCTCAATGTAGGCATCGAGGTCTTTGCTGGTGCTAGCGAGATTTTTGGAGATGGAAGAGACGGATGCCATGCTTTCATCCACATTGCCCATGATATGATCCATTCGCTCTGAACTGAGGTTGACACGCATAGCATCAACAAGGGTGTCCATAGCACCCATTAGCTCTTCGACTTTATGTCTGACTGGAGTCAGTTCATTGGTGAGCGTCTCGCTAATACTCTGTTGTGTCCGACCCTTGAGTACATCTCCGGACTCTGCTAATCCGGTGATACCCTCCTTTGCTTTGAGATCAATTCTCACAGCCATATCGCCCATGAGCCCTGAGCTCTGTATTATTGCATCGGCATTCTTAGGGACATTGATATCGTTGTCCACTAGCATGGTGACCTGAATGGTCTGGCTTTCCGGGATGTATCGAATATCGTCTACAATGCCCACATTGAAGCCTTTTACTTGCACGGGATTTCCTACCAGCAGACCATCAATTCTTTCGTATTGGGCGGTAAAGACTTTTCGACTGTCGAATAGGTTTTTACCTTTCAGGAAGTTGTAACCCACTGCCAAAATCGCTGTTGCGACTAAAGCCAGTAATCCAACCTTTAATTCGTTGCTAATTTTCAAGGACGGTCAATTTTGCTGCAAAATAAGTGAACATTGCTACTATTCCCAAGAAATAACGAAGTGAAGCAGCATTTGGACCAGTTTAAGTACTTGAAACTCCTGCTTTTGTTTCAGGAGCTAAGCCGCAAAACTCAGGGGGAGACAGCATGCTCGAAATTGAGCTGGAGGGTATGGAAAAACGAACAATTTTTACGCCACTTGGGAACCCTTTTCGGGAATTAAGTCTTATATTTGCAGCTCGAATTATGGGACTGGCTTTTTGCTGTTTCACTTGTCCGGAAATTCGAGGAATGGCGAGGTAGCTCAGGTGGTTAGAGCGTCGGATTCATAACCCGGAGGTCGA
>JAHDDV010000256.1 GCA_020629205.1 Chitinophagales bacterium | reverse complement strand
CGATGGAAGAGGAAATGGCGGTGCCAGATGTGGGTCTGAATGTGCCACTAGCGGGGGCTCGACGATAGGAGAGACCTCGCTAGTGGATACATGAAGCCCACATCTGGTGTCGCCATTGGAACGGACAGCGGGACGGTCATTGCCACGTCCCATTCCGCTGGGCTCCAAAAAGAAGATTTTTCCTTTATCTGCTAATTAGTCATTGATCGACCAATCATATTCCTGATAGTGAACGACTGCGCCTTCGTTGAAACTCTGATTGCTGTATTGATCGATGTATTGGATCACTTGAGCATCGCGTTGTGCTTGATCCAAACCAGCAGTGTCAATGGCAGAAAAATCATTGATATACCAGTTAAACAGCTGCGAAACGGCGAGGCTATCGGGGCTGAGGAAATTGTAGCTTGAGTTATTGATAAAGCCATAGGTCTGGCTTTGTAGATCATTTTCCAATGTTTCGGGGACAAATGCTCGATTCAGTAGAGGAGGACAGGACTTTGAAGCACAATTGACTGCAAAGTGAATGCGTGGATCATAGTCGGTATGAGGAAGTAGGATGTCTTTTTCGATATTGTCCAAACTCAAAGTATCTTCTCCAATTTGTAGCTCTTTTCGCTTCCAGACATCTGGGATATTCATGATGGACTGTATTGGATAGTTTTCCAGCATTAGGTTGACCGCAACAGCGTTATAGGCATTGATGTAAAAGCAGGTAGTCTCTTCATCTGACCAGTCAGCTTCAGGGGGATTTGCACTGAGGATTCGCAGGTATTCTTGGACTTCATCGAAGCGACTGAGGAAGCCGGGGTAATTGACGTTACCCGCCTGTGAGACATTGGCGATCAATAACTCATTCCATCGATCATGCGAAATCCGTGTGATACAATCGATCGGTTGAGGAATCTCCAGTGGGAAGACCTGTTTGTTGACGCTGTCTTCTTTGGGAACGTAAAGATTCAGCTCCAGTTCAGTGGCATTATCACCGAGCAGATTGCTGATTGTGACTGGCAGCTCTGAGAAGGCATAAGTACCGTATTTTGACTTGTCATCAGCTACACCGATGCTAAACTCCTCAGTCGGATCTGCACCTTCATAATCGAAATCGACGAGGATGCTGTAGTACTCGCTCTCGGGATCGCAATCTTGTACTGTTGCCGACTCATTGGTGATATTTGGATTAACCACTGTCGGATCATCTTTCTTGCAACTGAGGCCAAAAAGGAGCACGAGACTGAGCAATAATGAGATTCTACTAATCATTGAGGATTTGTTTTTCGCAAATGTAAAGGCTTATACTTGGTAGAAATGTCTTTACATAGATAATTTAATCTGAAAAGCACGTTTTATTACCGCAGCTTCTTTTAATTTTGCCTGCCCACCACCATTAAGGAATAACTTTTGTAAGTAGGTGTTTTGCAGACATCTATGGTCTGAAAGTACCGTTTATTTTACGGCATCTCCTAGACTAATATTGTCCTGTGTGATGCCTTATTCTGAAACAACGAAAATCCCACTGTCGTATGATGAGGTTATTGGCTGTCATCTTTATGCTAGCTAGTGCTTGCTGCGTTGCTGAGCTTCGGGCTCAATGTGATGCAGTTACCGTCACTTTCGCGAATACACTGGGGGAACAAATAGACGGGCACTGCTATACTGATGCAATAGTCACTCCAATTGGGAGTCCTGCAGGTGGTACTTTTAGTGGTCCCGGTATTGTTGGTGGACAGCTTAGTGTAGTAGCTGCAGGTTTGGGAGATCATCCGATCACTTATACTGTTGACGTCGGCGGTGTGCAGTGTGAAGTTGCTGCGATCTTTTCGGTCATCAATGCCCCTTCGTTTGCTGCTTACAGCGATTTGACTCAGCCACCTGTTTATTCAGTTTGTGTAGATGATAGCCCTCTTACTTTAATAGGACAAGCTACCACTGGTTTGTTTGGTGGTCCTGGGGTAGATGCAGCAAATAGTCTGTTTGATCCGGCGGTAGCGGGACCGGGCAATCACGAGATCTCCTACTTTAGTGTGGAAAACGGTATTGTCTGTGAATCCTACATCTTCCTATCTGTGGTTGGTCTGGGAGTCTATACCAATAGTAGCGGCACATCCGGACAGGTTGCTTCTGACATCTGCAGTAATTATAGCAATAACTTTTATCTGGTCGGGACGCCTTCTGGTGGCACCTACATCAATGAGAGCGGTCAGTCTGTAGGGCAGCAATTGCCGATTGGAGAATTGGGGGCTGGTACGCATAATTACACCTATATAGTAAATGGGCTGGACTGTTCTGTGGAAGCAAGTATTACAATTGTTGAGCCGATTGAACCGGCGATGCTTGGCCCCATGGATACTGTATTTTGTATCTACGATGCCGCCGTACCTCTCGTAATGAGTGCTCCGGCAAACCCACCTTATACAGCTGCCTACCTTGCCGGACAGGTTGTCGATACTGTAAATCCTGAGGAAATCTACAATGTATTAGGTGCAGGTAGCCACGATATCATTATGCAACATACAGAAGCAAACTCTTGCTCTTCGGTCGATACCATGACCGTTTACATATTGGAGCCACCAAGCCTTTCTTTTGATGCTATCCCTGACACGGTGTGTCTCACCTCAGGAATCTTTGAGGATGTGACTGGTAGTCCAGCTGGTGGAGTGTTGACGGGACCTGGATTTACTGATGATACTTTCGATCCTTCTGGCCTGACACCAGGAGTTTATGACTACAAATATTATTACCAAGATACCCTGGGAGCCTGTGAAGACAGCATCACTTTTGACATTACCGTGCTAACTGGTGAATTAGATGTTGATTTTGAGCGGACTGCTTCGGCATGTTATACTTTCTCTGATACCTTGACCTATTCGGGTGAGTTTGGAACACCACCATTGCAATTTGAATGGGAGGCTCCTTTGGGTTTGATCGAGTGGGATATTGGAGACACTTTAGTGGTACGATATGAACAGCCAGGCTACTATGATGTCACCTTACATGTAACAGATGCCCTTTGTCGTACTGGAACGATTACCCAAACTCTGGATAAGGGGGAGCTACAGGTCACAGCTAGTCCGGACCAAAGCATCATCCTTGGCGAATCTGCCGACATTAGTGTGGAAGCGGAATTTGTGCTTCCCGATCTGGTCTATGAATGGGAACCTGCTACAGCTCTTAGTTGTACAGACTGTCAGGACCCTATTGCGAACCCTACAGAAACGACCGCTTATATTGTTACAGTAACAGAACCGGCCGGATGTACTGGCATGGACACAGTTGTGGTCAATGTAATCTCAGACCTCGTTGGCATCCTTTATGTGCCCAATGCCTTTACGCCAAATGGGGATGGGGTAAATGATGACTTTGTCGTGTCTGGAAATGCCATCAAGGATTATGAGATCATGATCTATGACCGCTTTGGTGAGATGGTCTTCCAAAGCAACGATATCAGTCAAAACTGGACTGGTGAATTTCAGGGAACGGCGCTTGATCCTGGGGTATTTATGTACGTGGTGCAAGTTACCTTTCTTGATGATCAGGAAGACTTTAGGAAGGGCAGTATCACCCTGATCAAATAACTATCCTTTATCGCTTATCCACACACATTCACAGCTCATGAAATCACTCATACTCACGATATTTGCCAGTTTGTTTTGCCTGTCTGTTTGGGCACAGGATATTCACTTTTCCCAAAACAATGCTGGAAACCTGCTGAATAATCCGGCGATGATTGGCTTGAGCAATGGCCCATATCGGGTCAGTGCCATTTACCGTAATCAATGGAATAGGGTAGATGTTGGGGAGCCCTATCGTTCAGTCTATGCCTCCTTTGATAGCAAGATCCTCAGCAACCCTGATCAGACGATGCATCTAAACGGGGGACTAATGGTGCTGAGTGATAAAGCTGGCGATCTGCAGCTGCATACCAAGCAGGTGGAAGTAGCCTTGGGCGCATCCATCAGAATGAACGACATCCACGGCATTTCACTGGCAGCACAAGGTGGATTCGGACAAAAAAGCATCAACTACGAAAAGGCACAGTTTGGAAATCAGTTTGACGGTCTGGGATATGATCCCACTATAGGCAGTGGGGAAAACCTCAATGATGAAACCGTCAATTATCCTAATCTGGGAGCTGGTATACTCTATTTTATGGCCCCGTCCCGGCGTACTTCCCTGTACCTTGGAGGTGCTATGTACAATATCATTAGTCCGAACGTAACATTTACAAATTTCCGCACCAATCTGGCATCCAGACTGGCTTTCCAACTGGGCGGCAGTGCGGAACTTAGCCAAAAAGTCGATGTCCTGGCCAATAGTCAAATGCAGATGCAACAGACCTATCGGGAATGGACTTCAGCGATCCTTGGTCGCTATATTTTCATGAGCAGCAACTACAATTCTGCCGGAGAAAGAGCTTTTGCATTAGGTCCTGGCTTGCGAATGAGTGGAGGGCAAGATGGTTTTGGTACCTTTGATGCATTAATCCTCATAGCAAGACTTGACTACGAAAGCATGCAGTTGGGTATCAGCTATGATGTCAACATGTCGGACTTTGAAACTGCCACTGCCAACAGAGGCGGGTTCGAAGTGAGTTTTGTTTACACGGGTGCTTACCAAGGTAGAAATCAGCCTTCGTATTGCCCGAGATTTTAAGAAGGCCCTACTGGAAATTGCATAGGCAGGTATGCACAGTAGGCTGGAAGACAAATGGCTTGTGCAAATGAATGGAAAACTGTTTCTAATACCCAATACCCTGGGAGGGGAGGACACCAGCGTCATCCCGCAACACACGGCAGAAACTGCCAAAGCAATCAAATACTTCATCGTAGAAAACGAGCGAAATGCCCGTCGTTACCTAAGTGCCATTGGGCTCAAGGGCAGGATCAGGGAATTGGAGCTGTTTCTCATAGACAAGCACGAACGACGCCCAAAGTACGGAGCAATGCTTGCACCAGCACTGGCCGGAGCAGATATGGGACTCATCAGCGAAGCTGGTTGCCCTTCCATAGCTGATCCAGGGGAGGAGGTCGTTATGGCAGCACATAAACAGAAGATCGAAGTGGTGCCATTAGTAGGCCCGAGTTCGATCATGATGGCCTTAATGGGCTCAGGTCTCAATGCAGAGCAGTTTGCCTTTAGCGCCTATTTACCTATCGATCAGCGCAAGCGAGAAGATGCCATCTCCCGACTGGAGGCCTGGGCCTTAAAAACCGGTCAATCGCAAATCTTCATGGAGACACCTTTCCGCAACAATCAAATGCTGGATAGTCTACTGCGCGTTTGCCAAAATGAAACCAAGCTTTCCCTAGCCTGTGATCTGACGATGAAAACAGAGTATATCCGTACTAAAGCCATACAAACCTGGCGAAACAATCCGCCCAACCTTCATAAACGGCCCTGCATCTTTATTGTTGGCAAATAGCTCTTCCCTGGTAAAGTGAGCCCGGATTAGATACAGGAAGACCATTCTCAGCAAAAGAAGCGACTTAGGCACTACTATTATAGTGGTGAATCCTTTAACTTTGCCATCCGAATAAATTCCTGATTAGAACTAAAATTAAAATCCATGAAAAAGCCTTTTCTCCTTTTGTTTCTCATGTGTGCCCTAAGCAGCTCATTTCTTTTCACAAGTTGCGGTGATGACGGAGACGATTCAGACAGCGGACTTGCGGTTGGGGAACTGACCATGAAAATTGATGGTACAGAGGTTACGACTAGTTCTGTACTGGTTTCTAATGTCAACTTCACTTACCCATCTTTGGTAATTCAAGCAACATCCGGTTCTGATCGAGTTACCTTGACAACAAATGACATTACCACTGGAAGCTATGCTATCGATCTGGATCATCTTTATGATGCAGGAAATTATGGAAGCGCTACCTACTCTCCTGATCATACCGACATTACGAATCAGTACGGCTCTATCAGCGGCACGATCAATCTAAGCGAAGTAACACCAAGTACCGTAAGCGGTAGCTTCAATTTCACAGCTTCAAAAGCTGGTGTAAATGTAGCGATTACCTCAGGCGAGTTCAACAAACTCCCTCGTTAGTAATTACCAGAAAAAAAATGAATTGCCAAAGACCTCTTTACAATTTAAGAGGCTCTTTGGCGCATTCCTCCCTTCACTAATTCCATTTCCTCTTGAACTACAAGGTTATACTTCCTCATTTTGAAGGCCCCTTCGATCTCATCCTTTACTTCATCAGAAGGGATGAATTGGATATCTACGACATTCCGATCTTCAAGCTGACGACCGACTTTCTGGACTATATGAAGGAAATGGAAAAGCTCAATATCGAGCTGGCCAGCGAGTTTATCTTGGTAGCGGCCACGCTGATGCGTATCAAAGCCAAGATGTTGCTCCCCCGAAAGGAAATAGATGAGGAAGGCCAGGAAATCGACCCCCGTCGGGAGTTGGTCCAAAAGCTTCTGGACTACAAGCGCTACAAAGCAGTTGTAGAAGATCTACGCGATTTGGAGCAAAATCGCATGGAAAGAGACAAGCGCGGAAACGTCCGCAACGAGATGTTGAAGATCGCAAAAGAATTTTCTTTCGAATCTGAGATGGAATCACTGAGCCTTTTCAAGCTCTTGCAGGTTTTTCAAAAGGTAATGCAAAGACTGGACGATCGTCAAAACAGGGTACAACATACAGTAATCTCTTACCCTTACACGATCCGCCAGCAAAAGCAACAGCTCAATGAGTTCTTTGTCTCTTTTAAAGGCAAAGCTTCTTTCGAACATGTCTTCGGTATCTGCGAAAATAGAGTGCAAGCCCTATTCAGATTTCTGGCCATGCTGGAGCTAGTGCAAGAGCGCATTATGGAAATCGAAATCGGAAAAGGTCATAACAACTTCATGCTCTATGCAGCCGCAAGCTGATCCTACTGTTCCTTCTCAGACTAAGGAAAACCCTTTAGCCAATCTTAGTGCCGGCAAAATCATGCTGCCCATTTTGATTGGCTTGCTGGTGGTTGCCTACATGCTCTACACCGGTGTGGACATGGAAGTGCTCAGCAAAACTGACTGGGGCTGGCGAACTGTGCAGTTTATTGGTATCGCCTTGATACTCATGGTTTTCCGCCACTTTGCCTACATGTTTCGCATTAAGAAATTGCTGAGCGATGAGATCTCCTGGCGACAAGCATTTGATATCGTTGGCCTCTGGGAATTTGGATCCGCTGTCACGCCTTCTACCGTAGGAGGTACAGCAGTCACCTTCTTTCTACTCACGCAAGAAAAAATTAAAACCGGCAAGGCTGCAACTGTGGTACTGACCACTATGTTTCTGGACAGCATGTACTTTGTAGCCTGTATCCCTGTCATGTGGCTCATCATCGGAAACGAGTTTTTCTCTCCCGATCTGGCCCTCGGCAAAATCCAGTCGCTTAGCGAAGCTGGTGTATTAGTCTACACATTCTTTGCCGGATACACCGTCATGCTCACTTACTGCTCTGCCATTGCCTACGGTCTCTTCGTCAGTCCAACCTCCTTCAAATGGCTGCTCGAATCCATCACTGCACTACCAATACTCAAGAAGTGGCGCAGCGGAGCCAGCAGAATTGGCGAAGAAATGATCATGGCCTCCAATGGACTAAAGAAACAAAATGCCAGCTATTGGGCCAACGGAATCAGCTCCACCTTCATCGCCTGGACACTCCGTTTTCTGGTCGTCAATTGTATCTTAATTTCCATCTCGCAGACACCCAATCTCTTTGAGCATTTCATGATCTGGGGACGTCAATTGATCATGTACGTTTTGATGGTACTCGCCCCTACACCAGGCGGAAGTGGAGTAGCTGAAGGTTCCTTCGCCGCATTCCTCTACGACTTCGTACCCGATGGACTCACGGCGGTACTAGCCCTCATCTGGCGTATCATTACCTATTATCCATATTTGGCCTTAGGCGTCATCATCCTCCCAATCTGGATCCGTCGCATTTATGGTAAGAAGACCGCTTAGTCTTCAGCAATGAAGGAATTGTACTTGTCTCAATTTCCTCCATCCGAATACTTGGAAGTCAATCTATCTCCTTCTTACGTCTTGAGTCTTG